>CALVBV010000016.1 GCA_944325815.1 Candidatus Gastranaerophilales bacterium
TCTTTTTAGTCGCAAAAAAAGAGAAAGAAAAGGACAAGATAAAAATATCTCATTGAGGGTGTTTCAGCCTAAAAAAATATCCTCAATGTAACTCAATGGGTATTGAGTTACATTGGATGTATTTCTTTATCTGGACAATCAGCCTGAAAATATTATAATAATATGTATGAGAATATTGATCACTCTGTTGTTAATGTTTTTTATACCTTACACTCTGGCTTCTGAGCCGGAACTTCGTGATTATGACGAGTTCGATATACCCCAGGGAACACACATCCCTGTCATTTCCCTCCAGGAGTTTTCAACGGCATATTGCGAAGAAGGGGATGTGTTAACATTTGAAACAACTTCTGATATTTATATGTTTAATAAAAATGTTATTCCGGAAGGTACTGTATTAACAGGCTATATTGATAAAAAAAATGAACCTATTATTGGAACTAATGCTTCCATGAAAGTTTTTATAAATAAAATGCGCCTGCCTGACGGATATGAAGTTCCGATAAAATCATATATATATACCTCTAATAATAATACAATCGGAGGAGAACTTACTGCACCGGCAAAATATATTAGAATGCCTCATTATCAAAGATGGGCCATGTTTAGAGCCATGGGGACACTTCAGTGCGTACCGGGAGGGCAAAGAAAAATGGGGGAACATGTTACGGTTTCTTCAGGCGCAAATCTAATAGTTGTTCTTATTGCACCAATTCATCTGACGCATTCAGAATTGACAAATTAAGGTTTAATTATAAAATGTTATAAGGAGAGGATTTTTATGGATAAAAAGCTTATTACAATATTAATCTTAACTACATTTGTATGTCCTGTATTTGCTGACGCAAATTATACGTATCAACAAACGCAGACTCCCCCTGTATATGACAGCCGTTATTATCAAGCGCCTATGCAGTACAGTACAAATCAGCCTCTCCAGGGGAATGTTGTTATGGTGCCGGCAGGAACTACCATGCCTGTAATGCTTACATCGCCTCTTTCTTCTTCAAATCTGACAGCAGGCCAATCGGTAAGCTTACTCTTAAATTCTGATTTTTACTATAATAATAAACTTATAGCACCGGCAGGAAGTTCTGTATATGGAACCGTGATAGAAGCATCAAAAGCCAAAAGAGGAAGTATGAATGGTAAATTGAGCGTTAGATTTACTCAAATTAACACTCCTTACGGTACTCAAATACCCATCTCTGCTATTATAAAAACGGATGACGGATCAGGTGTTTTAAAAGGCGGAACAAAGCTTGATGTGACGAAAGATTATGCAAAAGACTTAGCCGCAGGCAGCGCTGCCGGGGCACTTTCAGGCTTAGTTTTCGGTGCTTTAGCAGGCGGTAACGTAGGAAGAGGTGCTGCGTTAGGTACTGCCGTAGGGGCAGGAGGCGGATTAGTAAAATCTGTGTGGGATAAAGGGGATGATGTTGAAATACCCGCAAATGCCTGCATAGAATTGTTGCTTACTCAACCGATTACTGTTTCGGCTTCAAGCTATAGTTATGAAAATTAGTAAACAGGTTAATTTAAATTACTTGTAAACTTATTATTCTAATAGAGTAATAAAAGAAAGAAATATCAAGTGGCAATAATAAGTAATAAAAATTTTATAGAAGAAGATGAACAGAAGGATATTGAAGAATATACACTTCCTTCCATAGTTACAAGCAAACCGGAAGTTATCCCGATAAAAAAATCTCTGGCTATATCAACAGCTCTCCATCCTGCTGTTGTACTCCTCGCGTGGTTAATAACAGTTGCATTAGCTTTGATGGGAATAAATTTGACATTATTTAAAAAACCTCAAGCGCAGCTAAAAAAAGATATTGAATTTGTTCTTGTTGATAAAGAGGCAATGCCAAGAGATCCGAATACTAAAAATCGTTCTGATATGAATTCCAGAAGCGGCGGTATTAATGATCCTAAGCGTAAGGTATCAATGCCTTCTCCTGCGCCCAAAAAGGCTTCAAAACCATCAGCAGCCGCAAAGAGCGCAAATCAACTTATAAAAAAACAACAGCAAGAAGTTAAAAAGCAGATAAAACAACAACAAAAACAACAGGTTCAGCAGAAGCAAGCAGTCCAAAAAACTGTACAGCAGCCAAAGGCAAGCAAGCCTTCTCCTGCAAAACCGGCGCCGCCTACAGCAAGGCCCAGCTCAAAACCTTTGTCAGCACCGGCACCTGTAGCAAAGCCTTCAACTCCTTTTGCTGTTCCTGCGCCCAAAGGTGCGCCTGTAGGAAAAACATTGGCTACCGGACCAATAGGCGGAACTTCTGCACCTAATGGTGCAAAATCATCGGCTTCATCGGGCGGGGCACCTAAAACCGGCAGTAGTTATGCACCAAGACCTTCCTTATCACCTTCTAGCGGCGGAGGCACCAATAGCCCGCTTGCAAGAGGGTCTTCCGGAACAGGAAATATCGGGAATCCGGGAGGCGGAGGCGGGGCGCCGGGTATTGATGCATTAAGAGAACCTGACTTCGGCCCATATATGCGAGAATTGCAGAGAAGAATTAAACTAAACTGGGATCCTCCGAAGGGGAATGAAAGTAAACGAGTTGTTCTGTTGTTCAAAATAGCTAAAGACGGCAGATTGCTTTCATGCCGGATACATCGTTCTTCCGGGCTGCCGTCAGCAGATCAGGCGGCTTTAAAAGCAGTTGAACTTACTGCGCCATTCAGACCTCTGCCTGCAGATTTTAGAGGACAAAGTATTGATATACAGTTTACGTTTGACTACAACGTGTTTGGCGGATCAAGATATTAGAAACAGGAGGAATTTTGTATAATATTGATGAGGTAATAAAGACAATAAAGGCAACTTTTTTTGCCTTGTGTATTTTTATCTTGTTTTTAATTTGTGCATATTTGGGGTTAAAACAAACTGCCAAGGTACAATCTCCTCCTGAAAAAAAGCAGCTTATTGCACAAGATAGTTCTAATAGTTCTGAAATAGATACTTTTATTTATAAGCAAGATAAGCAAGATTTTAAAGATACTGATAATCATAAAAATGGTGTTATTAATTTTTTTGATTATATTCCTCCTGCTATTAAAGATAATACTATTGTCAGCAAATTAAAACAGAATCCGAAGGATTTTAATGAATATTTTCAATATTTAGAAGCTGATTTAGACAAAGCCTGGAAAGAAGTTGATGCAAGGAAATACGCGACAAGTTTTTGTTTGTTGTATATATTACCGGACGGCTCGCTCAGCTTAACGCATGAAATAGCATGTAATCCAAGCAAAAATTTTAGTGAAGAAGCAGCAATAAAGGTTATGAAAGAAGCAGCACCTTTTAAAAGATTAACCAGAGATTTGGCTATAACAGAGGCTGGTATTTTTATTCCTGTATACTTTAAAAACGATAAGGTTGAAATTGACCCTGGGAGTGTAGCATTTGATATTCCTGTCGCAGATGCTAATAACAAGCAGCTTAGAGAGAAAATAAATGAGCATCGTAAAAAGCTGGGATTACCCTTAAATGATGATTCTCCTGAAAAACATGCAAGCAGTGATAAGTGGCTTAGTGAAAAATATGCGCCATATCTTGCTTACTCTTTATTGTTAAATTGGTCAGATCCTTTGCCGGGACAAATGAATAGTGTCAAATTGTTGGTTAATATTGATGTTTTTGGAAAGATTATTGCGTATGATATAAAAGAGCCTTCAAAGTCCGGTTATTTTCAACAAACCGCTATAAAAAGAATATTGGCCTCAGGACCTTTTCAACCATTTAATAGAGGCAATTCAAGAGTTCTAGTATCAATGGAGTTTGATATAACCGGGAATTCTGTAGATGTAAAATATTTGCCGCAGTATCAATATGCGCCTACAAAGGTTAACCAGAATAATAAAAAATGTACAACTTGTAAAGTTGAGGAGGCAAAAATTCCGTATATTAGCATAGGTCTGCCAAAAGGTATAGCTGAATCTGTAAAAAATGATATTATTGCAAAAGTACCTCCAAATTGGAAACCTTCTTTGGACACAAACAGTCAGGTCGATGTTGCTTTTAGAGTAATGAGGAATGGCGTTGTCAGTGATATTGTATATTTAGCAAAGTCTGCTAATGAAAATGCAAATACGGCTGCTTATGATGCAGTTCAGAAATCTAAATGCAGTGCTTTTCCAGCAGCAGTAAAAGAGCCTTATTATGATATAAAAATTAAGTTTTATGTCGCAGATAACAAATAATCAAGTCGGGCAGTGTTGCCTAAATTTTAAATAAGAGATAATATAAAAAGTAAAAGAGGATATTAAAGAGGATAAAATTATGGATTTATTATTACATTCAATTCAACTAGACTGGCCGGTATTATTGCCGATTCTTATTTGTTCGATTTTAACCGTTATGGTTGCAATAGACAGAGCTGCTTTTTATAATGCAAATAAAAGAAATGTTATTGAGTTTATTCCGAAACTTCAAAAAGAACTTGCAAAAAATAATCTTATGGGTGCGCAGAATCTGGCTGTTCAATGCGGTGGAATTATCGGCGAGGTTACTGAAGAAGGGGTAAGAATACTTTCTGAACAGAAAAAAGGTTTTTCTAGATCTTTTGATATAGCATCAGCCCTTGCTACAAGAAAACTGGAACACAGATTAACAATACTTGGTACCATTGGGGGTGTAGCACCTTTCTTAGGGTTATTCGGCACCGTTGTTAGAATCCTTTATACATTTCAGGATTTAGCATCCCAAGGCAATCAGTCAGCCGCGGTAGCTATGGGTATTGGTTCGGCTTTGATTGCAACGGCTTTCGGGCTTGGGGTTGCTATTGTGGCCGTTGTTTGCTATAACACTTTCCAATCAACTGTCAGAAGGTTTGAAGATGATTTTCAGTTGATAAAACTGCTTTTCTTAAGCTTTGTTGATTCGGAAGAAGAGACGCCTGTGCAGTCTAAATCAAGCGTTGCTTTAGGTTAGAACCAAGGAATCCTATTATGGCTATAAAATCTGGTAAAAAAGCTTTATTTACTGAAATTAATATAACACCGCTAACGGATATTTTTCTGGTGCTGTTAATAATTATGATGGTTGTTGCACCGACTTTTCAGTCTATTGATAATTCTATAAGTGTACCGGAAGTTAACAGCGGAACCGCAATAGAGCAGGGAAAAGTCACTGTTTCTGTTACAAAAGACGGAACGGTGTATGTAGAGAGCAAGCGTTCTTCTATTGAAACTTTAGCATCTGATTTGGAAAAATTAAAGGGAAATAATGATAAAGCAGAGGTTATTGTTAAGGCAGATGAAAAGGTAAAAAGCTCGGTTATAATGGATATTATGGATGCTGCGCAAGACGCTCATTATAAAAAATTAATCGTAGCCGGAGAACCGCTGAATAAAAAAACTCAGAAAAAATTAGAAGAAGCACAAGAAAAGCTTGATACATCTAATTATACTTCTAATAACACTCTGCAAGGGGCGCAGACTGCATTGCCGCAGGATAATAAATACGAGAATTGGAGTGAATAATGCGTGACAGTTTTAATGAGATTAATATTACACCATTGACTGATATATTCTTAGTACTGCTTATCATTATGATGGTAATAGCACCGCTTCTGGACCAACAGGGACTTAATCTGGCAGTACCTGAGATTGTTAATGAGGAACAAATTCTCAAGGATTCGAAAATTATGAGTTTTACGGTAACTGCAGATAACAGATACTTGTTTAATGAGCAGGAGATTCCTGCTGAAAATCTGGAATCAACAGTCTCTCAGTATGCAAAAGACTTTCCTGACGGCCTGCTGATTCAGGTAGATGACAATGCTGAACACGGTGCTGTTGTTAAACTTATGGATAGTGCGCGAAATGTAGGAGTTACAAGTATCTCACTTTCGAGATAGAGATTTATGTTTGAACCTTTTGTCTGGATGTTTAGGTATGAAGAATTAAAAAAACTTTGGGTTAAAATGTTTGTTTTAACCTTAGGTTTTGCATTTCTGGCTGTTTGTATCTACCATTTATTAGTTAAATATGTTGATATTTTTAACATTCAGTATGCGGCATTAGCAGCCGGTATACTGTTTTTATGTCCGATATTCTATATTCAAGGGTATTTCTGGGAACTTACGGAAGCTTTTATTAACAGAGAGTTTGATATAGAATCTGCAAATATTTATAATGGACGAATTAAAGAAATTTTTAGATTGAATTTACCTGAGGTTCGCTTATTAAGGCTTATGTGGAGAGGCATTGCGTCAATTTTCGCAACGTTTTTGCTTTTTATACCTTTGGGGCTAATGTTTTATTCTGCTAACATTAATAAACTAGAATTTACTGTACAAATGTTTATTTTAGTATTCTGGACAGTATTTATTCCGGCTCTTTTGTGGAATTATGCACGCAGAGATTCTGTCGTTGCAGTCTGGAACCTTAGAAATGCTGTATATTTAATGGGAAACTATCCTTTTAGATATTTTGGAAAAATATTATTATTAGTTATTTGGAGTGTAATAACTTATTTCGTTTTAAATAAGTTGTATTTATGGATTCCGCAATATTTTATAAAAAATATATTAATTGGATTTTTATCAATTGTTATGTATTTGTATAATGTTTTTGTGTTTTCTTATTTGTTGGGAACTCTGGCCCCCATTCAGGAACACTAGTGTATAAGTTTCAGGCAGATATCATCGAAAATATTCATCGGGCGTATACCAAGCTTTGCCTGGCGTTTTGCATTCTCTAATATTTTTATATGGTTGATTAATTCATGATTCTGCGGATTAGTTTTAAGAACTGCAAGTATATAATTTTGAATACTTTCAAGAATTGTGTTAACCGGAACTTCTTTGGCTAAATCCTGTAATTTTTGAGAGATATTAAAAACCTCTTTTCTCGGGATTTCAAAATAATTGGTAAATATGCCTTCTACAGTTGAGTAATCATAGTTTATTTTTTCTTTAGATGGAATGAAGAAACATTGTGAGCGTGAAATTATTGTTGGCAAAACATCATTAATATATCTGGTTAAAAAGATAAATGTTATGCCGGGCTGAGGTTCTTCTATAATTTTCAGCAGAGAATTAGACGTTTCTGCTTGAAAGTTTTGCGGATTAAGACCTGCAATATTCCCGTCATCATCCCTGTCACAAAAAATAAATACTCTATGGAAATCAGAAGAAGTAACAAGCATTTCTTTAATCATAAGCGACTGTTTAATTGAAATTACCGTTTTAGAATCGTCATCTTCAGGCTTGTTGTCCAGCCTTGAAATGGTAAGTACTGCCGGGTGAGAATCTTCTCGTATCCACTTGCAATTCAGGCATTGGCAGCTATCATTCTTTTCGTCTTGGCAGTTTAAAAGTCGGGCTATTTCTTTTGCCATAATATACTGAGAATTTAAATCATTGCCGTAAAATAGTATACTTTGAGGCATTGCCTTGTTTGATGCAGTAATCGCCTGTGTAAAATAATTTGTTAAAAAAGGGTATTTATCTGATAATAGCACACTCTACCTCCGCAATCATATCAAGAGCTTCCCCTGACTTGATTTTGCATTCTGCCTCAAAAAGGTTCTCTTTCAGTTTTATAAGTTCAGAAGCTTTTGTATTTTTAAGTTTTGCCAATGTTTGTTTTACGACAAATTCGTGTTGCCCCGTAAGCTTCGAGAGTTCCAAAGCCGACATAGAAGAGTTGACCTTTAGAAGTATCCATTTTCGAAGCATAGTTTGAATAGCTGATAAAAGTTCCAAGGGATGCTTTTTATCCAGAAGATTTTTAAATTCTAACAAAGCCTTGTCTTTTTCACCTTTAAGCATAAGTTCTGTAAAATTAAACAAATCCTGATTGGAGATACAAATATCCTGAACCATTTTCTTAGTTACGACTTTTTCAGGATATGCAATGAGTTTTAATTTTTCAAGTTCAGTATCAAAATCCCTAAGGTTGTTGCCTATTTGTTCGACAAGAAGCATCAGTGCATCATTATTCAGGCTGATACCTTTTGATTTAGCGTGATTTTTGACCCAGAGCGCAATATCATCAGATTTATAAGTTTTAAAAACTGGAAATTCTTTAGTATTGAATTTTGATAAAATTTTATAGAGTTTCCGTCTAGAATCCGGCTTTTTATTTTCATTTCTCGGTAATTTTACAACAAATACTACATTTAGCTGCTCGGGATTATTTTTAAGAGCATCCTCAATATCCTCCAGCTCTTTATCGTCAAAATAATTTTTATTCGACAGAAAATATGCCTCTGCATTAATAATAACAAGCATTTCCCCAAACATCATAGGAGGTGTCCTTAGAGTATTAATAAGTGTTTGGTAATCAGGATTATCCAAAGTTTGAAAACTCATTGAGAGAAAATCCGGATTAAGCCTTGAGCGCATTTTTTCTATCTCAAGTTCTATATTATAGTCTTCATCCCCATAAAAAAAGTATACAGCCATAAATTGATTATACTATAAATTTATATTAGAAGCTAAAAATTTTGCCAGGCCTTCTCCCATAGAAAAACACGAGGGAATTATCCTAAGTGCACCCTGAGCTTCAAAATCCGCAGAAATACATCTGCCTATAACAAACAAATTATCTTTTACTATAAGCGATTCTATCGGGAGTTCATATTCTTGAGAGACCTTTTCAAGTACGGAAGAATTTTTTTGAGCAGAATGCACATCAATTGGGTAGTTTGACTTGACAATCGGATGTTTAAATTTTTTGCCGCTTCTCAAATCGTTAGCAGAGTATACGTATTGGCCTTTAATTCGGGTGGAAACTCTTACTCCCAGAGAATTTGAAATATTTGATATATAAGAATTTTCAAAACCTTTAAGATAAGTTCTGCAAAATTTGGAAATCCTTAGAATGCTTGCCCTGCCTTTAATATAGGCCTCCGAAAGAGAAGAGTATTTCAAAAGCCGCGGGGCGTTAAAAGCAATAGAATCCGGGGTTCCGGCTACAGAGAATATCTGGAAATAGTTACAGTCTTCGTTAGTCAGTATTCCTTCCTCGGCAGCCCTTTTAAATATGGGGGCAAGAGCCCAGTGTCTATCTGTATCCCAGGTATAAGCAGTTGATAAATAGATGTTGCCGTCTTTTGTGAAGGATGTTGTAACATTCCTGTCTTTATCAAACTCAATTATCCAGTCTGAGAACTCTTTCACATTTACTCCGCTCATTATAAATCTTAAATTAGCAGGTTGAGTTTCAGTTTTAGAATTTAATTTTTCACAATTTAATTTTTCACAAATTTTTGCATCACCGGTTGCATCTACAAGATATTTCGTTTCGATAGGGTGTGATAATTCTGTTGTGCCAAAAATTGTATTATCGCTCTCTATCGTGACGATATATGAAGATAATTTTTCTTCAATTTTCTCTATAGTTGACTCAAATAAAATATCTACTCCGGCTTCTGTTAACATTTTATCAAGTGTGATTTTGACAAGTTCCGGATTAAACCAGCCTTTATTGCCGTCAATGTATGTTACAGCCCCTCCGATGGCTTCTAATTCCAGATAAAGTTTGTTGAAAAAATCTGTATTTATAGCATTATCAGAGGTTTTCATTGCCGGAATAACAAGAGACGCAGTTATTGAACCTCCCAGAAAGGATTTTTTTTCGACAATCAGGGTTTTTAAACCTAGTTTTCCGGCAGTATAGGCGCAGGCACATCCGGCAGTCCCGCCGCCTGCAATAATAAGGTCATACATCGTCATCTCTCCTTAATGTTCTAAGCTTTAAATATTTTGATGAACTCATCAGCGTGCTGTGCCTAAATTCATATTCTCTAAAATCAATTATTTCCCGGTTAGAAAAACATAAGTTAGGATCATGGTATGGTATGCCTGCTTTAGTTGCGCACAGGCCGAGTTCATAAGCTGAAAGCGGATATTTAATCTTTGATTTATCTTTGGATGCAATTGTACCAATATATTTTTTAGTTTTTGTATTATAGATTTTACCGACATAAAAATTATTTTCAAGCAGAGTGTTTCTGACAAGTACAGAATTGGAATAAGTCAGGAGTACTCCTGAGGGCGAGATTCGTTTATAAAGTTCTGCTATAAATTCGGTTGTCCACAGTTGAGGTGCTTTTGTATAGGTAAAAGCATCCAGGTATATTAGGTCATATTGAGAATTTAGCTGTAAAATACTCTTTCTTGCGTCATTTACGTAGAAATTAAGCTTAAAGAGGCTCTGAGCGTTCTTAAAATCGATGTTTTTATATCGTCTCGATAAATGGAGATAATATATATTATGTAAAAAGGCCGATAAAATACCTGTGGAGGATGAATTATACCCCCATTTTTGATTAAAACGGGCATATTTTATAAGAGATTTGTCAAAAAACTTCCGATTCTTCTTTTCTTTTAATATTTTTTTTATGTTCTCATCAAGATATTCTTTTTGGTATTTTGAACTTAACGCATTTAGAAGTATATAATTTACCAAACCGTTTATTCGGTATTCTTTATCAAGATACATTACTTTAAATTTTAAATCCAAAAGTTCTTTTATTTCCCTGCGGTTCTTTGGTGAAAAACGAGATGCAAAATTTGCAAATTTTTTTTGAAGTGTATAATATATCCCCATACAATCAAATATTTCCGGAACTATTTCTGAGTAAATTTCATTTGGGGTTTTTACGGTTCTGAATAAAGGAGATATTTTTACAAGTTCTTCATTTATATCGAGGCAATCAATAAAAATATGCGGATTGTTATCCGGATAAATCGATTCGTTATATGGCGATAAATTCTCATTTTTTTTATCTGTGTTATTTGTATGTATCGATACGATATTATGTACTTTTGAAAATATTCTTTGAAAAAAATTTTTTCTTTTAATTTTATTTTTATTTATTATAAAACTCATTAAAGCTTTTGTGTTGTACCCAATTCCGTAACAAATATCCAAAACCTTTAAATCTTTTTTATTCTTTATGAAATCTTCTACGCCGGAAGGTATAACAAATTTTTCCCAAGCCTCAGTAAGTGCACCAAACTTGGAATGATAAACATCCTTATCTGCGTAAGAATAAAGCCCGATAGAGCCATCTTCTGTAAAATACGGTTCATAATCCCTCATAAGCCTTATTGTAACAACATTAGAGCTTTTATGCAAGCGGTTTTTGACTTTTTATTTTGCATAAGTATATAATAATAGAAAGGAAGGACGTATGAAGAGAATTGCGTTATTATTAATATTTATGGGGCTTACGCTTGCACCTGCAGTCGCAAAACGTTATGAGCCGGTGCCTTCAAACGTGCAGCTGCCTAAAAAATACACTCAGGAATACATTGACAGTATTTCTGATGAATATAAAGATATTTCTAATGAGCAGATTTTTCACGTTGCTTTGGATATGTTGAAAGATACAACCGGTGAGTTTTCCAGAAAAGCCCTTTTAGGTTATAATGTTACACAATATCCCATTAAGGTTATGTTTAAAGACTTGTCCGAAATAAATGAAGCTTATTCTTCTTTTGACGCAATCGGCTGGAAGAAAAAGGGAAAGTTGTATGTATATATAAATCCGAAACATCAATACGCCCCGCCCGGTGCCCTGGCATCACTTCTGGCTCATGAAGCTATTCATCAGGATGAATATAATTCCTTGAGCGAAGAAACTTATGCTTGGACTATGGAAGCAGTCGTGTGGTCGGAAATTCTGCAAAAATACCCCGAATCAAACAATCTTGAGTCAGCTTTAGTTACAAGGGAAAATGTTCTTAAGCAGCTTCTTGATAAAGGTGCACATACTAACAAATATATTAAAAAAACAGTTTATGCCAACGAAGGATATAAAAATCTTCCGCTGACATCTCCGGGATTTGATTATAAATAAGATTATAATAAGCATGCTGATACTCCGAAAGTGTATTGATTACTCTTTATTCTTGATGTTAAATTGAGGTATGAAGAAAAAACACATACTTATATTTTTGCTGTCCGTATTAATTTTAGTAATTTTTAACAATGTTTTTATGTCTATGTTTACCAGAACAAATGATTTTTTTGCAAGACAAGCTCTGGTAAATTCAAGTGAAATTGAACCTCAAAAATTGTTTGATAAAACCTGGAAAGTTATAAGCAAAGAATACTACGAACCAACTTTGAACCATCAGGACTGGGACAGATGGAAAACCAGGTATCATAATAAAATTAAAACAGATGACGATGCCCGTGTTGCTATTGATACTATGATTGCAAGTCTGAACGAGCCTTACACAAGATTTATGCCTAAAAAAGATTATCAGGATTTGACAACATCTATCACTTCTAAAATATACGGCATAGGAGTTAATATTTATTCAAACTCGGGTAAAATTGAAATTTTCAGTGTTATGCCTTCTACTCCAGCTGATTTTGCACAGCTTAAGCAAGGTGATATAATTACTGCAGTCGACGGTAAGGATACTAACGGTATGAATATCTCTGATGTAGCAGCACTTGTCAGAGGGCCGGAAAACAGCATAGTTGAACTTTCTATACTTAGAAACGGCAAAAAGCTTACTAAAAAGATTAAAAGAAAAGAAATTAAAATCAAAACAGTAAAAAGCTCTGTTGTAGACAATCACATAGGATATATTCAAATAATTAGTTTTATGAGCGGAACAACACCTAATGAGTTTATGGAAGCGCTTGAAAATACAAGAAATACGGATAAACTTATTATAGACCTGAGGGGAAACACGGGCGGACTTCTGGACAATGCTGTATTTATAGCAGATATGTTTATTTCAAAAGGGCCAATAGTAGATATAATATACAGAAACGGATACAAAAAGTCTATAATGGCTCAAAATGATGAATTTCCGCTTAATAAACCTGTTGTAGTACTCGTAAACGGGGCCAGTGCAAGTGCAAGCGAGATTTTGTCCGGTGCTTTAAAAGATTATCACAGGGCAACATTGGTTGGCAGAAAAACTTTCGGCAAAGGGCTTGTACAAAAAGTGGTTCCGCTGCCAAACGAAACAGGATTGAATGTCACTATTGCGAGATATCTTACTCCAAACGGCACTGATATTAATAAACACGGCATAAAACCGGATATTGAAATCGGGAATGAATTTGATTTCTTTATAGAATCTAAAAAAGACGTACAACTGGATAAAGCAAAAGAGATTTTAAATAAAAATAATGAATATTAAGGAAGAACTGGATTTATTAAAAAGAAATGCTCAATTCCGTGAGATTCCGGAAATAGATAAAAAAGCAGAGGGGAAAATTATTGTAAATGGCAGAGAATATATAAATTTTGCCTCCAATGATTATCTGGATATAAGCACAAATGAAGAACTAAGACGTGAATTTTTAAAAAATTATGATTGTTCTTTTTCATCAGCCTCAGCCAGACTTCTTACCGGAAGTTCTCCTGAATATAAAGCACTTGAAAATACGGTCGCAAAACTTTGGAATAAGGAATCGGCTCTTATTTTTAATACCGGTTATCAGTGCAATCTAGGTGTTATATCAGCACTTATAGGAAAAGACGATGCGGTATTTTCTGATAAACTTAATCACGCAAGTATTATTGATGGTATGACTCTTGCAAAAGGTGATTTTTTCAGATTTAAGCATTGTGATTATGAGAATTTAGAAAAACTTTTGGAGGCAAGACGCAGTAAATATAAAAAAGCTCTAATTGTTTCGGAATCCGTGTTTAGCATGGACGGTGATACAGCAGATATTGACAGGCTGATTGAATTAAAAAATAAATATGACTGCTTGTTAATGATAGATGAAGCGCACGCTTTCTGCTGCTTTGGAAAATATTTTTCAGGCATATCTTACGGAAAAGATGTTGATATTATAACCGCCACATTTGGAAAAGCGGTTGGCTCATTCGGTGCATATTGCGCTTCGTCATTCAATATTATTGATTATTTAGTCAATAAAGCACGTTCCTTTATATTTTCAACCTCTATTCCGCCAATTAACATTGCCTGGTCAAATTGGCTTCTGACAGAAAAATTTGAATTTCTTAAAGAAAGAAAAGAGGTATTAAATGTCCTTGTAGCCCAAATACACAATCTCTTAAACACGTATGGAATTATTACACCTTCAGTTTCGCAAATTATACCAATTTTGATAGGTGATAACGATAAGACAGTAAAATTGTCAGAGAAATTGCGTGCAAATGGGTATTATATACCCGCAATTCGTCCGCCGACTGTTCCAATAGGAACATCAAGGCTAAGGGTATCGTTAACGGCAGGCTGTAAATTCAATGATTTTGAAAGACTTCTTGAGATAATACAAAATTGAAACAGGACAGCTTAAATCTAAGCCGTCCTGTAAGAGTAATTAATTAGACCTTCTTTATACAGCTTTTTGTACTTTTCCGGCTTTTAAGCAGGAAGTACATACTGTCATTTTCTTAGTTTGTCCGTTTACATTAACTCTGATGTCCTGTAAATTCGGAGTTTGTCTTTTAACGATTTGTTTATGAGAAAATGTTAATTTAGCTGCTTTTAAAGACTTTTTACCGCATACTTCACATTGTTTTGACATAATTATATTCCTTCTTTCTACCAGTGTAATTTAAGTGTACATTAAAAAGTTTTATTTTACAAGTATAAATTGTAAATTTATTGTTACAATTTATACATTTTCTGTTTCATACGTTTTATAACAGATATGGATAACATAAATTTTAAGGCAAGATGTATTGCAAATACAAGCAATGTCTACAAAAAAGCTAAAACTCATATTGATATATATGAACTTTCAAATAAAGATAATAATTTTATAAAAAAACTTGGTGCAAGTGTAGATTATAAGAAACTTATGCCTGAATTGTGCGATTATTATCAATTCAGGTGGCAGAAAGTATTTAATTATGCCGTCGAATCAGCACTTAATAAGGAAAATAAGGCTTATCTTGCCGTAAGCAATAATAAACCCTGCGGTATTATGACTTTTTATGAACACGGAAATAATATAGTGCTCGATTCAATCTGTGACATACCGCAAAATAACGGGCGGCGTGTAAACTATACAGGAAGCACATTAATTTGTCTGCTTTACCAAATAGCTCAAAGGCTTAATGTAAAAGGAATTTCTCTTTCTGCTGTCACCGACGGTCCAATAGATGTTGTTGCAAAATACATCCAAAAAGGGTTCAAAATCACGGAACAGGATGAGGTATATACACAAATGTACTGCTCTAAGTATAAATTAAAAGAGAAACTTGCAGAACTGCTTGAAAATATATCCTACAAATCTATTAATAATAGCGAAGAGGTATCTCTGGATGGAATTATATAGGGGATGTTAATAATCTGACTGTTCATAATCATCTGCATCCTGTAATGCTGACAGGTCTGATGCGTATTTTGAATCAAAATCTTCCGGAAGGTATTCATTATCAGGCCATACTGTTTCTTCATCAAACCTGCAGGCATTAAGATTTTCCGCAGAAGATAAATCCGAATTAGTTAAATCAGCACCTTGAAATATTGCACCAGCTAAATCTGCGTCTGAAAAATTACAGTAATCAAGCCTTGAATAGCTGAAATCTGTTCCATTTAAGACAGACTCACCAAAAGATGATTCCACAACATTTGCCCGGGTAAAATCTACGGAAGTCAAGTCGCATCCTTCAAACTTTACTTCACTCAAATGAGAATCTGCAAAAGATGAGGAGGTTAAATCTACGTTTATAAATTCCGCCTGCTCAATATTGGAATTAGAAAAATCTGTTTCACTTAAATCAACCCCTGACTGAGAGTTTTTAATTTCACGATTAAACGCTTCTGTATCATTAAGTAATAAGTTTATTAATTCATCTTTTGACAACATTTTTTACCTTTCTAATTTATTAAGTTAACCTGCATTGCAAGCAATACTGCTTGAGTTCTGTTTGTAACTTTTAATTTTTTAAATATACTGTTTAAATGAGTTTTTACCGTAACATCTCTGACGCATAATTTGTCTGCAATTTCCTGATTGCTTGCACCTTTGGCAACGAGCGCCAGAACCTCTTTTTCCTTTGGGGTCAGAGCATCAATGTTAACATCTTTATTGAGAGTTTTTTCACCTTTTGGTGCAGTTTCTTTCTGCCAGTTGCACCGTCTTAAAACCGCCTCAATTCTTGCTAAAAGATTCGGGAGAATAAAGGGTTTTACAATATAATCATCTGCACCTATTTTTAATCCTGAGACAACTTTTTGATCTTCACTTACTGCTGTTATCATAATCACCGGAATATACTTAAAATTTTTATTGCTTCTTATTGCCTTTAAAGTATCCCAGCCGTCCATGTTAGGCATCATAACATCTAACAGAATTAAATCAAACTCTCCTTCTTTTTCGGTAAGAATCTTCAGAGCTTCAATGCCGTCCTGTGCAACAGCAACATCATACCCGTACATAGGAAGGGCATCTTCTAAATATTTAGGATTATCATCTACTACCAATATTGAGGCAATTCCGCCCATAGGTTACACCAATCTTTCTTTTAATGCTTTTAGTGCTGCTTGTAGTCTATCATCTACTTCAAGTTTTTGCAAGATACTTGCAACATGTGCTTTTGTCGTATTTATACTAACAAAGAGCTCATTTGCTATCTCTATGTTACTGCATCCTTCTGTTATAAGTTTCAGGATTTGTTTTTCTCTGGAAGTTAACCCGTAGTCTTTTTCAGGCTTTTGGGTATCTCTGTTTTCGGATTTTGTCGCAGCTTCCAGCACAATATGTGCAATAGAAGGATCAAACCACGCTGCGCCATCCAAGACTGATTGAACAACTTGTATAAGATTTTTGGGATTTATCTCTTTTGAGCAATATGCATTTGCACCCGCCTTAAGACTGCTCAAAACTTCACTTTCATCATTGTGAGATGTTAATATTACAATTTTGATGTCTTTATTTAAAGCTTTAATTTTTTTACAAGCATCTATACCGTTCATGCCGGGCAGGCCTAAATCCATGATTATCAAGGCTATATCATTTTCTTTTGCAATATTAATCCCTTTTTCTGCAGATTCGGCCTCATAGATAATGCCTGCGAAATCACAGGCTTCAAAAGCTGTTTTTAAGCCAAAACGGGTTAGTTCATGATCTTCTACTATCAAAATATTACTCTTCATATATACTTTGCCCCGGATGCACATCTGCTGCGTAATCTGAATTTAATGTAGAGCATCTTATAAGGGACTGATTCGCTAAATCAATGTCTCCTTTGGCTCTTAATACCAGACTTAAATAATAATAATATTTAAAGTTATTTACGTCAATATAATAAGAATTATTTAAATAAGTTGCAGCCATGGTATAGTTTTGGTCTCTTATTGCCAAATTAGCTAAGCCAAGCCAGATGTCATTATTTGTAATATCCATAGAAACAGCTCTCGGCAGATAGTAATCTGCTTTTTGCGGGAATGCTTTTAGAGATTCTACTAACAACTCTTCATCGTATTTATATTTTTTAAGAAGTTTTTCATACAGTTTTTTAGACTTTTTATCCTTTTCTAAGGCAAGATATGTTTTAGCAATACCAACAGAGGGCTCAGCGTCTTTTGTGAGCTTTTTAGCACGCTTATAGTATTTTAAAGCTTCATCATATTTTCGGTTGTCAAAACTTAAATCTGCGAGGGTAATGACAGACAGGTAGTTATCATTGTCTTCTTTAAACGCCCTTCCTGCAAATTCCTGAGCTTTTAAAGGCTCGTCATTTTCATAATATATTCTGCCTAAAAGAGAAAATATCATAGGACTGTACTGTTTTGCCTGCAGTACCGCTGTCTGCAAAACTTTTGTTGCAAGAAGGCTCTTCCCCTGCAGATGATAATAATAAGCAAGATGGTAATCTTTTAAAGGTTCTGCCTTGGAAGTCTTATACAAAACATATTCTTCCCCTGCGCGGACTTTTTTCTGAAAGTCTGTGGTTACAAAATTTGTTTTATTAATTTTCTCTAAAACTTTTAAAGCTTGCTTTGGTTTATTTAAATCCGCAAGAATTTTTGCTTTTAGTGTTAAGTAATTGATATTTTTATCATTTTCTACTACTGCATTGTTAATGTATTTCAACGCTTGTTGAAGGTTATTTGATTTATAAAACCCTAAGGCTATAAGATAGTTTTTATAGTCACTTTCTTCCGCCTGAACACTGTTTAGCAGTTCAGAAGTCGTTTCAATAGCCATATTGTTGTACATTATATTGGAATATGCATCCGCCAGATAAATAATATCTTTTTGTTTCAACATACCGGACGGATAATAGTAGTTTTTAATATCTTGTACATAAGATGCTGTAAATGCGTTATTATCAAGTTTTTTTATTAAATTGTCAGACAGGTCAAAAAAACCGCACTCTGCCATTTTCATCGCATAAACCAAAAATACATAATCATCATGAGAAGCCCTGTTGATTAAGTCATTAAAATCATCATAAGAGGCCTTTACGTTATTTTGAGCGAATCTGTTTTCTGCTGAGGCGTACTTTGCTTTTACAAAATTATCCTTGATAACCATATCCATATTAGCGACAGTAGTTTCAGCTTTTACTTTTAAGGGTTTCATGCCCGTATCGTTTACTGCAAACGCCGGTGACGCTGTGATTATTAATGCTAATATGACTATATATTTACTCATGCTCTAAATCTATACCTACATAATACTTATTAAAAACTTGTAACAACCTGTTACTACAATTATTTACTATTGAGTAATATAAATCAAGTAGGTTGTACTTATCTAACGTAATTTTATCCTCTTTATCGATTGTCATGTGAGTTTCTGTGACAAATACGCCAACGATTTTGCTCAATTTAATTAATAAAAATTTATCAACTACTTTCGGATCAAAATGTGAACCGGAACCATTCATAATAATTTCTATAACTTTTTCTATCGGCATTTTATCACGATAATGTCGTTTGGATGTTATAGCGTCAAATACGTCTGAAACAGCTAAGATTCTTCCACCAAAAGGGATTTCCTCACCTTTAAGATGTCTGTAGTAGCCTGTGCCGTCATATTTTTCGTGATGTGAGCAGGCAATTTCGGTAATTTCCTGGAAGTCTTTTGATGTATGGATTTTTTCCAGTATATGATGTGTAATTTCTACATGCTCTTGAATATGTTTGTACTCTTCCGGTGTAAGCTTTCCTTCTTTTTGCAGTACTGAATCTCTTATGCCGATTTTTCCTATATCATGGAGGGCTGCAGCTTTTTCTAAAACATAAAGGTCGTGTTTTTCCATCCCGAATTCTTGGGCAATGAGAGTTGCAAACATTCTTACTCTTGATGAATGACCTGCTGTAATCTTGTCTCTTGCATCTATAGAAGCAGCAAGGGTTTCAATAAAGCTGTCAAGAATGACTTTCTGCTCTTCTAAGAGTTTTTGCTGTCTTTCAAATAATTGTGCATTTTCTAAAGAGATGCCAGCGCTTGAAGCTATTGCAACAAGCAAATCCTCATCATCTGGCGTAAAATATTCATCAAATTTATTTAAAACCTGAAAAACACCTATGATTTCCTGATTATAGTTTTTTATCGGCATACACAGTATTGTTTTTGTTTTGTATCCTGTTTTTTTATCAACATCAGAATTAAAACGTTTATCATTATATGCATCTTTTATATTGATTGTTTCGCCAGTCTGCACAACATGGCCTGCAATACCTTTGTCAGCAGGGATTCTTAATTCTTTGGTATCCAAACCAGTTGCAACTTTTGAATAAAGTTCGTTATTTTCTTTATCATATAAGAAAACCGTGCATCTATCAGCATTCAGAGCCGTTTTCGTTTCTTCTGCAATTGTTTTGATTAGAGAATCGATATTTTTTTCGGCGGCTACAGCCTGACCAATGTTTACCAGAGCAATTAAGGGGTCTTTTGTCTGGGTACTGTGGCTGCCATAATGACTAATAGGAGGACATTTCAGCATAGAGTTTAATTTTTCAAAAAAGTCTGTTTTTTGATTTTTTATAGAGAGTTTTCGTGCTTTATTGTAATTTATTGCATAAAGAGTTGTATTTTTCTCACTAAAATTAACAAATCCCAAAATCATTTCATGAAGGATGAGTGTAATCGGCTCTTTAGTTTGATCCACAAGAAAGGCTGTATCATTCATAAACTGATAAAAATTTTTGTAATCTTTTTTTAAAAAGGCACCCAGAGCAAGCAGGGTTAGACAGATAGCAGTGTCATCCTGGTAGATTTCTTTATGCTTAACTATTCTTTCCCTTACTTCTTCATACCCGCCGTTAAGGATTTCGGATACTGACTCATAAATAAAATTTTCTAAAGTCATTAACCACTCTCTCTATTCTCTTTGTATTATAATAATATAATAAAACTTATATTTTGGCAAAGGGGAAGGGAAACAATATGCAGAATATGAACAAAGTTTCTATTTTAATACCGGTATATAATGAGAAAGATTCATTAATAGAGCTTCTGCGCCGGGTGGAAGAGGTTGATTTCGGGCTGGAAAAAGAGATTATACTAATTGATGATTATTCTACTGACGGCACAAGAGAATTGTATAAGAGCCTGCCTTATAAAGTCTTGTATCATACAAGAAATATGGGCAAAGGTGCGGCGTTGAGAACAGGAATAGGCTCTGCAAGCGGAGATATAATAATTATTCAGGATGCTGACTTAGAGTATAATCCAATAGATTACAAACCTCTGGTCCGCTTGATAGAAACTAATTCTGCCGATGTTGTTTACGGTTCAAGACTGGCTGATACCAGAAACAGCGGTAACTTTTTATTTTTGAGCTATCTGGCCAATGTAACTCTTACATATATGACAAGAATCTTGTATGGTACTTATCTTACCGACATGGAAACCTGTTATAAAGCTTTTAGGGCTGATCTCTTAAAAAATGTTGAAATAAAATCCAACCGCTTTGACTTTGAGCCTGAAATTACTGCAAAAGTTTTAAAGCAAAAAAATGTGCGCTTTATGGAAGTTCCGATTTCTTATAATGCAAGAAAATCTGAAGAAGGTAAAAAAATAACCTGGAAAGATGGAGTCCAGGCTATTTTTACACTAATAAAATATCGTTTTACTAATTAGTTCGATTTTTTAACCCAATTCTCTACAATTCTCAGCGGTGCTCTGGTTATTGCAAGTGACCAGGCTGAAATGCTTTTGGTTATAACACTCAGAGCCCCCACATTTGCCCCTTCCTCTATTGTAACTGGGGCAACGAGAACTGAATTGGAACCGATTTTAACATTATCTTTTATTATTGTTTTGCTCTTTTCTTTGGTAAGAGGATTATAATTTGCGGTAATAGTACCGGCGCCAATATTAACTTCGGAACCAATCTCGCTGTCTCCAAGATAAGACAAATGACAAGCGTTTGTATGAGATTTTATTGTCGTTTTCTTAACCTCAACAAAATTTCCTATTTTTACATTGTCTTCTAAGACAACATCCCCTCTAAGATGTGCAAACGGTCCTATTTTACAATTCTTTCCTATTTTATTTTTACCGTTTATGTAGCATGAAGGATAAATTATCGTATCAGCTTCAATCTCCGTTTCAGGACTTATCCAGGTTGTCGCCGGATCTACGATTGTAACTCCGTTATTCAAATGTTTTTCAATAGTTCTTTTATTCATTATTTTAGCTGCCTCTGCAAGATTAGCCTGTGAATTTATACCGAAAATTTCTTCATTATTTTTTATAGTAAAAGCATTTACGACGAGCTTTTTAGAATTTGCCCATCTTATAATATCTGTAAGATAATATTCGCCCTGTGCGTTGTTATTACTAAGCTCAGAAAATGCCTGTCTTATTTTCCCCCAGTTTAAACAATAAATACCTGCATTCACTTCTTTTATTAATTTTTCTTCCGGCATAGCATCTTTTTCTTCTACAATAGAATTAAGTGTTCCGTTGTAATTTCTAATAATTCTGCCGTAGTTAGCAGGATTTTCCATAACAGCACTCATGACCGTCAGGTCTGAATGTTTTGAATGATGAAACTCGATAAATTCTTTAATAGTTTCTGCTGTAATAAGCGGTGTATCGCCGCATAGTATTATAACATCTCCTTCATAACCGCTGAGTTCCGGTCTTGCCATACTTACCGCATGTCCAGTCCCAAGCTGTGGCATCTGCAGAATGCATTTGGAATTTCTGCAGTTATTTCTAACATATTCTTCAACAAGTTTAGCCTGATGCCCTACAATAACAAAATTTTCATCAATTAGACCGGTCTTGTTAACCTCCTCTATTACATATTTAACAAGAGGTATATCAAAAATGGTATGCAGAACTTTCGGTACGTCAGATTTCATTCTTGTCCCTTTGCCTGCCGATAAAATTATAGATTTAATCATACTGCCTTCTCCCTTTGGTCCTATTATACCACAAGTAAAATTTAAAAAAACTTCATAATCATTTGCAATTTAAAAATGTTTATAATACGATAATTTCATACGCCGATTTTATTAGAATGTGTTAAGTTCACATTCTATTTTAAATAGGTAAAAAATAGCATAAAAAAAGGAAATATAAAGGACTTAAAAAATGGGTATTAAAGGCAAAAATGACAGAATGGTAGTTCTAGCTTGCGAAGACTGCAAGGAAAGAAACTATACAACAGTTAAAAACAAAAAGAATACAAAAGACAGAATGGAATTAAGCAAATACTGTCCGACTTGTAAAAAACACACAACTCACAAGGAAACAAAATAACAGTGAACGGTGACTCAGTGATATGTGTCTGGAAAAATCTTAGTCACCTAATCACTCAGTCACTTAATCACTTTACTGAGCGTCCTTAGTTCAGTTGGTAGAACGTCGGTCTCCAAAACCGGATGTCGAGGGTTCGAGTCCTTCAGGGCGCGATTTTATAAAAAGGATAATTTAAAATGAACGATATAGTAGAATCAGCAAAGAACAGTATCATAACATATTTTAAAGGCGTACGAACTGAGTGGGGCAAGATAACCTGGCCCGAAAAACATCAGGTTGTTGTGGAGACTTTCTTTGTTGTAGCGATTGTATTTATATTCACTGTTTTTATTTATTTTGTGGATATAATATTCAACGCACTTTTATCAAAATTAAATTAGCCGGCGGGCGTACCAAACCATAAAGGGTAAGAATAATGAGTGAAAAAGACGAAAACATAGTAAATGAAGAACAATATGAAGAAACTCCGCAAGCGGAGAATCAAAAATCTTCAGACAAAAAAAATCAGAAACGGTGGTATATAGTTCATACCTACTCAGGATACGAAAATAAGGTTAAAAGTAACCTGGAAAAACGTATTGAATACATGAATATGGCTGATAAAATATTCAGAGTGGAAGTACCACAAAAGACTATTACCCAAATAAAAGGCGGAAGAAAACAGGAAAAAGAAGAAAAAATCTTCCCCGGCTATGTACTGGTAGAAATGATAATGGATGAAGACAGCTGGTATGTAGTCCGCCATACAGCAGGTGTTACAAAATTTGTAGGTTCTGCAAAGAAACCTATTCCTGCAAAAGACAGCGAAATTAAAAAGATTATACACCGCTCAACCGCACAGACCCAGAAAATTGAAATGGATGTTAAAGTGGGTGAAAAAGTCCGAATTATATCAGGACCTTTTGCAGAGTTTGTCGGTGATATTACTGAAGTTTATCCGGATAAAGCAAAACTCAGGGCCATGGTTTCAATCTTTGGTCGTGAAACTCCGGTTGAGCTGGAATATAAACAAATTCAAAAATTATAGAGGGTAAATGAAAGGAGAAGGTTTCCTATTCTCTAATTATTCATTTACCGCAACTAATAAAACAACACAAACAACGTGGAAGGGGATGCCCCCCGCTAGTACCACGAAAGGAGAAAACAAAATGGCAAAAAAAGTAGTAGGAAAAATTAAACTGCAAATTGAAGCAGGTAAAGCAAATCCATCACCTCCGGTTGGTCCTGCATTGGGTCAGCACGGTGTCAACATTATGGATTTCTGCAAACAGTTTAATGCAAAAACTGAATCGCAAGCAGGCTACATTATCCCTGTTGTTATCGATGTTTATGAAGACAGAAGTTTCACTTTTGTTACAAAATCACCTCCGGCACCGGTATTAATTAAAAAGGCATTAAATATCTCTAAAGGTTCAGCAGTGCCTAATAAAACAAAAGTTGCCGAAATAACCAGAGCTCAGTTAGAAGAAATTGCTAAAATCAAAATGAATGATTTGAATGCTACTTCTATGGAAGCTGCTGTTAACATGATTAAAGGCTCTTGCAGAGCAATGGGTGTTACAGTAAAAGAAGAAAATGCGTAAGCCGGTGTGAAGTCCGAATTTAGCGGCGGAGAGCCGGTGGAATGAGGACAAACACTACGACACCGCCGTTGCGGAATGAACGTTAGTGAATGCAGCGAAGCAATCTTTGATTGCACAGGCGGTTATTTGGAAACTAGACAGAATGGAAGGACTTGTAGTCCGCTAATACCATGAAAGGATAAAAAAATGTCAAAAATAACTAAAAAACAAAAAAAACTTCAAGAATTGCTTGCAGATTTTACACAACCGGCAAGCGGTCGTGATGCTTTGGTAAAATTGCAGGAAGTGTCAAAAGAAGTTGCTAAATTTAATGAAACTGTTGAATGCCACATGAGATTAGGCATCGAAGTAAAGCACGCCGAACAGCAAATTAGATCGACTGTAGTATTACCTGCAGGTCTCGGTAAAGAGGTTCGTGTATGTGTTATTGCCAAAGGACCTAAGGTTAATGAAGCAAAAGAAGCAGGTGCTGATTTCTACGGTACAGAAGATATTATAGAAAAGATTTCAGGCGGCTGGTTTGAATTTGATACATTAATTGCAACTCCTGACTGTATGGGTATGCTCGGTAAGTTAGGTAGAGTTTTAGGACCAAAAGGCTTAATGCCAAACCCTAAGACAGGAACTGTTACTTTGGATATCGCAAAAGCAGTAAAGGATGCAAAAGCAGGTAAAGTTGAATTTAGAGCTGATAAGCAGGGTATGATTCACTGTCCTATCGGCAAAGTTCAATTTGCTCTTGATGATTTAGTAAAGAACTATGGAACATTAGTTGATGCTGTATTAAGAGCAAAACCTTCTGCTTCAAAGGGAACTTATGTTAAGTCAATTTATTTGACAACAACAATGGGTCCTAGTATAAAAGTTGATTCAAAAAATATTCAAGCAGAAGTAAAAGAAATTGTTGGTTGATATTTACGGCCGGCCTTCTGGCTGGCCTTTTTTTTTGTTGTGTATTATAAAGGAGTATTTATGGAATTAGAAATCGGATCACCCAGGTTTGAAAATGTCAGAAGAAATGCAAAGTGGACGCATGCGCATCTTGATACCAGGTTAGAATGGGATGTAGACAATGTAAAAGATGCGGTTTCTCATCTCGAAGATTGCAAAAATACACCGACAATAGGTCTGCTTGCACGACATGAAGCCACAGCAAAAGGGATTGCATATCCAAGTTTTTATGAGAGAAACTTGAACTGCATGCTTAGAAACTACAAAATTAAGCAATTGAATGACGAGTTTAATTCACAGTTGAAAGAATTGTATCCTAAGACTTTAAATACAAGAATGTTTTTGATTGAAACAGAAAGTGTCGTATTAAGATGCGTTAAGAAGCATTCCTCTATTTTTAAAAAATTTATGTACAAGTTTTTTCACAAGGGCTAGCCTCTTGTATTAGTATTTTCAAAAACAACTCTGCTTTGACTTAGTGCAAGCATTTTTAAAGAGCACTCTCCTTCTTTTCGGTCAATAACTCCGATACTTGAAAGCCTTGCTGTAACAAATTCATTAAGATCATCCGGAGAGATAAACAATGGACAGGTGTTATTGCATTCTCTTTCCGGAGAAAACGGACAGGTTTTATTCATCTCCGAGTTCCTTTAAAGCTTGTTCAAACTGTTCTTTGTTTGGTGCCTTACCATGCCATGCTGCTTGATTTTCCATAAAAGACACCCCCTTGCCTTTTACCGTGTGTGCGATTATAGCACAAGGTTTAGTACATTTTTTTGCAGCTTCAACAGCTGAATAGATCTCATCAAAATTGTGTCCGTTGATTTCTATTACATCCCAGTTGAAAGCTCTTATTTTATCATTTAAATTATTCAAAGCCATGACATGCTCTGTTTCACCGTCAATTTGCAGACCGTTTCTGTCGATTATAGCAATAAGATTATCCAAATTTCTGTGTGCGGCTTGCATAAAAGCCTCCCAGCAGGATCCTTCCTGGAGTTCTCCGTCGCCTAAATATACAACCACATTCGCCGGATTATTATTTAGTTTTAAGCCCAATGCCATTCCGCATCCGACTGATAAACCTTGTCCGAGGGAACCTGAGGAGGTTTCGATTCCCGGCAGATAATTTTTCGCAGGATGCCCTTGAAGTCTTGAATTAAATTTTCTAAAAGTTAAAAGTTCCTCTTCTTTAATAATTCCGTGACCGGCAAGTACTGCGTATAACAAAGGAGAAGCGTGCCCTTTAGACATTATAAACCGGTCTCTTTTGTAAAAATCCGCTGATTTATCCCATTCTTTAGGAATATTAAGACATTTTTCAAATAAAACAGTAAGTATATCCGCACCGGATAAAGAACCGCCCGGATGTCCGGATTGCGCAGAATAAACCATTTTTATAATATTCTTTCTCAGATTTCGGGTCTTTATTAGAAGTTCATTTTTTTCGTTATCTGTCAGCATATAAATTTACCTCTGTTCTTTACTGCTTAAAACTTTCATCAGGAATAACGGAAGCGCCGGAAAAATTCTTTTTAACCTAGACGGCTGCGTTATTGTTCTGTAAAGCCATTCCAATCCTAGTATCCGGAAAGCTTCGGGGGCACGCTTAACATACCCTGACCAAACATCCAAACTACCGCCTATACCTATCATTAAAGACGGATTAAGAACTTTTTTTGCATTATAGATGAATTGTTCCTGCCTGGGCGAACCCAGGGCTACGAGTATTAATTTAGGTGATTTTGCCTTAAGTTCATTATAAATCACTTCATCATTATCAAAATATCCATTATGATAATATACTATATTAATTCCGCTGATTTCGCTGCGTAAGTTACTGACAGCTTTGTTTACAACTTCTTCTTTAGCGCCGATAACTGCTACCGGTATACCGCTTGCAGAAGCCTCTTTGAGCAGGCGTTTAGCAAAATCTACTCCCGGAATGCGGAATGCATTTTTTCCTGTTAGTTTTAGAGCAATTTTGACCCCGATACCGTCCGGAATAACCATTTCTGCTTCCTTTATTATATTAGCAAAATTGGAGTCATTTTCTGCTGTATAAAACATTTCAGGATTAATCGTCACAATTTGTGACACTTTATGACCGTCAATAAGTCCTTTTGCAACTGATACCGCTTCTTCAAACGTATAGTTATCTATATTAAAACCCAATAATTCAACACCCATAATTTTATTATACTTGAAAAATAAAAAAATGTGGTTTAAAATTCTTTATACAAAAGAAAGGAGTTTTATTATGAAGAAAATACTTACAATGTTTGCAGTAATAGCATTAACCTCTTCTATTGCAGTAACAGCAGCAGAATCAAGATTAGAAAATTATGTAAACAAGAAACTTTCACCTATTACAAACAAAGAAAAAGAATTTAATGCAAAAATGGAAGCTCAACAAAAAGCAAATGAAGCTAAACAAGCTGAGTACAAAAAACAACAGGCTGAACGTCAGGCCAAAATGGAAAAACAAAGACAGGAAGCTCAAGCAAGACGACAGGCAACAAAGGATGCTATACAGGCAGAAAAAGATTATTGGAAGTCTCTCGGCAAATAAGTTATTTTCAAAAAGGAAGGTTTTGCACCTTCCTTTTTTATCGTATAATAATGCTATGATTGATAGATACTCACGAGAAGAAATCAAATGTATATGGGAATTAGAGGAAAAGTTCAATTATTACTTAAGAGTTGAACTTGCGGTATGTGATGCTTACTGTCAGATTGGTGCAATTCCCGGTGAAAACTTAAGAGAAATAAGAGAGAAGGCTTCATTTACACTAGAACGAATAGATGAAATCGAACGGGAAGTAAGACACGATGTAATAGCTTTTCTGACGGCTGTGAATGAATCTTTAGGTGCAGAGAATGCAAAATATATGCACATGGGGCTTACAAGTTCTGATGTAATAGATACTGCTTTTGCATTACAGATTAAAGACAGTTCCAAAATTATACTCAATGATTTAGATAAGCTAATAAATGTTTTAAAAGAGCTTGCATTTAAATATAAAAATACAATATGTATAGGACGTTCACACGGTGTACACGCGGAGGTTACAACATTTGGCTTCAAACTACTAAACTGGCTGGATGAAATTACACGTGCTGACAATACTTTTAAACAAGCGCTGGAAGAGATTTTAACAGGTCAGATTTCCGGACCTGTAGGTACATACAGCAATGTTCCTCCGGAAATAGAAGAGCTTGCCTGTAAAGAACTAGGTTTAAAAGCGGCTAAAATCTCCACCCAAATAATATCAAGAGACAGACACGCAAAATTTATGTCGTCTTTAGCACTCATAGCAAGCCTTATAGAAAAGTTTGCAACCGAGATAAGACACTTGCAGAGAACAGAGGTAAGGGAAGTTGAAGAAGGTTTCGGGGCTCATCAAAAAGGCTCGTCAGCTATGCCGCATAAGAAAAATCCTGTTTTGTGCGAAAATTTATGCGGTCTGGCAAGAGTTGTCCGCTCAAATGCCATGGTCGCTTTCGAGAATATTAATTTATGGCACGAAAGAGATATATCTCACAGTTCTGCAGAAAGAATTATATTCCCGGATTCATTGATACTGACAGATTTTATGCTTAACAGATTTACCAATGTCATGCAGAATCTGGTTGTACACACAGACAATATGCAGAAAAATACTGAGCTTTACGGCGGTATAGTATACTCTCAGAAGGTATTGTTAAAGCTTATAGAAAAAGGGCACACGAGAGAAGATGCATACAGAATTGTTCAAAAACATGCACTAAGCGCTTTGAATGGCGGAAATTTTAAAATGGAACTTGCTTCCGACACAGAAGTCAATCTTAGTGCAGAAGAGCTTGATACATGTTTTGATGTACGAGACTATTTAAAGAACATAGATACTGTATTTAAACGGTTTGAATAATATCGCAAAACAAAAAGCCGCAATCTGTTGCGGCATTAACTCGTTAGATAAAGGAGTGGAGGAGAAAATAAAGAAAAGAGATTATACTATATATATTCCACATTTCAGAAAAAAATAACACTTTTATATCCATTTTATATAAAATTGTTACAAATCTTTACATTTTTATATTTTTTTTCAGTAGAATCAATGTTTATAGTATAATTCTTTTAGACTTTATGGGAGGGTAAAAGGATGATAAATATTGCAGTCTGCGGTGCAAACGGCAAGATGGGGCAGGAAGTTGTAAAAGCTGTAAACAGTGCAGATGATATGACCTTGGTCGCAAAAATTGACATTTTAGACGGAGAGTTTGCATCAGTAAAAGAAGCAAAGAATGCTGTAAATATTGATGTATTAATTGATTTTACCCAGCCTGAATCTATTTATGAAAACGCTTTGTACTGTTTAAATAATCAAATCCCGATTGTAATAGGAACAACAGGCTTAAGTGATGAACAGATTGACGAGTTAAAAAAGTTATCTGAAAAAGAAAAAACCGGCTGTTTTATAGCACCAAATTTTTCAACAGGTGCAGTTTTGATGATGAAATTTGCCCAAATGGCTTCCAAATATTTTAAAAATGCAGAGATAATAGAACTTCATCATAATCAAAAAAAAGATGCGCCGTCAGGAACTTCAATAAAAACAGCTTTAATGATGGCTCAGGAGTATCCTGATTTTACATCCGGCAATTGTCCTGAAGTCGAGACAATAAAAGGTGCAAGAGGCGGAAATTCATACAATAACATACATATACACTCGGTTAGAATGCCAGGGTATATAGCTTCTCAAGAAGTGCTGTTTGGCGCAGGCGGACAAATACTTACAATAAGGCATGATTCTATGAATCGTGAGTGTTATATGGACGGCGTACTTCTAGCTGTCAGACACATAAATACACATCAGGACTTTATTTACGGTCTGGAGAATATTTTATAAAGGAGAGTACATGAGAAAACCCAGAATAGCAATTTTAGGTGCCACAGGCGTTGTAGGCCGCGAAATTACAAAAATTGCGGATGAGCTTAAAGTAGATTATGAAAGTATTAAATTTTTATCAAGTTCAAAAAGCGCCG
>CALVBV010000017.1 GCA_944325815.1 Candidatus Gastranaerophilales bacterium
TGAGGGATAGCATACAACCTGAGGTGAAACCGTTCCCGAGAGTTTGCGAGAAAAATGTGAATTTTTCCGCAAACTCAATTATCCTTTTATTTGATTTTTTTCCCCCTTCATACTAGAATGGTGCTAATGTGTAACCGGGTCGGAATTAAAAACCTTACCGGAGTAATATAAATTAAGGAGAAAATCATTATGACATCAAAAAATTTTTTGTTTACTTCTGAATCAGTAACAGAAGGCCACCCCGACAAAGTATGCGATCAGATTTCTGACGCGATTCTTGATGAGTTTTTAACCAAAGATCCGCAGTCAAGAGTTGCTGCAGAGACTACCGCAACTACAGGTATGGTATTAGTTTGCGGTGAAATCACATCTAATTGCTATGTTGATATACCACATGTTGTTAGAAAAACAGTAAGAAATATCGGCTATGCAGGCTCAGCCGGCGGCGGTTTTGACTGTGATACCTGTGCAGTATTAACAAGTATTGATGAACAGTCTGTAGATATTGCTGGCGGGGTTAATAAAGCTCTTGAAAGCAGAAGCGAAAATGCTGATACATCTTCAAGCGAAACCGAAAACATAGGTGCCGGCGACCAGGGTATTATGTTCGGATTTGCATGTAACGAAACTCCTGAACTAATGCCGCTTCCGATAAGCCTGGCGCATAAGCTTTCGTACAGACTGGCCAGGGTTAGAAAAGAAGGTATTTTAAATTACTTGAGACCGGACGGCAAATCGCAAGTTACGGTTGAATACGTTGACGGAAAACCTTCCAGAATAGATACCATTCTTATTTCAACACAGCACGCTGCTGAAATCAACGGTATCAGTGACAATTCAAAAATCCAGGCTATAATAAGGCAGGATTTACAACACTGCGTTATTGATTATGTTTTTGAAAAAGAAGCAATAAAGCCTGATTCAGAAACAAAAATCTTAATCAACCCATCAGGAAGATTCGTTGTCGGCGGGCCTCAAGGTGATTCTGGTTTGACAGGAAGAAAAATTATTGTAGATACTTATGGCGGATATTCTCGTCACGGCGGCGGCGCATTCTCTGGAAAAGATCCTACAAAAGTAGACCGCTCTGCAGCTTACGCAGCTAGATATGTTGCAAAGAATATCGTTGCAGCAGGACTTGCGGAAAAATGCGAAATCGAACTCGCTTATGCTATCGGTGTTGCTGAACCTGTTTCAATTTTTGTTGATACATTCGGCACAGGGAAGATTTCTGACGATGAAATATCTAAAATAGTAAGAGATAACTTTGACTTGAGACCGGCTGCTATTATTGCAGACTTTGATTTAAGAAACCTTCCGGCTAAAAACGGCGGGAAATTCTACCAGAAGCTTGCAGCATACGGTCATGTTGGACGTACTGATTTAGATTTGCCTTGGGAAAAATTGGACAAGGTCGAAAATATAAAAAAGTCCGCATCTAGCATCTGCGCTTTATGCTAAAATCTAAAATTTAATAACAAAGCCTTCCTCGAACGGGGAAGGTTTTGTTTTGTAAATTTATATTAATATTTGATGACAATCTTCAACTATTTAGATATTATAGATATTATAAAGAGGGAAAAGGAGTTTTGGCTCGTGAATAATAATAAGAAGATAGAAACAGTTTATCCTGCACTGAGTACTTTCTCAAGAGATGATGACGCTTTTACGGCGCTTTCTACATCTGCTCTGCTTGCAAAGAGTTCTGTGCCGTACTCTCACAGAAGGATTGCTGATAATTATGTTATTATTAAAAAAGTTTACCGTTTTCAGGCTGTTCAAAGCCGGATTACGAACTCTGAACTCCAGCTTCTTAAAAAATATGACTTTAATACTTTAGAATACTCTACCATTAAGCAGATTAACGAAGAACTTTCTTATCTTAAAAAATGGTCAACCTCAGGAAATGAACTTTTAAGAAAAGATGCTGACAATCTTCTGCAAATCAGATGCAAAGAATTGAAATATATAGTTGCAAGCAGATATTCTACGGTTACAAACGAAATATATAATGGCTATAAAGCGCTTGAAAGATATTTTGAAGAAATCTCAAAATTCTATTCGCCCATAAGTTAATATAAAAAAAAGCGCAAATTTTTAAATTTATGGGTTTTATTATAGCCGGAAGGTTATAGTATGTTGACACCTATAAATAGTACAAATTATCAAAATCCCAAAAGAGTAGGCTTCGGACACGGAAATCCGTGGGCAGAAAGTGTTTATTCAACAAAAGACAGAGCAATTATAGCTGCATCGACAGGTGTTGGAGTTCTTGCAAGCCTGGCAGTTCTTGCAAAATGCGCTAAATATTCACTTAATCCGAAAAAAATGTTTAAAAATTTCAAAGACAGCTATCTTTATAAAGCACCTTATGATGAACCGGAAATAATTACTATAGGTGCGGGGTCATGCCTTGGAGGACTGGCTGCCGGCTGGGCAATTGATAAAAATAAAGCTAACAGAAAAGCTAAACTTAAAGAAACGCTGCTGCAAATCGCAAATATTTCTGTACCGATAATTTTTGTCGGACGGTTTGCTGCCGGAGGAAAATATTTTAGCAAAAGGTTCTTTGAAAACAATAAACTGGTTGAAACATACAGAACTAACGTCACAAAAGCCGTTACAGCTCTTGCGGGATTGTTCTTGGGAGTTTATGCAAGCAACATTCTTGCTAATAAAATTAATGAAATTATATTCAAACAAGGCAAAGGCAGACCTGTTCAGCTGAGCGATTTTTCGGCCCACCTTGACGATTTCTGTATGGCTGCAAGACAGGTTGATAATAAAAATAAAATTATTCAGAAAATTACAATGCTAATCCCTGCGGCGCTTATGGTTGCTGGAAACGAAGTAGGAAACAAAACGGCAGACTCGCAATAAGTCAAACCGCCGAAATATAAATATTTTTCGGCGGTTTAGAAAAGCTTTTACATACTCCTCTACTTTTTAAACTAAGCTAATCCCAAAGCCTTCTTGTACCAAGAAAAAGATTCCAATTCCATCCCGTTAAAAGTAGTTTTTACTTGCTGCTTTTTGAGATAATTCTCAAATTCATCGTTAAATGCAGATTTAACTGTTTTCCTTTCTTTAGAGATAAGTTTCATTTTTCCACTCCTATTTTTTAGTGACACACATATATAAACACAAGCCGGTTTTTTGAATATTCTATTCTCCGCCGATACTTCAGTTAATTTCTACACCCTTTATTATGCCATATTTTAGCATAAAAAAGCCTCTTGCGCAATTAGTATGTAACGAAATATTATCTGTTTTATCAAAAATTATACTTTGGGATTAGGAATATTTAACTATTTTAAAAAGAAGTCCAATCTTTCTTTAAAACAAGCTTCATCCATCACACAGTCCTGCTTTAGATATCTTGAAAACTTGCCGTTATCTTTAAAAAGCAAAACATAAGGCAGATTTGGATATATAGTATATTTTTGATTAAAACCTTGAGCCTCTTTTGTTGCTATATCTATTTTGGTAAAATTATACCGGTCTCCATATTGGACAGACATTGCATCATAAGCTTGTTTTACAGCATCCACATTCGCTGCCCACGGTGCATGAATAAGTAGAACAACCGGTTTTGATTGCGACATAGCTTCTTCAAAAGTTATTGCATCAGCCTGTTTCACAGAAAAAGCAGCTAATATTAGTAAAAATAAAAGTGTTAATGTTTTCTTCATTGTAAACTCCTATAAAACAGCCTGATATAGAAATTCTATATCAGGCATGACTTAATAAACTTATTCTTTTGACAAAATATCCATTTCCTCGGCAGATGCATAAGCAGAGCGGCAGCCGCAATCACAATAAATTACTTCCCCTGTAGTTCCGCTTGACAAATCAGATGCCAAGTATAAACCTGCTTTTCCAACATCTTCCAGAGAAACATTTCTGTTTAAAGGCGCTCTCAAAACAGCTGCTTTAAGCATTTTAGAGAAACCGCTGATTCCCATTGAAGCAAGAGTTTTTACAGGCCCTGAAGACAGACAGTTAACTCTTATACCTTTTGGACCTAAATCAACAGCCAAAAATCTCATAGCCGATTCTAATGCTGCTTTTGCGACCCCCATTACATTGTAACTCGGAACAGAAAGAATCGAACCTAAATATGTAAGTGCAAAAATTGAACTTCCTTCATTCATAATCGGTTCAGCATGACGGCATACTGTAACCAGAGAATAAGCACTCACTCCGAGAGCTATATCCCAGCCTTCTTTTGAGGTATCTACAAATCTTCCCATCAAATCTTCTTTCGGTGCAAACGCTACGGCATGCACGACAAAATCTAGCTTTCCGTAAATTTTTTCACATTCTTTAAACACTGCTTCTACTTCATCTTCTTTTGTTACATCACAGCTCATAATCAACTTTGCATTCATACCTTCTGCTATCGGCCGGACGCGCTTTTCCATAGCTTCACCAGCATAAGTAAAGGCGATATCAGCACCTTGATCATAAAGCTGTTTTGCAATGCCGTAAGCTATTCCGTGAGTATTGGAAACTCCGAATATTATACCTTTTTTTCCCTTCATTAAATCCATAATTAAACTCCTCTTTCCTAATCTAACTACATGATATAAGATATCAAAAACACGGTTTAAAATCAATCACAGGGCAAATATTTGCATAATAAAAAGAGATTGAATTTCTCCAATCTCATATATAAGTACATATCCCAATCAACAACAATTTTATTATACTAAATTTAAAGCTATACTCGGCGTCTGATTAGCTGTCGCAAGCAGAGTAGCTGCGGCCTGCTGTAATATTTGCGCCTGAATATAATTTGAAGATTCTTCTGCAACATCTGCGTCACGGATTGTAGACAGTGAAGACGTCAAGTTTTCTATTTGCACATCTATTGCTGTAGAAGCTGATTCAAGTCTGTTTTGATAAGCACCTATATCGGTTACTCTTGCGGAGATAGTGCTTATTGCATTATCTATTTCAGTCAGCTGTGCTGATGCAGTCGCTGCTGTGGTGCACGCATCCGCCAGGTCCTGAATATCTTGAGTAAACAAACCTTGGGTATTTGAAGCTTCAAACAATTCCGCATTCAAAACTATTCTGCTGTTTTGATTATCGTAAATACCTACTTGAAGCGTAATATCCGTTGCTGTACCATCCATTAATGGAATCCCGTTAAATTCTGCATTAGCAGCTATTCTGTCTATTTCTTCTAATCTTGCAACTATTTCAGAATTAATTGCATCCAGGGAATCGCTGCCATAAGTACCGTTTGCAGCCTGCTCTGTTAAATCGCGGATTCTTTGCAGGTGTGAAGTGACAAGAGCATAATTTTCCTCAAGAGTTGAAAGCAAATCTATACCGGTAGAATTATTTTGCGACGCTATATCTAACGAACCAAGCTGCGTTTGCCAGTCTGTTACTATAGAATATCCCGCAGCATCATCTTTTGCATTGTTTATACGATATCCAGTTGTCATTCTCTCAATCGATTTATTCAGAGAATTTGTTGCAACATTTAGATTTTGCTGCACTATAAGCGACGACAAATTTGTATTTATTGTAAGTGCCATTCCCTAACCTTTCCGACACCGGTATGTTTATAATCCCTATTCATACTGAGTGCAGAGCACTCTTCTCTCTTATATATATATCACATACCCTTGTATACAAATATTATAGAATAACTCTATAAGAAATACACTACCTTACAATAATATTTTTACAATTATTTACAAAATTACACGGTAAAAAAAAACGGAATAATTATTCCGTTTCACATTCCTCTTGCCGATACCGCACAAGCTATGGCAACAGCTATGTCGTCCTCTGATTTTATTTTTTCCTGCAGAACCTCTTCCGGAAAATATTCATTTATTAATTTTAATACATAACTGCTTAAATGCATTACTCCAACAAGTATCGTCAGGAATACAAAAACTGTCCCCATGCCGATTACCATAACAATAAGTCCCTCTTTTAATAATACTGATTCCATAAAATTAATTTCTCCTGTCTTTTTTATAATTATCACTAAAAAAAAACTTGAGTGCAAATTTTTCTGCTTTTGCCCGGGACTTTTATGCCAAATAAGCCGTCATTACTGTACCTCTTGAAAATTTTGCTGTTCATAGTAAAATTGATTTAAGGGTAAGTTTAAAGAAAGGTAAGGAGATGCTTAAATTAAATTACAGAAACACAGATTCTATGATTATCGGAAGCGATAACGGCTTAAATTTGAGTGAAGAATTTGCAAATTATCAACAAAAAATTTCTGACATTATAAAAAATTTAAACCAGCGCAAAGATAAACCGGGTCAGTGGCTTCAGTGGATGAATTTAGGCTACAATGAAGAGACAGTATGGTACGTAAAAGAATTTGCTTCTATGGTTAAAGGCCGTTTTGATAATATTCTCGTACTTGGAATCGGCGGCTCTGCTCTTGGCGGTATTGCAGTTACCGAAGCTTTGTTAAAACCTTACTGGAATCTTTTAACTCCTGAGCAGAGAGACGGACTGCCAAGAATTTTCTTTCTGGATAATATTGACCCTGACACTATGAACAGTCTTCTGGGAATACTTGATTTAAAAAGAACTCTGGTAAATGTTATTACAAAATCCGGCTCAACTGCGGAGACAATGTCTCAGTATATGATTATTAAAAATCTTCTCGAGAAGGAACTTGGAGATGATTACAGAAAAAATATTGTAGCAACTACAGATAAAAAAGTAGGCGTTTTAAGGCAGCTTGCCGATCAGGAAGGTTATAAAACGTTTGTTGTTCCAGATGATGTGGGCGGACGTTTCTCTGTATTTTCAGCAGTAGGGCTTGTACCGTTTGCTCTTGTCGGACTTGATATTGACCAAATCATGAACGGCATCAAAGATATGGATCTGGCTCTTAAAAATACAGATATTAATCAAAATATTGCAGCGCAAGGCGCTTTAATACAATATTTATTAGATACGAAAAAAGGCAAGCACCTTTCTGTAATGATGCCTTATTCAAGCAGGCTTAAATATGTTTCTGACTGGTACGTTCAATTATGGGCGGAATCTCTCGGAAAAGAAATAAATAATAACGGAGAAAAAGTCAATATTGGCCCGACACCGATTAAGGCACTTGGTGCAACAGATCAACATTCCCAGATTCAACTCTATAACGAAGGTCCAAATGATAAGGTTATTACATTCATTCGTGTAGAAAACTTTGATACAACACTGGAAATTCCAAGGATTTTTGAATATACGGGAATTGGCTACTTAGGCGGCAAGACTATTAATGATTTGATTAACGCGGAAGCTGATTCAACAAGAGTAGCCTTGGCGGATTATTCGCGACCTACGATGACCATTACACTCCCTAAAATAGATGAATATAACGTTGCACAGCTTCTTTATATGCTGGAAGTCCAGACTGCAATTGCTGGTGAACTGTATAACATTAATACATTCAATCAGCCCGGAGTTGAACAGGCAAAAAATTACACTTATGCGCTTATGGGAAGAGCAGGGTACGAAGAATCCGCCCATACGCTGCAAGAGAAAATGGCTTCAGTTTAGAAAACTAAATGTAGGCTAAAAACAAACCTGGCCTTAGATTTTATGTTGTCTTTCTGTTTGTAGAACTTTTTTTAGTTTCTCGCACAGCAACGCAAGCTTCTCTTCAAAACCAAAGTCTTTTAAATCATACTTTTTGTTCACGTAAGTTATGTTATCAAGTTTCTCAATTTGAGCATCTATTTGAGGTTCAGCTTGTTTAACATTGCGTTCGCTTAACAGATTGTACCTAAAAAACTGTAATATATTTATCTTATCATCGGCCTTCTTATTTTGTAAAAAATTATCCAAACTCTCTTTGGTTAAAACATTTTTCCCTGTAATATTTTGTGAATAAAAATTCCAAACCTCTTTACTATCTTGTATATGATTATTTATATAAATATTTCTTGCTAAAAATTTTGGATTACAGATTTCATTAAAAAATGATTGGGTAATTTTTAAGAAGTTCTGGGCTGAACTTTGGCGAATGCATTCTCCCCATATATTATGAGGAAGATAAAGAACATAACCTCTTATCTTCTTTTTAGCCCCAAGCAAAAGCGACAATCTGGAATGGAAAGAATCCTCCGCATTTAAAACTTCAACGCCTATTTTACCACCGGCTGTCTCTTTTAAGGCCGTTTTAAACTTAGAAGTCTTAATTTCACGTTCTACAAATTTATCGTGCAAATTTTTATAGAATTGCAAATTTAAACTTACAGCCTTTTGCAGTCTTTCTTGCGGTGTTCCTTTTGAAACGGATAGCGGTAGTGATGTCCTGATTTTATTTATAGTAAAATTAGTCATATTAACTTAAATCATATAAAAATATTTTTTGCTAGTATAATAAAAAAGAATAAAGCAGCTCATAAGCCGTGTTCTGTTCAGGATTTCTCCCTAATAATCATCTGTCTGGTACCGGAATTACTCCCGGTCTCTAGCGATTTTTCAAGCATCGGCGGACACCTCAAGCGCTTGATTCAATCTTGCATCCGGCCGGGGTTTAGCTAGCCGGTACCTTCCGGTACCGCTGGTGAAGCTCTTAACTCACCGTTGCACCATCGCTCTTACCTTATCGGCAGTGAGCAGTATATTTCCTGTGCCACTTTCCGCCAGCTCACGCTGCCCGGAGTTTCTCCGGCGGCCTGTCCTTGGATGCACGGACTTTCCTCACCCGAATGGGCGCGATTATCCGGCTGCTTTATTCTTATTCATTATAGCATAACTCTTCTACATCTAAAACTGTTTTTAATTTCAGGGCATAAATATCCGGCCTGTTTAAGAGTGCAAGCTTTACTGCATCCTTCTCTGTCGTAACAATTTCACCATCTATTCCGGCTATATCGTCTTGTGTATACTGATGGTGGTCATCAAAAGTTATTTTTGATTTTATATTATAATCTTTTTCCAAGAATTTATAAAATTGTTCAGGCTGCCCGATTGCAGACATTGCTGTAATCTCTTTCCCCTTCTCAAGATGTTCTCCTGTCATAATATTATAAGCATAGTCCGGCTCAACTTTTGCAACGAGAGTTTTTATTCCTTGTTTTTTCGCCATTATTTTAGCAAGCTTTTCTGCTCTTGTATGGTCTGTATTTTTGCTCACGATAACAAGTCTATCCAGCCTTTTAAAGCCTTCTGTTCCTTCCCTTAAGGGCCCTGCAGGAAGCAAATTTTCATTCCCGAACATTTTCTCAGAATCAACCAGAACAATATCCAAATCTCTGTACATTTTTCTGTGCTGAAACCCATCATCCAGAATTATTCTGGTAACTCCGAGCTCTTCTATGGCGTAATTGGCTGCCTTTACCCGGTTTGAGCAGGTTAAAACAGCGCACATGTTTAGATTAACAGCAAGCCAGTAAGGCTCATCTCCTGCCATATCAGCTTTGTAATATAAATTAATTCCGTCTGATATTATATTTACTTTTTTATTATCTAATTTTCCGCCATAACCGCGAGAGATGATTGCGACTTTTTCGCCTTTTTCTACAAAAGATTTTGCAATCTCTGCGACAACAGGAGTTTTGCCGACCCCGCCGGTTGTAAAATTTCCGACAGATATTACATAAGCTTTAACCATTTGAGGCTTCAAAATATTCCTATCATATAATTCATTCTTAAGCCTGCTTCCAAATCCGTAAAAAACAGAACAAAGCTTAAGGAGGTTAAACAACAGCCCCTTTGGTTCTTTTGTATAATGTAACTTTGTAATCTCTGTTTTTAAATTCATAATTATAATCCTGTTTTTGAATCAAGGTTAAAATAATCTACTAAATCAAGTATTGCCGAAATTTCTTTATAAAATTTCTCTACGGTGGAAGCATCACTCACATTTTTATAAAGGTCTCCAAGTTCAAAAAAATCTTTATCAGAATATATTGCTATCATAATGCTGTTATTATAAAACGAACATTTTACTGTATCTGCCCTCATTACATTTTTTAATTTAGTGAACTTTTCTATAAAACTTGGAGTTAGCAAATATCTTGCCTCTACTTCGTCTTCAGAAAATACTTTAAAATGTTTGGCAAAGTCTGTACATTCAAGTTTAATATCACTTTTGCTTTCTTTTTTAGTTAACCCCAGATTAGAATATAAGTAAATAAACAGAGCACAAATTACACCGCTGATTATCCCCAAAATCAAGCCTTCCAAGCTGAAATGCATTTTGATTAAAAGTGTTACAAAACCCAGTACAAAACCCAGCAATGCTTTAAATAAAGATGGAGAGCCTTCCCTTTGAGTAACAATTATTGTTCTTTGAGAGATATTCTTATTAGAATTAAATTTAATTATCAGTCCTTTAAATACAGTATTCGGGCGTGTAAAGCCGTCATTCAACACAAGCTGGCTTTCAGAAACACAAAATCCTACTCCTTTATATATCCCTCTAAATTCATCATCATTCTTACGCTGCGTAAACTTGGAGAATAAGCCGCTTTCATCAAGTTCATTATCAGGCAAAACCTCTGAAATTGCTTTATTCCTCTGCCATAAGTTTATTTCTGCAAAAGCCTTAATGACTGCTGAAAAATAATCATTTTTCAATTTTGTAGTATATATTTTTTTTTGAGGATTGGCTAAAAACCATACAACCATTAAAAATATAGTAACAAAAATTCCTAAAAATACCGCTTCTATAATATTTTTATTGTCATAATAAGCTAAAACTGCAAGCATAATGCCAAAGAGAGGAGAAAACAAACACATTTGAATTAAAACTTTCGATAACAGCTGTCTTCTGAAAATCTCAATATCTTCAATTTTGGGGTAAATGTCATTGAAATAAATATTATAAAGACTCTCTTGTTTTTCTAACATCTAGCACCTGGTCCCTTCAACCATAAGCCGGAATTGCTCAAAATCTTCCATAGTATCAATGCCTACAGGAACATTTTTTACTACAGCTACTTTAATTTTCATGCCATTTTGTAGCGCTCTTAACTGTTCTAGACTTTCTGAAATCTCACAAGAGGATTGCGCGAGCTGAGTCATCCTGAAAAGAGCCTCTCTTTTATAGCCGTATATTCCCAAATGACCGTAAAATACCCCCTTATTATCCCCTCTTTCATAAGGAATTTTTGAGCGGGAAAAATACATTGCATAATTATTTACATCAAAAACACACTTTACAAGATTTGGATTATTAATCTCATCCTCAGCTGTAATTTTCCTTACAAGAGTTGAAATATCAGCCTTATCATCATCTTTAACCCCTCTGATTACAAGTTCTATATTTTCAACTTCAATCAACGGCTCATCACCCTGCAAATTGATAATATAATCAATTTCCGGATGCCTTTGTGCAACTTCTGCAATCCTGTCACTGCCGGATTTATGGTCATTTGATGTCATTTCAACTTCTGCGCCAAAGTCTTTACACGCTTTATAAATTCTATCATCATCCGTTGCTATGATAACCCTGTCAGCAAGCTTACAGGAAGAGGCTTTTTCCCAAACCCATTGAATTATAGGCTTATTGCATGCTTTAAGCAGAGGTTTTCCTTCTAATCTTGATGAGCCGTATCTTGCCGGAATAATTATTGCTGTTTGATTTTTCACTATAACTCCTTACTTTGTAGCATTTATAAAGACAGCGTTTGTCTTAAGACTGATTTCTCTGCCGGTCAGATAATTTTGAACATCCTGCATATACTTTTCAACAGTTGCTTCATCAAAATATCTCAGATATCTTTCCTTTGTGGAAGGCTGATCCGGAGACGGCGGATTAATAAACCATTCTCTTACCATATTCGGCTGTACAACGTATTTTGAGCGGACTTCCTGTAATTTAACTTCCGGAATAGAAAATCCAGCTATTTCCAGGTTCATTTTGAGCGTATTTTCATCAAAATTACACAGAGAATCAGCAGGATTTTCCATTATCTCATTTTCTACACGCTTAAAATCCTCATATTTGTCTACATAAGCAGGATCTAATATTTCCCAATAACGAGTATTAGAACGAATTATAGGTTCAAAAGCACAAAGTTTTCCGCCAGGTTTAAGAACTCTGTAAATTTCATTAATTGCGGGCTGTTTATTCACTACATGGACAAGCACTGAACGCATTAAAGCTTTATGAACAGAGCTTTCCGGTAACGCTATGTGTTCAACCGGACATTTTAAAAGTTCATAGCCCGAGGTAACACCTGATGCATCGAGAATTTTTTTGCAATCATCAAGACAATCCTGAAACATATCGGAAAAAATCACTTTTCCTTTGCAATCCTGCAGCTCTAAGGCTTTAAAAGCAAGCATACCTGTACCTGTACCAATATCCAAAACAATATCATAAGGCTTAATTTCTGCATATACAAGAATTACATCTCTGACTGCTTCCAGCCACTTCATTGTTTGAGCCTGCATTTCAGGTGTCTGTCCGGCAAACCGGTTTTGTTTAAGCCACTGGGTCCAGTTTTTACAAATCTCACTCATCTCTACTTCCTCAAATTTAGGGATTGCACCTGATTATTATACAATAATTACTAAAACTTAGCAATAAAAAAGACCTTCCATAAAGGAAAGTCTTTTTATTTAAGCTTTTACAAACTACACTGCGTAAACTGAAACTTGTTTTCTGTCACGTCTGTGCGGTTCAAACTTAACCTGTCCGTCAATCAGAGCAAACAAAGTATCATCAGAGCCGATACCAACATTGTTACCCGGATGAATTTTAGTTCCTCTCTGGCGAACAAGAATATTTCCGGCTTTAACAATTTCACCGCCGAATTTTTTTACGCCCAGTCGCTTCGCTTCGGAATCGCGGCCGTTTCGGGTTGAACCCATACCTTTCTTATGTGCCATTTTTATATCTCCTTTATTTTTAATCTAGATTAGCAGATTCACATTAAGGCATGATTTATGCCGTCAGGGAATCCTTACTTATGCTTCTGTTGTTTCAGCAGCTTCAGCTTTAGCCTTGGAAGCAGTTGTTCTGATTTTATTAATCATAACTCTTGCAAAACCTTGTCTGTGGCCTTGTTTTTTTCTGTAGCCTTTTTTAGGTCTTTGTTTGTAAACAATGATTTTCTTTGCTCTGTCAGTTTTCAGGATTGTGCCTTCAACTTTTGCATTTGCAACATAAGGCTGACCTACTTTTGATTTTTTGCCGTTTACAATCATAACGACTTTATCAAAAACAACTTTAGCGTCTTTTTCTTCGCCTAACAATTCAACGTCTACATAACGTCCTTCTTCAACCTGGTATTGTTTACCGCCTGTTTCGACTATTGCGTACATTTGTACTTCCTTTCTTTTTGAGGAATCGTAACCCCGACCTTGCGAAATCTGCCTTGAGTACTAAGCTTACACCCATACTACACCTTTTATTCTAATTCCGTACCCGGGATTTTAAGCACGATTTACCTATCTATACACTATTTATACATACAGTTTTAACACAACCAAATTCCGCCTGTCAAGAGGACTACATTAAGTTTTGTTAAAAATTCAGCCAATCCGCCAAATTTCGTATCTCTCCATACTCCAACCCTTTCAGGACTTCCGGAGTGTCTAAATTTTCATTTACAGGCGCAATTGTTATTTCACCATCTTTATAAACTGAGTTGTAATTTTTTCCGGTATTTACGCAGTACGGAACCTTTACTATATTTTCCCCGCACAAATACGCAAGCCCGTGCACACGGCATATTATCGGTCTGTAATTATACACACTGCATTTTTTATCCAGCAGAAACGGACACATCCCCCCTTGCTGAAAATGTTTAAAATTTTCCTGTACTCTTATTTTTGAATCAATATCAAGAGTTTCAAATCCCTGCATTAAATACTCAAGCTCTAACTGAGAGATTGGATAATCCCCCTTCTCACAGCACTCAGAACATCCGCACCTGCAGCAAATATACTTTTCTTGATCTCTAAAATAACCTGAAAGCTTTTTATCAAGTTCTTTTAAAAATTCCTGATAAAACAACTCCTATTTACCCCTGCCTCTATTTACCCCTATTTACCACTATTTGCCCCGGCCCCAGAAGCGCGCCCAAAAACTTTTTGAAGGGTGACTCTCAAGTACTTCTATACGGTGTGATAATTCTTTATTGTGCTCTAAAAGTTCTTTTACCTGTTTGGCTAAAATTTCGTTATCTCTCTTATATCCGCCGGCTTCTATTAAACGTGTCGCCATATCCGAATTTGTAATATCATCACTTATTTTCTTTGCGACAGCTTCCGCAAGCATCTGTAACGTCCGGCTTGAGACATCCAATGTAAAGCTTTTACCCTGCGGAATCACCTGCTCTGCATTATTATTTTCAGCCGGGACAATTTCTGCAGAAGGTGCTGTCATATTTTCTTCTTGAACCGGAGACTCCTGTACTATCGGCATTTCCTTTTCTATCTTAGCCTCCATTCTTGATAATTTGGATATAATCTGCTCGTCACTATAACCTTGAGCTTTTAAAGAAATACCTTTTTTTATCTTTTCTAAAGCTAAATCATCATAAAATTCCAGCCCGTCATCATCCTCATATATTGCCTCAATCTTCCAGTCCTCCAGAAACAAATCAAGCGAATGCTTGTCTATATAATAGTTTTCACCATTTAAATTCTTTAATATTGTTTCTCTGTTAAACATCCGCCTTACCTCTTTTCCAGACTACCTTCTTACCCCTCTTGCCATTTCACGTTCCTGAGTTTTCTTTGCTATAGCTTCACGCTTATCATATAACTTTTTACCCTTTGCAAGACCCAGCTCTATTTTAGCAAAACCATGAGTTAAAAACAATTCCAAAGGAATAATTGTTACACCATCTTTTTTAACCTTATCTTGAATTTTCAAAATTTCACGTTTTTGCAAAAGTAATTTCCTCACCCTGTCCGGCTTATGGTTAAAACGATTACCCTGCTCATAAGGCGAAATATGCATTCCATATAAAAAAACCTCGTTATTTTCTATTTTTGCAAAAGAATCTTTTAGATTAATTGTCCCTTTTCTTATAGACTTAATTTCAGTCCCTGTAAGAACAATCCCTGCTATGTACTTATCAAAAATCAAAAAATCATGAAAGGCTTTTCTGTTTGTTGAAATAACTTTCTTGTCCATAGATGTATTATAGTTGAAATTTCTAATATTGTATAGTATTTTTAATACTTCTTTTATACGAGGTTAGACCGCCGGAACTACGATATAATTTCATTGTAAATTTTATAAGGAGATTTTATATGAGAGAAGCTTTTAATTACATGTTCAAAGACAATATGTTCCGGCAAAAAGCCTTGACCTATTTTGGCTTTGCATTTATAGGAACATTCTTTATTAATCTTGCAAACTCACTGCAAGCAACAAAACTTGCTGTATTTGCGCCATTATTTATGCTGGCAGGTATTATAATTATGTTTATACCGAGCGGATATCTTGTCCACGCAATTAAAGCACTAATTGGACAGAATGAAAATTTTATTTTGCCGGCATTTAATTTCAAAAACAATTTTGTTACAGGCTTTAAATTTATGGTTGCGGTTCTTATATTATCACTTATTTTTGGAATAGTATTTGCAATCGGTGCAGTACTCTTCAGTATAATAGGCTCACTTTTTGCAATGAAGATACTTGCAGTTATCGGAATAATTCTGCTTGCTGCAATCCCTCTTCTGATTATTCTATATTACACGCTTTCACTAAACTGGATTTTTGCAACTACAGAAGCTTTTACCTCATTTTTACAGTTCAAAAAAGCTTCCGGACTAATTAAAAATCTGCCGGGCAATTATAATAAATGCTTTTGGATTTTCCTCTTAATAAACCTTGCTGCAGGAATTATAAGCGGAATTCTTCTTACAGTTTTTGGAAAGGGACTTTTTGGAATAGCTTTTGCAACATTTATTTCTGTTTTAATTTCTTTGTACATTGCATTTGTCAATGTATATCTAACGGCCAAGTCAATTAAAGCTTAACAACAAGGGGGGGAGTTCCCCCCTTTTGTTATATAATATAATTATGAAAAAAATAATTATATTATTTTTAACTGTTTTATTATGCAGCACCGTACATGCTGATTCAATTAATCCCTATGCCTACAAAACAATACAACAGCAGGCATACCAGCGTCAATACAGACAGATGAGACAGCCGCGCCAAATTCCATACTGGCAGGTGCAGTCTAATTATACGACCAGAAACAGAATCTACAATAATTACGGCAGATACAACAGCGTTCAGTCGAATTATAATCAATATTACTACAGGGGAAAATGATGAAAAATATCGATTATATGACACTTAAAGCCTTTACAGAGGAAAACATCGATTTTTTAATAGGGGGACGGCTGCAGAAGATTCAACAGCCAACGAGGCGTGATTTTATCTTATCCATCAGGAATCAGGGAGAGAGCCGGAAACTTTATATAAACATAAATCCGGCAATCTATCATATCGCATTTATGACACCGGAAGGGGAAAAGAGGCGGAATATTGTTATCCCCAAGCATCCCCCGATGTTTTGTATGCTTCTTAGAAAATATCTTGAGGGTGCAAAAATCTCAGATGCGCTCACGATTGAAAACGAAAGAATCTTCGAACTGCATTTTGAAACTTATGATGAATTATCTCAACTGCGTTCTTTATGTCTCTGTATTGAACTTATGGGAAAGCATTCAAATGTGATACTTTATGATAGAGAGACATCCGTAATTATCGGCTGTGCACACAATGTAGGCGTGGAAAAGAGCAAATACAGGGAATTGCAAGGCGGATTAAAATACATTTATCCTCCGGGGGTAAATGAAAAAAGCAGAGTGAATACTCCTCTGTACAAAATACTGAGTGGAACAAATATAAATGAAGCATTGGATGATTATTACTCCAAGATTCAAGAAGAGATTAATGTAAAAAATGAGAAATCAAAACTTTTGACGCTCGTTGTAAGTAAGCTTAGAAAAGTAAAAAATTCTTCTTCTAAAATAGAAGCATTGCTAAAAAAACGCGATAATACCGAAAAGTACAAACACCTCGGTGAACTTTTAACTGCCAACATATACTTAAAGGCTGATTATAAACCTTCGGTTGAAGTTTTCGATTATACAATCGGAGAGAATGTAGTTATTGAACTTGATGTAACAATGACAATGAATGAAAATGCTCAAAGATACTACAAACTTTACAACAAATCCAAAACAACCAAGGAGAAATCTTCAAAAATCCTTGAGGAGTTTAATATAGAAAAAGAGTATCTGGAAAACATTATCTACAGCATAAATCAAGTAAATCACATTGAAGATTTGGAAGATATAAAAACAGAGCTCGGATTAGTTGAAGAGACTAAATCTGCAAAAAAATCTCAACCTGCTGTTACAAAAATTGAAATTAACGGCTTTGATGTTTATATAGGAAAAAATAACAAACAGAACGATTATATTGTATCTAAACTTGCAAAAGACGATGATTATTGGTTTCACACAAGACTGTGTGCCGGCTCACATGTGCTTTTAAAAGTTCAAAGCAGAGAGCCTGACGAGAAGGTCATATTTGAATGCTGTAAGCTCGCAAGAGAATACTCATCAGCAGCTCTGCCATCAAAAGTAGGCGTTATATACACAAAGGCGAAATATTTGAGAAAACCTCCGGCTTCACCATTAGGATATGTTACATACAAAAATGAAAAAGAAATCCTGATTTAAGAATAAACAAACGGCGGGCCGTTTTTGATTTCAAAAAGAATATTATCAGCTATTGTTTTGAGTTCATCTTTAGATTTTCCGCTCTGTTTCTGGTTCATAAATTCTTCGCACAAAGGCTCTATTGCTGATTCTTTTTTAGCTTTGAAGTTTCTTAGTTCCGTTGAAACAAGACGTCTCTGGAGATTCAGCTCAATATCGGCATTATATTTTTTGACCTGAACTTCTTTAACAGCTTCTGCAGCTGCCTTACCTCCATAAGCAAGGGCTGAAATTCCTGCTATTCCGAAGAAAAGATTCTTAAACTGCGGATTTTTGGGATTCATAAGCCAATCGTAAAAAAACGACAGATAATCATTTACATGGGAAAAATACGTAATCTTGTTACGGCCTGAACCTCCCATCATGGGATTGACCTTTTCAGTCGCCTGATTCATGGAATCTAAAAGATGATTCATAAATTCTTTTTTTTCTGCCTCGGGCAAATTCATTTTATTCACAGCTTCTTTAACTTCTTCGGGCTTTGCATAAACAGATTCCAGAAGGTTTTCTATCAACAGTTTATATGCTTCTTTACCTTTCACAATTTCGCCATTATGTCCCTGCATATCATTTATCGGTTTATTCTTATTAAATGCCTCTATTACATTATCCAGCCCGCTTTTCGTATTCTTAATCCCTTTTCTTATAAACTCATCGCTCTTTCTGATGTTTCTGACAGAGAAATACCCTAAACCTAAAATTGAGAGTAAAGTCAGACCGCCCAGTATTAACAAACCATGATTTCTTCTTTCATCTTTCTTTTCTGCCCCTTTAAAAGCCAGTTCAGATGAGAACATATCAGCTTTTGAAGAAAGCATACTTCTTATAATCTGAATTTTACCTGAAAATGACTGAGTTTCGACCTCAATCAGATTCTCCTGCAGGTTTTTCTGGATATCAGCCTCCTGCTTTTTTACCCAAACTTCTTTAAATCCATCTATAAATATTTTTCCCATAAATGCCATTGAGCCGAGAGTTATTACACCGAGAGAGGCTAGAATAGTTTTTCTGTTCGGAGATTGTATCATGCTGAAAATACTCTGGTGAACCTCATCATTTATGCAGTGATTTCTAGTAATCCCCGGGAGCAGGTACTCTTTAGAGCTCTCGAGTTTCCCTTTAGAGAACTTTTTCATCATGGCTGTAAACCCGCCAAGAAGTCCCATAACACCTATAGTTGCAAGACAAAGCGGAAGCAGAGGATTTGTTTGTTTCTCATCTTTTTCATAAAGTTTTTGGGGCATACCAATTTTATTTGAAATCACCAGCGTATCACAGGTTTCATTCAATGGTGACAACTCCACCGGTGCGGATTTAACCCCTTCTAAAAGCGGATCTTTTACAAAAGAATTTACAATAACACCTTCTTTTACATAGGTATCATTGCGCTTTTGAGTATTTGTCATATTTTTCTGGTGTCTTGAAGATTCAAGATCCTGATTTATCTTCTGTATCATCCCTTTTCTTCCAGAGTTTCCTTAGAACTTTTTTTAAATTAAAAATCTTTTTATCATCATCAATTTTTGAGTCATCATCTTCTGTATTATTCTTTTTAAAAATTTTGAAGATATCCTCAAAATTTAATTTTATTTTACTTACAAATTCAGATACCTTTTTATCCAGAAAAGCTTTTGCTTCTCCAAAGACAGCATTCAGTTTGTCTTGAATATCAACTAACTTCTGTTTTATCTGATTCAGATTAGAAATAATATTCGGGATATTTCTAACAGCGTTGATAATTGGAACTACAATATTTTTTATTGTAAATGCAACAGGTTTAAAAATAAAGCTTTTTGAAATTTGATTTGCAAAATCAATCATTTTCTGAGCCATTTTATCAAGATTTTGCTGGAATTTTAAAAGGGCTTCAGCATGAGCCATAAGATTCTTTTCGTGAGTTTCAATTCTTTGCGCCCTTGCTTTCATCATAGCACCGACCATAGCACAATGATGGTAACTCCACTCACCGGCTTTTTGCGGTCGTTCACCAATTCTGCTTCCGCCTCCTCCCACACCTGAACAGATAGGACAGGCGCCCGGAGACATTCCATGCGGACAAAGACCGCTTTTTATATTACTATTGACATTTGCTGGAGACAAAATAAAAAACCTTTCTTTGTTTTACCGCAGCAAAGAAAAGCTTTATGCAAAACCGTAACTCGCAGTTTGCATTCTGGATAAAATAAAGAGGTCTGCCCTTCTTAAATATCGGGCTTTTTATTTCTAAATATTTACCCCTTAGCCCCTTTATCCCTTAGTATTCCGGCTATAACGGCTGCGGCACAGTCACGGATTTTCACCGTAGTTTCCTAGTATTCAATTTTCTCTATAGTAAAATAAGAGAATTAAAAAGTCAAAATTTACAGTCAAATTTATAGTACAATATTCTTATGCTGGTCAGAAATTTTTATATTAAAGATATTACCAATATTGCAGGCCCTATTATATTAGGAAACCTGGGCTTTATTCTTATAGGTGTAGGAGATGTTATTGTCGCAGGCAGGCACTCTACAGATACACTTGCGGCAGTAAGCCTTGCGACAGCGATAATTAATTGTATTATGATATTCGGAATCGGAATCCTTGGAAGTATTTCTCCGATTCTTTCCAACTATAGAGGTGCAGGGAAGGAGGCCGAAAAATATTTCTACCCTTCTCTTAAATTTGCCGCAGCCTTATCTATTGTCATGGCCATTATTATTGCGCTTTTTATTCCTTTGATTGACAAATTCGGATTTGAAGCAAAACTGGTGCCATTAATTAAGGATTATTTTTGGATTACAGCTTTTTCTACATTCGGGGCGTATTTACATACAATGACAAAAGAATTTCTACAGGCTTTTGAAATTGTTGTATTTCCGAATATTTTAACAGTAATCTGTATTTTTGTTAATTTATTCTTAAATATAATTTTCTGCTTCGGATTTGGGCCTATTCCTGAAATGGGAACGGCAGGGCTTGCTATTGCCAGCTTAATTACAAGATATCTTATGGGGATTGTTCTGTTTTTTTACTGCTTTAAAAAAATTAACATAAAACACCATAAAGATAAAAATTACTACAGGGATTTAATAAGAGTTGGCGTTCCTTCCTCTCTCGCGGTTATGATTGAATTTATCGGGTTTAACGCCATTACTATTATTATGGGGAGAATCTCCGGAATTTATGCGGCCGCACAAAACATCGTCTGCACAATGACAAGTGTTTCTTTTATGGTTCCGCTTGCAATATCAAATGCAACGGCTGTCAAAGTCGGGTTTGCAAATGGTGCTAAGTATTATAAATCTTTAAAAACTTATGCATACACAGGAATCGCTTTGTGCGTTGCTTTTATGACCTGCTCTGCAATCGTAATAGGGATAATCCCCGTTCCGCTTCTTAAATTATTTACAAATGACCCTCAATTGATAAAGGTTTGTATTCCTGTTGTTTATGTTTTATGTTTTTTCCAAATTTTTGACGGTCTGCAGGTGGCACTTGCCGGTATTTTTAAAGGTATTAAGCAAACAGCTGTTGTTATGATTTCAAACTTTATTGCCTACTGGCTTGTATCAATTCCTCTCGGGTGTTTCTTTGCATTCAAATTAGACTTAAATTTACTCGGATTCTGGTACAGCCTTGGTGTTTCAGCTATAATATTATGTACAATAATGTCAGTAACTCTTTTTAGAAAGTTCAACGGAGAGTATAAAACATGCCGCACTTCTTTGTAGATTCTAAAAATATTAACAATAATACAATTATAATATCTGATGAAGAAAATTATCGTCATATTGCGCGTTCACTCAGAGCAAGGGCGGGAGAGAAACTTCTCTTGATTGACGAAAATCAGATACAATATGAAACAGTTATTGAAAATATAAACTCAAAAGAAATAGTATGTGAGATTAAAAACAGCTACCCTTCAAAAAGAGATTTAGAATTTGATTTATATCTGGCCCAAAGTCCTTTGAGGAGTGATGCGCAGCTTACTATAATGGAAAAAGCGACCGAACTTGGAATAAGAGCCATTTATCCGATATCAACAGACAACTGCGCTTTAAAAATTGATAAACAGCAAAAATGGCAGCGAGTTATGTATGAAGCTTCAAAGCAGTGCGAAAGGGCTAAAATTCCAACTTGCTTTAACCTGACTTCTTTAGATGAAGTACTTAAACAAAATTTCGATAAAATACTAGTCTTTGCTGAGCGTGATGCCCAAATGAGCCTTAAATCATACTTGCAGAAAAATCCTATTCATAAAGGAGAAAAAATTCTTGTAATTATCGGTCCGGAAGGAGGATTTTCTAAGACTGAATTTGATTATTTTAAAGAAAAAGGCTTGCCGCTTATCAGCTTGGGAGATTTGATACTCAAAGCAGAAACAGCTGTAATAGTTGCATTAGGAGATATTATCTATGAATATCAAGGATGATTTTATCTTGAAAGAAATAAACGAAGGCTATCTGGTCGGAGGTATCATCCGGGATTTTCTTACGGGAAAATCGAGTGTAGACAGAGATATAGCAATAAAAGGGGCGGAGGAGTTCGCGCACAAGATTGCAGAAAAGTTTGCCGGAACTTTTATTACCCTCGATTCTGTCAACAAAATATACAGGGTAGTTTTGCCTGACAAAACTAATTTTCTTGATATTTCAGAAATCGAAGGAAATTCTATTGAAGAGGATTTAAAAAGACGCGACTTTACAATCAATGCGATAGCTTATGATTTGAAAAACGACAAATTTATAGATACAACAGGCGGTATTAATGATTTGGAAAACAAAGTTCTGCGTCATATAAGCGGTAAAAACTTTGAAGAAGATCCTTTGAGGGTTCTTAGAGGGTTCCGATTTTTCTCAACAACAGGCTTTAAAATGACTAAAGAGCTTGAGAGGGAAATAAAAAAATACGCTCATTTAATACACAACCCGGCGCCTGAAAGAATAAATTATGAGCTTATGAAACTATTCGGAGGGCAATATGCAGCCGAAACCCTGATTAAGATGGACGAGTTTGGAATACTCGAAGTGCTGTTTCCGTTTGTAAAAGAAATGAAGCAGGTTCCGCCAAACACCCATCATCACCTTGATTTGCTTCATCATGTTATTGAAACAGTTAATCAAATCGAAATCCAGTATGAAAACCTTGGGGAAGAAGTAAAAGAACATCTTCAAAAGGTTGACTTCGGAGGATTTCCTAGAATAAACCACCTTAAGCTTGCAGGATTTATGCACGACATAGGTAAATTTTCATGCTGGACAATAGAAGAAAACGGCAGGCACAGATTCATACAACACGCTGATGTCGGGGCAGAACTTGCAGTACCGTATTTAAAGAAAATGAAATTTTCTAAAAAACAGATAGAATATATTACAAATATGATTAAAAACCATATTTACCCCTCTAACGTAATCTCATCGCCGGACTTAAGCGACAAAATAATGATGAGATACATTAGAAAAATGGAAGATAACGTTATTGATAATATAATCTTAGCAAAAGCAGACCGGCTTTCTGCGCGCGGGATTGAAGTGACAGAAGAAATGGTTGAAAATAATCTTAATGGGCTTGACAGACTGTTGAAATTTTATCTGGAGAAAAAAGAAACCCTAAAACCTCTTCCCAAACTCCTTGACGGAAAAGAAATTATGGATATAATAGGAATACAACCTTCTCCGGAATTAGGGAAAATAATAGAGGCTCTAAAAGAAGCACAGTTAAACGGAGAAGTTGTCTCAAAAGATGATGCGGTAAAGTTTATAAGGGGTGTACATGAAAGTAGTCTTATCCACTCCGGTATTCAAAGGAATGCCTGAGAACTATACAAAGATTGATGATATTGTTTCCCGCTCAGCTCAGCCAAAAAAAGAAGATTTTAAATGGCTTAAAGAGCAAGGTGTTACAGATATATTTAATTTCAGAACAATGTACGCACCTGCAATAGATTTTTCAGAAGAAGAAACCGTAAAAGCTCTTGGAATGAAGTATCATAATATTCCATCGGTAACAAAGAACCCCAGAGAAGAAAATGTCTCAATGTTTTTAAATCAAATAGAAGAAATTACAGCCAGTAAAGGTAAAGCTCATATTCACTGCAAAGCCGGTGCTGACAGAACCGGAATGTATTCTTTTATATACAAAATGGTAAAAGGTATCGGAACTATAGCTGAAAATAAGGCTGAATGGCTCGCAAGAGGGCATAATACTGTACTTTATCCTAATTTAATGCAGTGGGCAGAAGAGTTTGTCAAAAAGATTAAACAAAGATAACTAAAAAGGCGCGGTCTGAAGACCGCGCCTTTTGGTATTAAAACTAATTTACGCTTCAGCAGCTGCTTCTTCTGCCGGAGCTTCTGCAGCCTGGGCAGCTTCCTCAGCAGCTTTTGCTGCCTCTTCAGCTTTTCTTGCTTCTTCTTCAGCCTTCTTAGCCTGAGCTTTCTTAGAAAGCTTAACAGTTTCTTTTTTCTTATAGTTCAAAGTACCGTCATCATTGCAGTTTGCAATAAGATATTTAACAGTTTCTGTCGGCTGTGCACCTTTTGAAATCCAGGAAAGAGCTGATTCTTTATTAAGCTTCATTTCCTTTGTCTTTGGATTATAATACCCTAATTCTTCAACCGGTCTGCCTTCTCTTTTTGTTGTCGAATTTATTACAATAACTCTGAATGACGGTGATTTTTTAGCGCCTAATCTTTTTAATCTAATTTTTAACATTTCATATTCCTTCTTCAATTAAGTAACTTTGAGGATAATTAAACTTGACTTCATTATCCCGCAACCGCTATGAAAGGGATTAAGAGGATATTACCCTTTCACTTTAAGATAATCATAAACACAAACAATAATCAAGAGGGATTTAAATAAAATTTAATAAATGACTCCCGAATAAAATTACTCCTATCAACACACTGATAAAGGAAGCAAACATCACGGCCCCTGCCGAAATATCCTTTGCCATACCGACCATTCTGGAATATTTATTATGATATATAGAATCCAGAGCAAATTCTATTGCTGTGTTCAGCATTTCCGATACAATTACAAGCGCTATAACAAAAAGAAGTATGCAAAATTCAAGCGCAGAGAATTTTAAAAACAGAGCCAAAAATATAACAAGCGTAGCGATTGCAACATGAATCCTTATATTCATCTCGCTTTTTAAAACAAGCCGGAACCCTTTCCTTGCATTTTTGAAAGTATTATTAAATCCCTGTGATTTAAATTTTGTCATACTCGATACTCCCCAGCGCCTTTCTTTGCTCGTTTATAACAAAATTATATTCCTCCTCATCCCTGTGGTCAAATCCTAAAAGATGCATCAGCCCGTGGCTTATCAAAAAGAATAGTTCCTGCTCTTTGTTTTGAGAATGACTTACATCCCTGTTATCTCCTGCTATAACTTTATCAAGGGCAATGATAATTTCTCCGAGATTAATATCACCGTCAAAAATAAAACTGTTCTCATCGTCAGCAAAAATCGCAAAAGTTATGATATCCGCAGGATAATCCTTGTCTCTGTAATCACGATTAAGCTCCTGTGTTTTTTTTGAATCACAAAACACAATATCCAGAGTAATTGACTCATATTCTTTATCTTTAAGACAGCTCTTATCACCGAGCTCTTTTATATAGAACTCCAGCATCTTACGCGTTTTTTCAATTATATCTTTTTCATCAACTTTCCAGTTTTCAAAAATATTTTCAGTAAAAATATTAATTATTGTCATTCTTTTTATTTTCTAATTCCTTCACCTTGGATTCCAAATCCTTATCGAGAGCCGGCGGAACTACAGCTGAATGTGCTGATTCCGGCATCTTATGCCCCTTGCCTAGTTCTTGGACAAGATCATTATGGTATTTAATTCTTTTATGATGCATACCTCTAAGCATTCTGGAGAAAGTTTCTGCTATAGTCTTTAAGTCCTTTAAAGTAAGCGGAGAATCCGACAGCTGACCGTCGTTTAAACGTTCTTTTATAATTTTATCAATAATAGCATCTATCTGTTCATTAGAAGGATTTTTTGCGGCCCTTACTGCTGATTCAACAGCGTCAGCAAGCATCAATATCGCAGTCTCTTTCATATTCGGCTTAGGCCCCGGATACCTGAACTGCTCTTCATTAACATTCTCAGCCCCTTCTTCTTTTAAAGCTTCGTTATAAAAGTAACTCACAAGGCTTGTACCATGGTGCTGCAAAATAAAGTTATTGATAATCTGCGGCAAATGAGCATCTTTTGCAAGCTCAACCCCGTCTTTCGGGTGAGCAGTGATAAGCATTTTGCTAAATCTGGGCGTACAAGATTTATGCGGATTTTCAATCCCGTAGAAAGATTGGTTCTCAACAAAAAACATCGGTCTTAAAAGTTTCCCTATATCATGGTACATTGCCCCGGCTCTTGCAAGAACAGGATTAGCCCCGATTGCTTCTGCTGCGTTTTCACAAAGATGAGAAACGGTAAGGCAATGGTTAAATGTCCCGGGTGCATCCTGCATCAGTTTGCGCAAAAGAGGCTGGTTATGGTCAGCAAGCTCTGCTAAACCGTAAGGAGTCATTACTTTGAACATATTTTCTATAATAGGTAATATCCCTAATACAACAATTCCGCTTATTACAAAACAGTTAATTACTATATATCCTAAATCCTTTAATATAAGCATATTGCTGATATCCATCATATATTTTTCAAGGAAATAGATTCCGCCTACAATCAAAATACCTGCAAGTGAAATCTTAGAACTTGTAATTAATAAATCCGAACGCTTTGAAAATTTGAGTTTTGAAACCGCTGTCATAACAACTGTATTTAAAAGCATATAAGATACTACAACTTCAATATTCCAATGCATTCCTATAGATATAACTGCAAGAATTATCGTTGATGCAAAAAACGCATTCCTTGGAGTTGTAAAAATTGAAAGTAAAATTGTATAAGCAGGTATTGGTATAATATATGGTGAAAAACCCGTTGGCAGAATGACAGATATCAAAGCCAGCGCCAGCGTAAAAGAAGCCATTATAGACATGTACTTTGCATTATAATATTGTTTTTCAAAATTCTTTTCATATTGTAAAAATACAAACGTAAAAAAAGCAATAAGAATATAAAGCCCCAAAATACCGGCCCAATTAACTTCCAGGACATTATATCCGGACGCACGCAAAGCATCCTGTTTTAATTTTGTAACAGGTTCGCCTTCAAAAACTATTTTTTCACCCTTTTTAAAAACTACTTCATAAGGCTTAACCGCATTTTGAGCATTCTTTTTAGCAATTTCTGTTGCGAACTCGTCTACGACAAGGTTTGGAACAATTACCTGATTTAATATTCCGGCAATTAATGTTCCTTGATACCTTGGAACGTTGTTTGGCAGACATTTTTTTATTATTGCCGATACATTGTTATCGTCAAAATCCTTTGAAGAAATTCCTGTATTTAAAACAGATGATAATGTTATTTTTGCTTTATCGAACAAAGACTGCAAATCCGCATCATTAGACCTTAAAAGGAAATCTACCAGCCCTTTTTTACCTGTTTCATCAAATAAGACGCTTAATTCTTCAATTTTAACCTCGTCACTTATATTTTTGTCCCTTATTTTCATTACAGAATTTTGCAAAGTCACGAGACTTGTCATAATAAACTCGTCTTCTGCTTGTGTTAAAATAGGCTCAACATTCTGTGCGACCTCTTTTTTGTGCTGTTCAGTCTTTTTAGTATCAATTACCTTTATGTCCTTTTGTGCAACTATATCTTTTTTGCTTATACCGTTTTCTATAACTTTTTGAAAGAAAAAATTCTGGGATGAAACAGCTAAAGTCAACAATCCCGTAAACAGAATAAAACACATTACATTTCTAAAGCTTTTTGATGATATAAAATCCAAAAATCTATTCATAATTAATATCCTTTATATGCTTGAGCCTCTCTTTTTTATAACAAAACCACACTTCGTGCAAGCAAGAACTTCTCCAGTACTGTCAACCGGCATAAAATTATGTTCACAGCATACAGCGTCATCCTCTTTTACATCTGATTTTTCCTGATAAAAATTTTCAGGATTTGCACCGTTTCCCCTCTTATTTTTGTTAAGCCATTTTATAAAAACTTCTATAATATACATTAGCTTATTTTAAATTTTAAATCCAAACGGCAGAAAATCACTCATTTTTCTGACATTAAGATTTCCTTTTTCTTCTGTAATAATTTCAATTTCCTGTTCCCCTTGAAATTCATACATAACCTGCCTGCACGCACCGCAGGGATAGCAGTCATCTTCATTTGGAGAATAAATGGCAATCGCAAGAATTTTCTTCTCCCCTTCCGATACGGCCTTAAAAACAGCGCATCTTTCAGCACATATA
>CALVBV010000018.1 GCA_944325815.1 Candidatus Gastranaerophilales bacterium
ATAATGAATAATACCTTCTGGGTCGGAACCTTCCCGGCACTCGGAGAAAAAGAAATCTCTAAGATTGCGGAAACAATACATAGTTTTGTAAGAGAAAGTAATTAAGTTAATATGGAAAAATTGCAAAAAAGACAAAACAGCAGTATAAATTTTTTAAGGTTTTTATTTACAGTCGGTATTTGCTTTATGCATTTGGTTTGCCAAGTTATAACACCATATATTGCCAAACCGTTACCTTATAATAACTTCGGTGCAATAAGTTTTTGTGTTGAAATGTTTTTCATTATGGCAGGCTATTTTCTATTTTTTTCCAACAATTCTCTTAAAAAATATATCCTAAAAAGAATTGCTCGGCTCTGGCCTCTATTAGCTTTTTCTACTATCATTGCCGGGATATTAAGAACTTTTCATATATCTATGACATCTTTGACTTTAGGTGATATATGGAACTTACTATTTCTGCAAGGAACCGGTCTGTATCAAGGATGTGCAACAAATGGGCCAGCCTGGTTTGTGGGAGTATTGTTCTGGGTATCCTTAGTATACTTATTGCTAAAAATAAAGTTAAGTGATAAGAACTTAGCACTTATAACGTCTTTTATAATCGTAATTTCTATATTTTTATTATGGCTGCCAAAGGGTGATATTATTTTTACCAATGCAAGAGGCTACAGTCCTATTGGAGGCGGCTGGATTTCTATAATGATGCTGAGAGGTTTTATAGCAATAGGATTGGGGGTACTATTAGGAATTTTTCAAAAATATACTGTTTCAAATTTAAAATTTCAATATTTACAAAATCTTAATAAAAGTAAAATAGTTTTTACTGTTATAGAAATTATTCTTTTTATATGCCTATGTAAGAATTTGATATTTGGTTATAATTCAATAAAACTAATTTGTTTATATTTTATTTCCCTAATACTCTTTTCAATGATGTTTTTCTTGTTTATTGGCAATTTAGGATACTTTTCTTCCATAATCTTAAATAAAAAAATATTTAATACCCTCGGAAACTATTCTTATTCTATATATATAATGCAAAATGTAGTATTTTATATTATTGATTATTGTCTAAGAACCTATTCAATACTAACATTTCATCCATATTTTGTAATTATTATTTCAATGCTTCTTTTCTTAAGTATTGGAATTAGCTCATATTATATTGTTAATTCAATAACAAATTATTTGTCGAATCTGATTAATAAAAATTCAAAAATAAAGGAGATATATTCATGAATTCACTAGAAAAACGAATGGTAGATACTTTAAAAGATTTGAAAGAAAATCATCACGTTGTAGGTATAAAAGCAGAATTTGAGGCTGAAGGAACAAGACTTGAAGAAGCTCTAAGGCTGAAAGAGGTTGTAACAAAAGCCGGATTGGAGCTCACAATCAAAATCGGCGGATGTGAAGCTATAAAAGATATGTATGACGCAAGAACAATAGGGGTAAGCACTATCGTAGCACCAATGATAGAAACTCCTTATGCTATGAAAAAATATGTTCAGGCAACAAAATTTGTTTTTCCGGAAGAAGAAAGAAAAGATATAAAATTTTTAATTAACCTTGAAACAATAACCGGATATATAAATCTCAAAGAAATGATTCAATCGCCGTCATTTGCGGATATTAGCGGAATCGTCCTCGGGCGTGTTGATATGACAGGGTCTATGGGGTTAACCAGAGAAGATATTAATTCTGACAAAATCCTGGATATAGCAAAAGTTTTATCTTCCGAGATGTCAAAAGTCAATAAAGATATGGTTATAGGAGGCGGCGTTTCAGCCCACTCTTTGCCATTCTTCAAAGAACTCTCATATTTATCAAGATTTGAAACAAGAAAAATAATTTTTGACGCACAAAAAGCTCTTGCCGATAAACATGCTGACAAAGGAATACTTAAAGCTGTAGGGTTTGAGCTTATGTGGCTTAAAAATAAGCGGGAATTTTACAGAATGATTTTTGATGAAGATTTTCAAAGATTACAAATGCTTGAAGCAAGATACAAAAAATTAATTGAAGAAGCCGGCGGTGTATATGCATAAAGCTTTAATAACCGGCACTTCCAGAGGTATAGGAAAAGCTATCAAAACTTTATTTGAAGAAAGAGGTATTGTTGTATACTCACCATCAAGACAAGAAATGAATTTGTGCTCAAATGAAAGTATAAAAAACTATATTTCTCATCTTGATAACGCGGATATATTAGTCAATTGTGCCGGAATCAATGACCTTGCTTCAATCGAAGAAATGACAGAAGAAAAACTGCAGGAAATGATTCAGGTTAACTTGATTTCACAGACAATGCTTATAAAAAATCTGACTCCTCTTATGAAAAAACAAAATTACGGCAGAATCGTAAATTTTGCTTCAATCTGGTGTGATTTTTCAAAAGAGCGCAGAATCATGTATTCTATTGCAAAATCAGGTGTTAAGGGATTGACAACAGCGGCTGCGGTTGAACTGTCAAAATACAATATTCTGGTAAACGCGGTAGCACCCGGATTTGTTAATACAGAAATGACATCAAAAAATAATACTCCAGAACAAATTCAGACACTTGCGGAAGCCCTGCCGATAAAAAGATTGGCAGAACCTAAAGAAATTGCCGAATTTGTTTATTTTTTGGCAAGTGAAAAAAATTCTTTTATAACAGGTCAGACTATTTTTATTGACGGAGGCTTTTCGTGCGTTTAGATAAATTAACTATTAAATCCAATATTAGAAAATATTGTGTCTATTTTGAAGAGAATACTGATTTTTTGGATAATCTATCTTCAAAAGAAAATACGATTTTTGTAATAGACAGCAATGTTTGGGATGCTCACAAAGAAACAACCCTCTCAAAAATTCCGCAAGAAAAATTAATTCTCCTTCCTATCAGCGAAGACTTAAAGAACATTAACACTGTATGTGAGCTATATGAAAAAATTATGGCTTTTGCACCTCGCAAAAACCTTACCCTGGTTTCAATCGGCGGTGGAATTACTCAGGATCTTACAGGCTTTGCAGCCTCATCACTCTATAGGGGAATAAATTGGATATTTATACCGACAACCCTGCTTGCGCAGGTTGACAGTTGTATCGGGGCAAAAACATCTCTTAATTTTAAACATTATAAAAATCTTGTAGGAACTTTTTATCCTCCATCAGAAATTTATATTTATCCGGAGTTCCTGAAAACTTTAACAAGAGAAGATTTTTACTCAGGTGTCGGTGAAATGGCAAAACTCCACCTTATGAGCGGAGAAGATAATACTAAAATATTTATTGAATCATTGGATAAGATTGATAAACAAGACCAGGAAACACTTCTTGCAAGAACTCAAAATTGCTTGAAGATAAAAAAATCTTATATTGAAGATGACGAGTTTGATACAGGAAAACGTAATATGCTCAATTACGGCCATTGTTTCGGGCACGCAATAGAAAGTGCTACAGACTTTAGGATTTCTCATGGTCAAGCCGTTGTTTTGGGGATGATTCTTGCTAACAAAGAAGCTGTAAGATTAGGACTTTTATCCCAAACGATGGAAGAATTTATATGCCAAAATGTACTAAAACCAATATTAGTCGTTGACATTCCGGAGATTAATATTGAAAAAACAATAGATGCAATGAGGCAGGATAAAAAGAATTTAGGTAAAGGATTAGCACTTGTGATGTTGACAGATAGTTACCAAATGCAAAAAATCACAAATATGACAACAGAAGAAGCCGGAGAGATTTTACTACAATGCCAAAGATTAAGTTATCAGACTATATAGCGAAAAGATTAAAAGAACATGGGGTCGAGCACTTTTTTATGGTGTCCGGAGGCGGCGCTATGCACCTTAACGACAGCCTTGGAAGGGTTATCCCATACACGGCTAATCATCACGAGCAGGCTTGCGCAATTGCTGCGGAAGGTTACGCAAGAGTTAATCAAAGACTTGCGGTTGTGAATGTTACAACAGGCCCCGGAGGTTTAAACTGTCTGAACGGTGTTTTCGGACAATGGACAGATTCAGTTCCGGTTCTGTATATTTCAGGTCAGGTTAAATACACAACCACAATGGCATCTTGTCCGAACATTCCTCTCAGACAGCTTGGTGATCAGGAAGTTGATATTATATCGGTTGTAAAACCGCTGACTAAATATGCCCAAATGGTTACGGAACCAAACAAGATAAAATACTATCTTGATAAAGCAGTCTATGAAGCTACAACAGGCAGAAAAGGCCCTGTTTGGCTGGATGTTCCGATAAATATTCAGGCGTCAATAATTGAAGAAGACGAGCTTGAAGAATTTACTCCGCCTCAAAAGATTGAATATGAGTTAAAAATAGAAGAGATTGTTCATAGATTAAAAGAGGTAAAAAAGCCGTTGATTATAGCAGGCCACGGAATCAGGCTTGCCGGACAAACAGACAATTTCAGAAAATTAGTTAAAAACTTAAGCATTCCTGTTGTTACAACTTTTAATGGCTTTGACGTAATCCAGACAGAGAATCCCGATTATATCGGCAGAATCGGAACCGTAGGACAAAGAGCCGGAAACTTCGCGCTTCAAAACGCTGATTTGATACTTTGTCTCGGAACACGCAACAACATAAGGCAGGTAAGCTATAATTGGGAAAATTATGCAAAAAATGCCTGCAAAATTATTGTTGATATTGACAGGGCAGAGCTTGAGAAGCCGACACTTAAACCGGATTTGGCAGTTAATGCGGACTTGAAGGACTTTATCCCTGCATTAATACAAACCGTAAGCCAAAAACCTGACTGCGGTTTTGCTCAAACATTTACTCCCTGGATGGAATTTTGCCGGAATTTGAGGGATAAATATTCTTTTGAAAATCATCCCGAACAGACGCAGGACGAGAGTGTGATTAATCCTTATCATTTCACTTATGAATTAACAAAGGCTCTCAAAGAGGATGATATTTTTGTAATGGCAAACGGCTCGGCCTGTGTTTGTCCTTTCCAGAATGCAATAGTTAAAGAAGGGCAAAGATATATACTCAATTCCGGAAATGCTTCAATGGGTTATGCGCTGCCTGCCTCAATTGGGGCAAGCTATGAAGCAAACGGACGAAATGTAATCTGTCTTGAAGGCGACGGCTCAATTATGATGAATCTGCAAGAGTTACAGACAATTGCATATAACAAATTGCCGATAAAACTTTTTGTAATCAATAATAACGGCTACTCTTCAATCCGCCAGACGCAGAGAAATTTCTTTGAAGGGCACATGACAGGCTCGGGAGTTGAAAGCGGAGTGAGTGTACCGGATTTTGTAAAAATAGGAGAGGCGTTCGGGTTAAAAAGCAGAAGAATAACAAATCCGAAAACCATGCCGGAGGATATAAAAGAAGTCTTGTCTGCACCCGGCGCAGTCCTGTGTGAAGTAATGGTAGAGAAGGAATATTCATTCCTTCCGAAACTTTCCGCAAGAAAGCTTGCTGACGGAACAATGGTCTCTCCGAGCCTGGAAGACATGTATCCGTTCTTGGATAGAAAAGAATTTGAGGAGAATTATGTCAAATAAAATTTATGCAATGATACCGGCAAGAATAGGCAGTACACGTCTAAAATTTAAAAACATAAGATTACTGCATAACAAACCTCTAATATGGTATGGAATAAATGCGGCACAAACGGCAGGATTCTTTGATGAAATATTTCTTAATTCTGATGAAATTTTACTAGCAAAACTTGCAAAAGAGTATAAATGTAAATTTTACAATAGAGCAGAAGAATATGGAAGCTCTATTGCCACTGCTGACGACGTAATATATGATTTTTTCAAACATAATACCGAATGCAATATACTATTTTGGATAAACACTACAAATCCATTTCAACCATATCAAGAATACGAAAAGGCTTTATGTTTTTTCAACCAGAACAATTTAGATGGTTTGATTACAACAACAAAAGAAAAAATCCATGCAAGATTTCTGGAAAAACCGTTAAATTACTCTTCCAACGAAAAGCTTCCGAAAACACAAGACCTGGAACCTGTGGAAATTTTTGCATTCCCTTTTAGTATCTGGCGCAGAGAAAGTTTTATACAAAATTATGAAAAATACGGATATGCTTATTTATGCGGGAATATTGGCTATTGGCAGGTAAATAAATTAGCATCAATAGAAATTGATGATGAAGATGATTTTATTCTGGCAAACTCAATACTATTCGGGCTTGATAACCAGCAATGCTATGAAAAAAAATATGCAAATTTGGAGGATTAATCTTGAAAAAAATCTTAAGAAAAATATTCAAAAAACACAAAAAATATGATATTGCCGCCAATAATAAATTAATTATTATAGAAAACGGCATTGAAAGAATTGCCAATAATGAATTAATACCCGGCCTTTGGGTTTCAATTAAAGGCGATAATAATACTGTCAAAATAGAATACCCTACGCTTTTTACAAACTCTTCAATAATTATAGATTCTGATAATGCAGATATTTATATATCTAAAACCCAATATTATATGAGTAATTTTTCAGTTCATTCCAGACTTCACAGCGGACATAAACTTTTTATTGATGAAGATTTTTACTGTAATGGTGCCAACATATTGCTTAGAGAAGAGAATGCCAGCGTCAGCATTGGTAAAGATTGTATGTTTTCCTCCGGGATAATGATATGGACATCGGATGGCCATGCAATATATGATAACGCAACAAAAGAACTTTTAAATGATGCCCCGCAAAACGGTGTTGAAATTGGTAATCATGTATGGGTTGGATATAATGTCAACATATTAAAAAATTCAAAAATATCTGATAACTCTGTTGTAGCGCTTGGAGGAATTATATCTAAAAGGTTTGAAGAACCTAATATTCTGCTTCTTGGAGTCAATCAAGTCAAAAAACATAATATTAATTGGAGTAGAGATTTTATTACCGACTACAAAAGGAGGGAACATGAAAATTCTCTATAATCTTGAACCGGTTGGTCTACCTGAAATGTTTACAACATCATTAGAAATATATAAGGGTACTGTTCAAGGATTTTTTAAAGCACTGACAGATAATAATGACTGTAAATCAATAATATCCGAAAGAGCAGTTGCCCAGGCCGTAAAAGAACAATATAATCTGCCAAATGTAATCTGCTTAACTGATAATGACTATTATAAAGCTTTTAATGATGAGAAATATTCTCTTAATAAAATGGTTGAACAGTTTTATACCGGTAATATTCCACAATATATACTGGACAACCTATACAATTTGTATAGAAAAAAATTGGGGAGCTGGATACCGGATATTATAATCTCAATAGAATTTCATAATAAAATATTTGATTATATTTTTCCGGAAGCACAACAAATCACATTCTACGGAGGTATTTTCAAAAGAGGAATTGTACCGCCTACATTTTCCTTTGATCCAATTGGTTCTGCCATTAATCCTTTCTTTAATAATTATATTAATGAAATAGACAGTCTTAACATTACAGATGAAGAGAATTGTATCATAGAAAATTTAAAAAATAATTTATCTAAATTAATAGAAAAATACAATCCGATAAAAGACCTCGTTAATAATTATAAAAAACAATTTGATTATTTACTGTTATTGCCTTGCCAATTTAATAACCATTATGGATTTGATACAGAATCTGATTTCAAAACCCAATGGGAAATGATTTCGTATGTTATGAGAAAAGTTCCGCCCAATGTCGGTGTTATTGTAACAGAGCATGGGCATTATAAATTTTTAAAAGGTGGAGTTTTTAAACAAGGCGGTTTTTTAGACTGGTTTAACACCAGATACAAAAATTTTATATATATAGAAGAATTAAATCAATATTCTACAAGCTCTCTATGGCTGATGCCATATATAGACGGCGTTATAAATACATCTTCAAATGTGGGGCTTCTTTCTATAATGTTTAATAAAAAAGTATTTGATATGGGGAAATATTTCAACAAAAGCTTCAGAGACTCTGTTGGTTTAAATAATATTATTGAAGACCTTAACCGGCCGGGTAAAAATAGAAACAGTCTGATATATTGGTTGCTGACCCGGTACAATTTTTATCCTTTTCAATATAATTCACAGGAATGGCTTAATGACTTTTTTAATCTTATAGAAGGAAGCCGCATAGATTTCAGATTTTTTGAAGAAAATATTTCTATAAAAAAAGCCTCTGAATACATATTAAATTTCACAGAAGAAAGTTTAAAAAATATTAACTTTTCAAAAAAACAGAAACATTCTATATCACTAAATTATGAAAATAATCATGTTATACTGCAAATCTTTAAACTTAAAATCAAATTTAAGACAACAAACTAAACTGGAGGATATATGGATAATATTCTAAAAAATGATTTCGAATATATCTTATCTGATAATAAAATTAATTGGAAAAAATTTGAAGGAAAAACCTTTCTTATAAGCGGTGCCTCCGGGGCATTAGCTTCATATATGGCAAAAACTCTTTTGTATTTTAATAAAAAAATATCCAATCCAATCAGAATCATTGCTCTTGTCAGAAATATTAACCGGGCCAAACAACAATATTCAGAATTTTTACCTGATTCTAATTTAATTTTCTTAGAACAAGATGTAATCTATCCGGTAACATATAGCGAAAATATTGATTATATAATCCATGCGGCGAGCCCGGCAAGCCCTAAATTATTTTTTTCAGATCCTGTAGGAACAATTAATGCAAATACACTAGGAACACATAATCTACTATGCTTAGCAAAAGAAAAAAATATCAAAAGTTTTCTTTTCTTTTCTTCCGGCGAGGTATACGGAAACATTTTTGAAAGAAAAAATTTAGTGAATGAGAATGATTATGGTATTATTAATCCTCTTGATGTTAGAAACTGTTATGCAGAAAGCAAAAAACTCGGTGAAAATATGTGCTATTGTTGGTTTCAACAATTTGGAATCCCCATCAAGATTGTAAGACCGGCGCACACATACGGACCGGGATTTAAAGCTGATGACGGTCGGGCATTCTCTTCTTTTGTTAATTCTATAGCTAAAGGAGAAGATATCATATTAAAAAGTGACGGCAGCGCTAAACGTTCTTTCATATATTTAGCAGATGCTGTAAGAGCGTACTTTCTAATCTTGCAAAAAGGTAAAAATGGTGAAGCATATAACGTCGGTAATGACAAGGAAATCTCAATAAAAGAACTTGCAGAGCTGCTAATTTCACTAAACGGAAATAAGCAGAAAATTATATATGACATACCCAAGGACAGCCCGAGCAGCAAATCCTCTCATGGGCAGCTTGATATAAGTAAAATAAAACAACTTGGCTGGCAGCCAGTGATTTCAGAAAAAGAAGGTTTTGACAGAACATTAAAATATTTGACAGACAACTTGAGGAGTTTTGATAATGACGAAGAAAAAAATTTGTACCTGGTTTGATGCTAATCAGGTAGGGGCAATTAGATTTGAACATAATACTGTATGGGCCTGTTGCTACCGTTCAATACCATTAATCAGCAACATTATGGATTTTTCAAAAATCTCTGTATCAGAGATTATACAAAAACGTAATGAACTTTATGAAGGTATAAATAACCAAACACGTCATGAATGCGATGGGTGTCAAAATTTATGTATGAAAAACGAAGCCGAAATTAACTTAAATAAAATTAATTCACTTATACTTTTACCGTTCACTACTTGTAATTTAAGATGTAAATACTGCTATTTATCAAAAGAACAGTTAGGCTCAAAAATGCAAGTGCACAAAGTTTTACCTATTATTGAAAATTTAAAAAAACAGAATTTTGTGACAGATAATTTTGAACTTTGCCTCGGAGGAGGAGAGCCTTTGTTATTAGATGACCTTCCTGAGACTGCACAATATATGCAAAAAAATTTTGTAAATCCTACTTTTAAAATTATGTCAAACTTTACAATTAGTTCAAAGGTTAATGAACTAATAAATACGCTAAAAGATTTGAAAGGTATATGCAGAAAGACTTATACATCCATTGATTGCGGCACTCCAGAAAGTTATAAAAAAATTAGAGGCAGTAACCTTTTCTACACATTAATAGATAATTTATATAATGCCGCATCCAGTGGTGCTTTCGATATAATAGAACTCAAATATCTTTTATTAGAAGACGGTTCCAATTTGTCTGATGAAGATATTTTTGGTTTTTTAGATATAGTAAAATTTATATCAAAAAATAGCAAAGCAACAATATGGGTAACAATAGACGCAGATTATGGTGAAAACAGAATTGATGCTGATGAAAATAAAAAAGATTCACTAACTAATAAGCCGATATCAGATGAGATGCTTAATGCCGCGGCCAAAATATACTATGTGGTTACAAATTACCTTAACGCAACAATATGGTGGTCAGGTGGAAGAATTACTGATGCAACTGTACAAGGGAAAAAGGATATTAACAGAATAATTTCTGCCGGAAATGAATATATAAACAAACCAAAAACAAATTCTGAGACATTCTACTTGAGCAGATACTGCAATGTCACCCAACAAAATCAGCCTGCAGCAAAAAATGTGAATAAACTATTCTCTATTGTTAATGAAGAAAGGCATAAAGTAATAACAATATTAGGCTTGAAGATAAAATTTAGGAGACAGGGATAAACATGGAACTTAAAAATAAATTAGAAATTCTTCTTGTAACATATAACAGAAAAGAATATTTACAAAAAACATTTAATCAAATATTATCAAATACCTCACCCATCAAAGATTTTGATATTACGATACTTGATAATGCTTCTACGGACGGAACATCCGAACTTATTGAAGAATATTGCAAAAAAATGCCTAATTTAAGACATATCCGCCACAAAATAAACATTGGCGGTGATGCAAATATTTGCAGAGCATTTGAACTTGGTGTAGCATCCGGTAAAGAATATGTCTGGGTCTTATGTGATGATGATAAATTTGATTTTTCAAACTGGGATATGGTAGAAAATGAAATTGCAAAGGGTACTGACATTGTTTGTGTAGCAAATTATTGTTTTCCTGAGAAAAAATATTTTAATGATAAAGCTTATCAGATTTTTCAATTAACCTTTGTTCCGGCTGGAATTTATAAAACCAGCTTAATTAATGATACAGTGCTGACCAATATGTATAATTCAACATATACTCTATTCCAACAGTCCTGTATTACTATTGAAGCAATAAATAAAAACAAACATATTGCTGTATTAAAAAATGCCATTGTTGACTCTGGTTTACATTATGAAGATGCTTGCCGTGATGTAGCATATACCAGAGCTACTGATAAAAATAATGTTTTAAAAAGAAGAGAATATATAAGCTGGATTCTTGGTTACTCTAATATATTATATTTACTTAAAAATATTGATTTCGAAAAGGATTGCATGGATATCGCAATCCCCAATGTTGAAATTTTTGGTTCCTGGCCGGCTTTTTACATGCAAATAAAAAAATTATATTTTAATTATAATAACTTCGAATACTTTTTTGAAATTTTTAAACTATTAAGTAATCCTAAAAAATTAAAACTATTGTTTTACTCACTTTCTCCTATTATAATATATAAAGATTCCAAACGGAATTTAATGTGTATGTTATTTTCAAAACTAAAAATCAGAATTTATTCTTCTAAATGGTTTGAACTAATCTTTTCACTTACCAATAAAGGTGATTATAAAATATTAAGAATTTTAGGCTTTTCTATGAAATTCAATAGAATCAATACACCTGGCAAGGGGAGGGGGTATAATCCACTAGCAGTCAACATTTTAGCTATTCGATGCTTAATCCCATCCTGCTTTATTAAAACTCAAGGAGGGATAGTATGAATACTCAACCATTAGTCTCAATTTTTATTCCATATTATAATGACGAAAATTTTTTACACGAATCTATTGAATCCGTTTTAGATAATCAATATCAAAATTTTGAGTTAATTTTATTAAATCATGCCTCAACGGATTCTTGTAGAAGCATTGCCCATTCATACCAAGATAATAGAATCCGACATATCGACATGGATACTAATCTGGGAGGAGGAAGCTGTCTTTTATTCCAAAAAATGTTGGATATTTCTAAAGGGAAATATATAAAAGTTGTTTGCGCAGATGATACATTAAGAGAAGATGGGTTATGTACCCTTGTTAATTATATAGAAGAAAACCCGCAATATGATTTCATCTTTGGAAATGTGGAATACATAAACGTAAAAGGCAAAGATTTAAAGTCGGATTTTTTCTCTACAAGAGAATATTTTTCTACGGAAAACAGTGAGGCTGACTGCATCCGCTTATTGGCAAAAGGGCAAGGCTTCCTTCCCTGGGCTGGCGCATTAATAAAAAAAGAAATTCTTGATAGGATTGATATAAATAAAACTTATATATATTGTTTTGATATTAATTTATGGCTAACTTTGTTCTGCAAAGGTTATAAGGCTGGCTATGTTAATAAACTTGTTGCTAATTACAGAATACACCCTTGCCAAGCTTCTGCGCTTAATGCAATTGACAAAGTAGGTGCTTTTGCAACTTACGAACACAAAACTTATTACAAACCGCTCTTTGCTATAGATGACGTATCACTTGTAAAAGAAATATGGCCAGACAGCAGGTTTGTAAATTTACTGAAAGATAAGAAAGATATTCCTTTTTTCATTGCCCATAATCTATTTTGGGAAGAAAGTTTAGAAGGAAATACTGCAGAATATATAGACACTCTCTTAAACAATGATAAATCTCGAAAGTATCTTGAGGAAACATTTGGATATGGGATTAAAGAATATAGAGAAGACATTTTTGCTTTAATGCAAAAAAGACGGAATAAAAATTCCAACATTTTTTATAAATATAAAAATAGAATCTATTCTAAATCAGTAAAAAAAACTTAACCTGATAGATTTGATATTTTTGTTTTTACGAGGAATGTTTAATTTCTTTACCTTACATGCATTAATACAAAAATATAAACAAAGAAAAATGAAAAAATTTTCATTATAAATTTATTTTGTGATACTATATATCTATGAAACTAAGTACAACTACAGCGAAAAACTCATTTAAATACAGCTGGCTTTTGGGGCGGATTTTTCCGTATATTAAGCCGTATATGTTCAGAATAATCTGCGGATTCCTTGTCGCAATTCCATTGGGGCTTCTTGACGGCGTGACCGCGTTTGCTTTAAAGCCGTTTATGGATTATGTTGTCGGAAAACAAGACTGGGTTTTCCACCTCCTGGGACACGAATTTACGCTCACGTGGCAGACTTTCGCGTTTATTATCCCGTTTGGGGTTGTGTTGTTTGCAGGATTCCAGGGCGTTTTGAGATACCTGAACGACTACATCTCCGCCTGGACAAGCCAGAGGATTACAAATGACGTTAAAATGAGCCTTTTCCATAAACTCATTTACATGGATCCGCAATTCTTTGACGAAAACTCCTCAGGAATCATAATCTCCAGATACATGAGCGATCCTCAGACTGCATCAGCAGGGATTGTTGACCAGATTAAGACCATTACAACAAGTCTTTTCGGTGCTCTCGGCTTAATCGGTGTTATGCTTTACAGTTCTTGGAAGCTTGCGTTCATAGGAGTGCTTGTACTATGTATTGCATTTATTCCGGTTGCTCTTATAAGAAAAAGAATAAAAGAAGCTTCTAACAAAAATATGGTTATTGGCGGAAACATAACAACGAATATCAATGAAACGTATTCAGGAAATAAAGTTATGGCGGCTTATAACCTGCAGGAACGACAAGAGAATTATTTTAAAGATCAGATTTGGAAATCTTTTAATATTAACATGTCATTAACAAAACGCGCTGCGTGGATGAGTCCGCTTATGTATGTTATAGCTTCCTGCGGTATCGCAACGGTTTTGGCTTACGGCACACACTTAATCACAAGCGGACAGATGACTGCAGGGGCGTTTGCGTCTTTTGTAACTTCATTATTGCTATTATACAAACCTGTTAAAACTTTGGGCGGAACGCTTACTAACATTCAAAATATCTTTGTAGCAATGGGTCGTGTGTTTGAGTTGTTTGACTTACAGCCAGAAATTAAGAATAAAGAAAATGCGATAACATTAACGGGATTAAATAACAATATTGTATTTAATAATGTATGTTTTGAATATATTAAAGACGCACCCGTTTTAAAAAACCTGAATTTAAGTGTTGCTAAAAATGAAACACTCGCTATTGTCGGCAACTCCGGAGGCGGTAAATCCACTTTAGTAAACCTTATTCCGAGATTTTATGACGTAACATCCGGCTCAATAAAGATTGACGGATTGGACATCAGAGAATATTCAATCGAAAGCTTAAGACAAAATATCGCTATGGTGTTTCAGGATAATTTCCTGTTTTCCGGCACAATCAGGGAAAATATTATGATGGGGAATCCTGACGCTACTGAAGAAGAGCTTGAGCAGGCGATTGAATCTGCGCATTTGCAGGAAATGATTGCAGAGCTTCCGGATGATTTGGATACAATGCTTGGCGAGCGCGGTTTGACTTTATCCGGCGGACAAAGACAAAGGGTTGCGATTGCAAGGGCAATGATTAAAAACACTCCTATTGTAATCCTGGATGAAGCAACTTCGGCTCTTGATAACAAGTCTGAGGCTATTGTTCAAAAGGCTTTGGATAACTTGATAAAAAATAAGACTGTTTTTGTAATCGCTCACAGATTATCAACAATCAAAAACGCTGACAGAATTGCGGTAATTAATGAAGGTGAACTTGCTGAACTTGGTAATCACGAAGAATTATTAAACATTCCAAACGGAATTTACAAATCTCTTTATGAAATGCAGTTCAAGAAACAGGAAGAAGCCCTCGCTGTTTAAGTTAGTCTGTTGGATTATCGCCCAACGCTGAGCGTTTGCGGATGCAGGACAATCTGCATGGTAAAATTTTCGCCCCATTCCATTACCCCATAGTCCCTTTACCCCCGGGTCATTCTTAACAAAATCTCCTGCGGAATAGCAGTATTCTTTACCCCGGAATCTGTATTTGCCATAAAAAATTCAACGCTCTCGCCTGTTTGTACTCCTATCTTTTCAAAAGGAATGCAGACATCTATAACATCATTGTATACAACTTTTATACCCTCAGGATTATCCAATGTCCACATATTTGGATGAAGAACCGTGGCCAGGCGGGGCGGATAAAGTGTGTCTTGAACCAAAGTCAATGTGAGTTCATGTTCAAATTTTTCCGTTAAAACCGGGTATGGATTGTCTGTCTTGCTTATAAGCCTTATAAAAGCTCTGTCTCTTGCACAAAGAGCGTTTCTTATATAAATATAAAACTGGTTAATTCTGTCCATAAATGTTATTTCGGAGGAACCTTTATTAATGTGAAGACGGAAATAAATGTTTTCGCTGTCGCACCCGAAATTAATTTTATCCACAATCTTATTTTCGCGATAAACAGGGCCGTCAAGCATGCTTATAGAGCCGGAATTGTACCACTCGTCCGCACTTTTTTGAAAGCCGTCAACCGAGGGAGATATAGAACGTTTTGGATGTTTGAACGGAACTTCCATAGAAGTTATTATTGTTTGATTAAGATACTCTGGGTACTCTAAGTCCAAAAACAGATAAATATTTTTGAGCCGTTCTCTGAACATATAATCAAATACAAAATCCTGTCCGGAATTATTCGGCTCTCCGTACCACCAGAACCAGTCGCTTCCCTCTGCAATCAAAAGTTCTCTGTGTGCAAGCTCGACCTTTTCATTATCTTTGCATTTTTTAGAATATTTTTCAAATGTATCTTTAGCAGATTTAAGATATGCCCAGGCTTTATTCTTCTCGGGGTCTCCTATCCAATACTGAAATGTTTTGTCTATCCAGGAACCGGAATATATTTTTTTCAAAGTTTTTTTGTGACGGTCGTGCTCTATATAATCGCTTATTAACACAGTTTCAAGAGTTTCATCTTCGCATATCAGAGAATATATTTTTTCCAGAAAATCTCTTCCGTCATTCTGATAATTCTCCCAGCAGTTTTCGCAGTCAGAGGCAATTGTCAGAAGATGGCTTTCGTCCGGCGAAATCAAGAGCTTATTTTGTATAACTTTAATTTTGTCATACAAATCTCCCCCGGCCATTTCAGGGTTAATCCCGGCATATTCAAAGTTAATCAGATTTGGAATCGAGCGGTCGCGGAAGATTACATCAATCTCGGAATCCTTTGTTTTGTAATTATAAACTTTCAAAAGATGATACGGGTCATTCAAATTTCCTTTAAAATCTCTGATAAAATCAAACCCGATAGAGTTAGAAAGTACGCCTTCATCTGAAATAGTCCATTTAATTCCTTCATCAGCAAGAAGGTTGAGCGTTTTGGGGCCCAGACATAATTCCGGAGGCCACATGCCCTTGGGCCGAACCCCGAAAACTTCTTCTATTCTGTCAAGAGCCATTTTAATCTGTTCTTTTGCATCACCTGCCATGTCCAAAGATGCCGGCAGCCCTTCGGTTGTCATTACAGATTTTACGGATGCTTTCAAATCGATTAATATAGGCAGGATTGTATGATAATAGGGGCTGGTGGTTAATTCAATCCTGCCTTGTTGAATATATTTTTTATAAGCCGGAATAATTTCTTTAATTATTTGTTTTTGAATCTCAAGAATTTCAATCCTGTCTTCTCTGGTGTATCCGGTCTGTTTTTCCCATAAATCATTAAGTTTAGGATATTTTTCAAAGTGGACGGGGTCAATCCAGACGAGGTTAAACAGCGCCATTAAATCTGAGATTTCCTGCTCTGAGAAATTTTCTAACACGGGGATATCGCTTGCGAACCTTTTTTGATAGAGATTTTTATACGTTTCGCTTCTGTAAATCATTGTCTCGAATCTTGCGCTGAAAAAGTTATTTAGAATAAACGCTTTTTCTTCATCGGTAATTTGAGAAGTATCAGATGCAGTGAGTTCGGAGTGAATGTCGTGATATCCGTTTTCGGAATAATCAATAATAGTATCCAAAAGTGCCGGCACAATATTAAAATTAAGTTTCAGACCAGGGAATTTTTCGAGAATCAGAACCATATCGAGATAGTCTTTAACCGCATGCAGCCTTGCCCAGGGCATCAAATATGTTCCTTCGAGTTCATAGACAGGCTGATGCATGTGCCAATAAATAGCAATCGATAATTTATGATTATTCATATTCCTATGATACTAAAAATTTAAAGTGTTATCAACATAAGGACAATATAACACTTCTATCAAAATGTTGTAATAATTTTTTCCTCCCTTACGGGGAATGTGTTATTTGGGTGAAGCGTTCATTAATAAAGTGACTAAGTGATTAGGTGATTAAAAAAATTATAACTACTGTTCAACTATTCAACTTATCCACTGTTCAACATTTATAACTTCTTCTAAACTCCTAAACTTATCAACTTCTAAACCAAGGCCGGCACCCACCTAACCTCCCTCATTAGGGAGGGATAACTGCCCCCTTCCATAAATGAGGGAAGGGCCGGGGATGGGTGATAATAGTAGGGTAGACTTAAGTCTACCTTATAATCTAGTCCGCGAGCGTGCGAAGCAATAGCGAGCGTAAAAGTGCAGGCTTGCCTGCAACAGCCATTCAGTCCAACGCCCGAAGGGCGTAGAAAACATTTGCGGATTTTCTCTTTCTTTTCGTTCTTTTCTTTCTCTTTTTATTCGCAAGAAAAGAGAAAGAAAAGGACAAATTGATAGTATTTTGTTGGATTTCACCCAACCTTGCTTAGTGCATATTTCTACTATTCTCTTACCAATCGGGTATTACGTTTGGGGGTTGGTAAGATCCTGAACAGCTTGAAAATCGGGGTGAAATTTTACTTATTCCTCTCATTCTATTACCCCCGATTTTCTACGCTTTCAGGATGACAAAAACTTACAAGCCAACTTTTTATTTTATTGTCCTGTCGATTTTATTACACAGGGAATAGTTTTTATTTGCTACGTCTTACTTTTTTATGCTCTTTTTTTTACCGGACAACTCTCCGTCTGTGATAGAGTTTTCTGTCCATTTACCAAGCGTATAGTAAAAAAGAGCCCGCTTATCCAAGCGGGCTCTTTATATTTCTTCTTCACTATTTTATATTTGAATAAGTCCAAGCATCAAATGTCGGTGTTTCAGAAATATTTAATTCTTTTTTCTTTTCACCGGATGAGCTGTCATCGTGTGCAATCGGCTTATACAATCTGTTGTAGTATTCGATAACCATTCTGTCTGAATTGAAGTAAGCTTCAGATGTTCTGATAGCCTGTCTCATCAATCTTGCCCATTCCTGCTTGTTATTGTAGTAAGTAGGAATAATTTGATTTTCGATAATATCCATTACACATTCGTGATCTTTCCAGTGTCTTTCTTCCCAAGGCATATCATCATCCAATCCCGGATATTCAACAGTATAGCCGTTGATTCCGTTGAATGTACCTTCTACTGTCCATCCGTCAAAGATTGATAAGTGAACAGCACCGTTTGCGTTAGCTGACATACCGGAAGTACCGGAAGCTTCGAACGGTCTGAGCGGAGTATTTAACCATACATCAGTACCGCGTTTGAGCATGCCGGACAATTGTAATTCATAACCCGGAAGTACAACAACATTCTTCAATGTGTGTGAACGGTTAAGAAGTTTGTTGAACATTTCTTTACCCATAACATCATCCGGATGGAATTTACCTGCAAAGATAATCTGAATCTTGTTTTCTTCAAGAAGTTTGTTGATTCTGTCTTTGTCCATCAAAATCAACCAGGCACGTTTGTAATCAGCAAATCTTCTTGCCCAGGTGATTGTTAATACGTCAGGGTCAAATCTTTTTCCGGCAACATTTGCAACATATTTGAAGAGTTCTTCTTTCATTTCGCGTTTTGTTGCAAGAAGTTCGTCAAACGACTTGTCGCCGTTCATTCTTTCATCCTGCCAGTAATGGAGGTTTACAGCATTGGTGATAGCTCTTATCGGGCATCTGCCGTCGACCCATTCCCACATCTTGTTTGCAACAAGCCCGTGAAGCTGGGATACTGCGTTAGCAATTCTTGACATTCTAAGTGCTGCAACTGTAAGAGAGAAGTTTTCGCCGCCCAATTGGATAGCTCTTTCTCTTGTTGCGCCGGCAAAGAATCCGCCTTCCAGAAGTGTATCTACCCAGTGTACTTCATTTCCTGCTGCTACAGGAGTGTGGGTTGTGAATACAGTTTTCTTTCTGACTTCATCCAAGTTACCGTTGTACTGTCTCAAAAGTTCAAATGCCGCAGGAAGAGCGTGCCCTTCGTTCATGTGGATTACATCAAAGTTGTAACCAACTGCCTGAAGAACTCTGACGCCTGCGATACCGAGAACTGTTTCCTGAGCGATTCTGATTTTTTCATTTCCGTCATACAATTTGTAAGAAATGCTCTTTGCCCAGTCGCTGTTACCGTCAATATCAGTTGTAAGAAGGTATACAGGGCAGGTGCCGAACAATTCCGGATCTACTCTGAATGCTTTAACTTTAACCTTTTCGCCGAAAGTGTCTACTTCTACTGTTATTCCTGTATCAACAAGGAAATCATAATATTTTCTTATGTAAGCTACTTCGACGTTGCCTGAGTGGTCGATTCTCTGGTCATAATAGCCGTATGACCATAACATAGTTACACCAACCATAGGCATTTGTAAATAACCGGCAGATAACATGTGTGAACCTGCCAAAAAGCCTAAACCACCTGAATATGTACTAAGTGATTGATCCATTGCTATTTCCATTGAGAAATAAGCTACATTTGGTAATGTCATAATTTTAAACCTTTTCTATTGTGTACTACTAAAGGACTAATTTAGTCCATGCAAATATATACCAACAACATAATTCATAATCAATAATTTTATCAAAAATCTAATTCTTAAATATTATTCTGAATGCCAAAATTTAGTAGTGATGCAGTTTTATAAAATGTTAAGAAATGTTAAGAAATAATACTTTAGAATTAATTCTACTTAACTAATTATTTATCATCTTTGCCAAAAATCTGACCGAGAATCCCGCCGACAGCACCGCCGAATATTGCACCGCCTAATGTTCCGACAAGTGGAACCACTGAACCTATTACGGCGCCTATAGCAGCACCTGCAGCTGCAGATACCGTAGCCGCTGTTTTTGCCTCAGCCTGAGGGTCAGGGCCGCCCATATCTTTTAATTTTTTTGAAGTACCGGCAGGTTTTAAGCTTTTTCTGGGTATTGCAGGCTTGAGAATCCTGTTTGATGCGGTTGACATAATTGGACGAATCGATACCATATCTAAACTCCTTATATTCTCTCAAGAGATTTTCATGTTATTCTAAATGAAGAGAGTTTTCAACTCTTTGTAAAGATATATGAAAGGAAATTTAATGCTTACAGGACCGTTTTTAGACAGAAATTGGATGGGAGAAAATAAGGACTACGAATCTTCTGATATAATTATGCTCGGAATGCCGTTTGACGGCACGGTGTCTTACAGACCGGGCTCAAGATTTGCACCTGAGCAGATTAGACTTGCAAGCTGGGGATTAGAAGAGTATTCACCATATTTTGATAAACATCTTGAGGACTGCAATTTCCATGACGCGGGGGATTTAGAATTTCCGCTCGGAAATACGGCTAAATCGCTTGATGTTATTGAGAAAAATGTTGAGGAAATATACAAAGACGGCAAAAGAGTTTTCGGAATCGGGGGCGAACATCTGATTACACTGCCTGAAATCAAGGCTGTTTCTAAGTTCTATAAAAACCTTGCGATAGTGCATTTTGATGCACATACGGATTTAAGAGAAGAATATTTAGGCGAGCCGCTTTCTCACTCTGCAGTAATCCGCCATGCCGGAGAAATCACGGGGTTTGAAAATATTAAACAAATCGGGATAAGATCAGGCATGAAAGAAGAATTTGAACTAATGAAAAAATATAACACCCTTATTCATAACCATAACGAGCTTGACTGCCTGAAAGGTAAAGACATCTTTGTAACCGTGGACTTGGATGTTCTTGATACTTCAATCATGCCGGGTACAGGAACCCCCGAAGCCGGAGGATTGAATTTTAATGAACTTGTAGGATGGTTTAAATACCTCAAAGGGTTTAATATAATAGGTGCAGATGTTGTTGAACTTGCGCCGGACTATGATTCCTCAGGAGTTTCAACAGCAGTCGCAACAAAGGTCATAAGAGAACTTTTAATGGCAATGAGTTAAAAAATTTGCCGTGAAAAACAATATCAAGTAATATGGTGTAAAAAAGCGCTTTTATGATTTGAGGAGTGTCAGCTTATGAAAAGATTTGTAAAATCAAGTATAATATTAATGTCAGCAGTATTAATGACAATAGGAAACGCTTACGCAGCAACGCCGGCCGAGTTGTACGACGATGTCTGGAAGATTGTAAGCAAAAAGTATTACGACCCGACCAACAATAATCAGGATTGGGATAAGTGGCGTTATCGCTACGAAAACAAGTTAAAAACAAAAGAGGATGCTTATGTTGCAATTGAGACAATGCTCTCAAGCTTAAATGATCCGTATACAAGATTCCTTGACCCGAAAGAATTCTCGGAAGAAACAGAATCAATCAAAGGTTCTTTGAAAGGTATCGGAACACAGATTGCAATCAGAGACGGCAACCTTGTTATTATTGCGCCTTTAGAAGATTCTCCGGCAGAAAGAGCAGGGCTTCAGGCAGATGATTATATCTTAGAAATCAACGGAGAAAGCACTAAAGGTATAAGTATTGAAGCTGCGGCAGACAAAATCCGCGGGGAAAAAGGCACAACTGTTACTCTTTTGATTCAGAGAAAAGGCATGCCAAATAAAACCTACAGCGTTGTAAGAGACGAGATTGAAGTGAAATCAGTTTCCTGCAAACCGCCGTTTGAGACAACAAAAATCCCGAATGATATTCAATACATAAGGCTAAGTTCATTTATCAGCAAGAACGCTGCCGGAGAAATTGAATCAATCTTGAATAATTCAAGCGGAATGAAAGGGTTTATAATAGACCTTCGCTCTAACCCGGGCGGGCTTTTGACAAACGCAATATATATTTCAGACATGCTCTTAAAAGGCGGAGTTATAGTAAGCACGGTTGACAGAGACCATTACAAAAACACAACCCGCGCAAGAATGCAGCAGGTAACCGACAAACCGATTGTTGTTTTGATTAATAAAGGTTCAGCATCCGCAAGTGAAATCCTGAGCGGAGCCTTGAAAGACAACCACCGTGCAACAATTGTCGGCGAGCAGTCGTTTGGCAAAGGTTTGGTGCAAGAGATTAACAGACTGCCTGACGAAGCAGGGATGAATATTACTATCCAGAGATATCTGACGCCTTCCGGAAATGACATTAACAAAAAAGGCATAACTCCTGATGTTGTGGTAGAATTAACTAAGGAGAATGTTGAAGCCAAGAAAGACGTTCAACTGGAAAAAGCGGTAGAAATATTGGAAAAAATGACATGTCTTGTTCAGGGATAAAACAAAAAGAATGGATAATCGGGGGGAGGGGTAAATGTATAAAGTCGGCAGACAACCCCGAAACCACAGGTTTGGATAGAAACGCCGAGTCTGCCTCTATAGCAGAACTACAGGCAGGGCAAACTGTGGCTGGCGAGGCTACAGACCGGATGGTCTCCGAGGGGGGGGATAAATACAAAAGGTCGGCAGACAACTCCGAAACTACAAGTTTGGATAAAAACTCCGGGTCTGCCTCGATAGCGGGGCTACAGGCAGGGCAAACTGCTGGCCGGACGTCCTCAAAAACCTCCATCATAGACAGATTACTCGAAGTTAGGGGCATTACAACCGAAGAGGCTAAGAAAGATTTTCTTAACCCGCTGGGGATTACGCTAATGCACCCTAATGCGTTTTGTGATATGCAAAAGGCTGTTGAGAGAATAGTCAAGGCAATTGATGAGAAAGAAAATATTCTTATATACGGCGACTTTGATGCGGACGGCGTAACTTCAACCTCTGTTTTAATGAAGACATTTACTTATCTCGGTGCAAATGTCGATTATTATATTCCGGACAGGGAAGAAGAAGGACACGGACTGCACACCAAATCCCTTGTTCAGCTTCTGACCAAAAAGAAGCCGAAACTTATTATTACAGTCGATAACGGTATAAGCAGCGTTGAAGAAGTTAAATTCATCAACAGTTTTCAGCGGGATGTAATTATTACCGACCACCACGAAGCACCGGACGAGCTTCCGCCTGCTTATGCAATAATTAACCCGAAAGCAATGAACGCTTTGGATGAAAAGCTTACTCCGACCCAGATTGAATACCTGACATCGCTTGCTGGAGTAGGAGTTGCATTCAAACTCGCTCAGGCAGTCCTTGAAAAATACGACAAGCTGAATTTCAGCCTTGAACTTCTTCCCTATGTAACGGTTGGAACAATTGCGGATATTGTTCCGCTTATCGGCGAAAACAGATACTATGTAGCAAAAGGGCTTGAACTTATTGCCGCAGGAAAACACTACGGAATAAAAAGAATGCTCGATGTTGCAGGAGTGGGAACAGATAACGGCCTGACCGCAGAGCAGATTGCATTCACAATTGCGCCGAGAATTAACGCCTCCGGAAGAATCGATAATGTTGATAACGCAATAAAAGTTATGATTTCCGAGAACAAACAGGAAATCGAGATGGCAATAATTGCGCTTGAAAACTTTAATAAACTCCGGCAGGAAATGTGCTCTCAGACATTTGCGGAAGCCGACGAAATGTGGAGAGCCTCAAAAAGCCGCGATAATGCTATAGTTCTCTATAGCAAAGACTGGCATATTGGAATTATCGGAATTGTTGCCTCTAAATTTGTTGAAAAGTATTATAAGCCGACATTTATAATGAACTACTCGGAAGAAACAAAAACTTTCCGCTGTTCGGCAAGAGGGGTAAAAGAGTTAAATCTCTATGATATTATCTCAAACATATCAGAATACTTAGACGGATTCGGCGGACACCAGCTTGCTGCAGGACTTAGTTTTTCAGAAGATAAAGCGTCTTTTGAAACCGTAAAAAAAGCGCTGAATAAAACCGTTGACGAGATGCTTAACGGACAAAAGCTCAACCCTTCACTGGATATTGATCTGGAACTTTCAATTAACGAGGTTGATGCAGAGCTGGTGGAGGAAATTTCTAAGCTTGAGCCGTTTGGTGCTGCGAATCCTTCACCAACATTTGTGGTTAAAAACCTTATACTTAAGCAGAAAAAGCTTATGGGCTCAACAAAGGAACACCTGAAACTTACAGTTGAAACCCCGAACGGCACAATGGACTGCGTCTGGTGGTCAAGAGGAGATGTTCCGCTGATTGCAGGTGACAGGCTCGATATTGCATTCGCGCCGCAGCTCAATACCTTTAACGGCGTAACTTCTGTACAGCTTATTTTAAAAGATGTTCACTCTGATGCGCTTAAGGAAGAAGAAGCTGCAAAGGTTAAGATATACGACCACAGAAAAAAGACAAATATATTAGCGCAGGTTAACGATTATATAAAAAATTCCAAACTCAAAATCTGCGCCTTTGTTGAGGACAAGAATATTTTAGAAAAACTCAAACCGTTTGAACATATCGTAAAATCGATTGTTACAAGAAACACTGCTGAAAAATCCGATGTTTTAATGTTTTTTGATTACCCTGCAGACGAGGATATTTTGCAGAACTTAATGACTGCAGTGTCAGCAGATGCAATTCATTATATGAATTACGAAAACAAGTTTAATGAAGAAGGCATGCTCAAAATCTTCTCCGGCATGATTCGATATACCTGCAATACCCTTGACGGGGATTTTAACCTCGCCCGCGCCTCATCTGCGCTCGGAGTAACAGATGCAGTGGTTGAGACAATGCTTGAAATGTTTGAAGATACAGGCATGATAAAGATTAAATCCAGAGGAGAAGATGCATTTAAAATAGAGTTTCTAAACTCGGTTGAACTTTCCAAGGCGCTTCATACAATCAAGTATGCTGAGTTTATTGAGCTTATGAACACGATTAATGATTACAAAAACAAATTCCAAACGACTGACATCATATAAGGACTTGGCATCTTCTGCTCAATATGATATTATGATACTTGTAAAAAAGAAGATGGAGTTTAAATAACATGAAAAAATTTGAAAAAGGTTTTACCTTGATAGAATTGCTGTTATGCCTTGCGATTATCGGCATTGTATCAGCATTCGGTATGACAATTACTAAACGCACAACTGCTAAAGCTTACAATTTGTTTTATTACACAGGATACACAAACCTCTATGATGTAATTAATGAAATCGGAGGCTTGTCAGGTACTGTGGATGAATGTGCAGAAAAATTGAATACTTATCTCGGCAAGACCGACAAAGACGGAAAACCACAAGAAGTTCAAACAGAAGGCTCTTCCAAGGTTATTGAAACTATGAACGGCATTAAATATGCTCTGTCACAATCCAACGGTAAATACGTTGTTATGATGAGTGTTCCTGCGGCAAAGACAAAAGCCAATCAGGGTTATGAAACAACTAAACTCGTATATGTTCCTGAAGGAACTGTAACTGGAGTCGCAGGTTCTTTATTGGTACCAATCGCAGGTGGTAGCGTTAATCTGCTGGAAAGAAAAGATCTTCTTCCCACTTACATAGACGACGGCGGAGTGTCAGATAAACCTATCGTATATTATTCCTACAAAGATGCTTTTTGCCGTTTAAGCAAAAATCACAACCTGACAGCGATGCTTCCTTTATCTAATTATACGGTTGCAGAAACCGGTATTGAATTTCCGTTTGCAAAAGCGTTTGCGAAGACTGTTAAGCCGGGTTCAGATAATCCTGGTGATATCGGTTATGATGGGCCTGACTTAGGTCACGATGCTGACCCAATCGATGAGATGCAAGGTCCCGAGGATGGTTTGCAGAAATTCCCGATTAAAGACCTTACCGGCGATGGCGATGGCGATGGCGATGATGACATGGTGCAGCCCGGTTGGCCCGGCAATAATGGAGGTTCAACCCTTATTTATTGCGCAGATCCTCTGTATACTATGACACAACTTCCCAATGGTCGAGCAGAGGGCATACTAAAAGTAGCAAGTCCTTTGAAGGCAAGATAATTTTAAGTAATAAGGGTTGAATAAAAGTTCAACCCTTATTTATATATTGAGAAAATCTATTTAGAGCAACCTCTAAATCCTGAGCGCAGTAACCTATTCTGACATATCCTTCCATTTCCATTGTTTCTCCGGGAAGCAGCGCAACTCCTGTTTTGAGCTGCAAATCACGACACAGGTCTCTTGATTTGATATCCAGATTGTACCTCAAAAGAACAGTTGTTCCCCCCTCCGGTAAAAGGCAGCTGACGTTTTTTTCTGTTTTAAGCCAATCATTTAAAATATTAAATCCCCGCTGCATTATTTCAAAATTGCGTTTCTGAATCCAATCTCTGTTTTCTAATGCAATTGAGGCAAAATAATCGTCAAGAATACTAACGCTTATGGTATTGTATTGTCTCTGGTGATTGATTTCGGCTATTAAATCTTCTCTTGCCGCAACCCAGCCTACTCTTAGCCCCGGAAGAGAATATGTCTTTGACATGCTGCCCACAGATATTCCGCGCTCATACATATCCGCAATAGATTTTGAATAAGGCTTTCCTATCAGATTAAGTCCTCTGTAAACCTCGTCAGACAATATCCAGACATTTTTATTCTTTGCAATTTTAACAATTTCTTCAAGCATACAATCCGGTATAACAGAGCCCGTCGGATTGTTGGGATTATTAAGGCACAGGAGTTTTGTTCTGGGAGTAATCAGTTTATCAAGTTCTTCCAAATCCGGATGCCAATTGTTTTCTTCTTTTAAAAAACAAAGTTTGATATTACACCCCAAAGCCTCCGGAATTGAGTAATGCTGCTGGTATGTTGGCACAATTGAAACAACTTCATCCCCTTTTTCTAAAAGTGATAAAAATACAAGCTGATTTGCGCCGATTGCACCGTGTGTAACTGTTATATTATTTAACTCCTGTTTTTCATACAGAGATTTTATTGCGTTTTTGAGCCTTAAAGAACCTTCAATATCTCCGTAGCCAAGCCGCACATCAAATATACTCTTCTCATAAGGAAGTTCGCTGACAGAAAGCGGTTCTATGCAGGTTGTTGTTAAGTCATATTTGGCGGAAGCTTCATACTTGTTCATCCATTCTTCAATTTTAAATCCCGCAATTTTCATATACTTATACTAGCATAAAAAGCCAGGAGGGGTTTAGGAGAAGATATAAATGTTGAAGCGTGGAAAGGTTGAACAGTTGAAGAGTAATTATCCCCTCTCCCCTTGTGGGCATTACTGTCCAAGATAATATTTAGAAGTAAAAAATATTAACTTAATGTCTAACCCCTCCCCGAAA
>CALVBV010000019.1 GCA_944325815.1 Candidatus Gastranaerophilales bacterium
AGTTCATAATCTTCCTGATAACGCAGGAAATAGCCTTGAGAAAGCCCAAAGTATGTCGTCAAACGCAAATCTGTATCTGCCGTAATTCTTCTTTGACCTTTAATAATCTGATGTATTCTGTTTGGCGGCACAAAAATTGCATTGGCTAAAGCATTTTGCGTAAGATTAAACGGCTCAATAAATTCTTCCTTGAGCATTTCACCTACGGTTGTTAATTCAATGTATTCAGCCATTAAAAAATCTCCATATAAGTATCATCTATTTATATTATATAGTACGTATCACGTAATTTCAACCCTGCAATAAAAGTTTATTAAGATAAATACCTAAAACCTAATGATAATCAACTATTTCAACGTCAAAAGAATGATTGTCCAGCCACCTGAAACATATTCTAAACTGGTCATTAATACGAATAGAATATTGTCCTTGCCTGTCACCTGTTAAAACTTCAAGGCGATTACTGGGCGGAATCTTTAAATCATCAAGAACAGAAGCGATATGGAGCATTCTTAGTTTCTGTAGTGCACGTTTTTGAATATCTTGAGGAAGTTTCTTCGAAAACTCTTCGTTCCATATCTTCTCAGTTTCTTTGCACTTAAAAGATTTAATCATGTGATAATTATATCATAAAACAATATAATCTATCTTTGTTGTACTTGCATGATACAAATCCTATTTGTTTAAAATAATATGGGACCGGCGTTAGGGCTGGAGTGTTAGTAAATTCAACTGCATTTTTGTGTTAATATCATTACATAACAAAGGAGTTTATTCAGTGGAAAATTTGAATAAAGGTGAAATTATAATCTATAAAAGCGATGATGGTTCAGTATCCCTTGATGTTAAACTGGAACAGGACACAATCTGGCTGACACAAGATATGATAGTCAAATTGTTTGACTCTAGCAAAGCTAATATATCAGAACATATTTCTCATATATTTCAAGATGAAGAGTTGGACAAAACTTCAACTGTTCGGAAATTCCGAACAGTTCGAAAAGAAGGCAATAGAAATGTTTCAAGAGAATTAGAATATTACAATCTCGACATGATTATTGCCGTAGGTTACAGAGTAAACTCTAAAAAAGCTACGCAATTCAGAATCTGGGCAACAAATGTTTTGAGAGATTATCTGACTAAAGGTTTTGCTGTTAATGAAAAGCTTTTGCAATCACAAAAAAGCAAAATAGAAGCCCTCCAAACAAGCGTCAGTCTGCTTTCAAGAAGTTTGAATAATCAAATTGATACAGTTGAAAAAGCAAAAGATGCTGCCAATTTGCTTGAAAATTTTGCTAAAGGTTTGGATTTGCTTGACAACTTTGATCATAAAACTCTGGATACGAGAGGTCTAACAAGAAAAGAAGCTGTACGGATTTCTACGGAAGAATTTCTGCAAGTTATAGACAATATGAAATCCGAGTTTGCCTCAGATGTTTTTGCAAACCCCAAAGACAATTCTTTTGAAAGTTCAGTTAATCAAATATATCAAACTTTTGACGGGAAAGAACTTTATCCGACACTGGAAGAAAAAGCTGCAATGCTTTTGTATCTGATAACAAAGAACCATTCTTTCTCCGACGGTAACAAAAGAATTGCTGCAAGCTGTTTTCTGTATTTCCTTAATAAAAACAATATGCTATACAAAAATGATAAACCGACCATTGATAACGGTACACTGTTTGCATTGACTTTGCTGATAGCAGAAAGCAACCCTAAAGAAATGGAAACAATGAAGCAGATTGTTGTAAGTGTTTTAAACAGAGAAATAAAAAGCGAGGTTTAAAACCTCGCTTTTTATGGTGTCGAAGAAGGGACTCGAACCCTCAAGGAATTACCCACATGAACCTGAATCATGCGCGTCTACCAATTCCGCCACTTCGACAGAATTACTTCTATTCTATTACTAAAATAGAAAATGTAAACAATAAAATAAAAAAATGGCGAAATTTTTTAAAATTTTCGCCATTTAATATGTTATATAATCTCTTCTAATTTCTCTTTATTTTTTTCATATTCTTTTATCATATCTTCAAGTTCATCCGGCATAACCGTATTCTCTGCCAAAGCTTCTTTTTGCAAGCCTTTTTTCAAAAGACTTACCTCCTTATCTGCAAGTTCCTTATCAGCAGCTATAATATCTCTGTCATGATAGATTTCAACAAGCCTGATAGAATTTTCAGAAGGCGAAGAAATTTCGTTTTGTTTTTCCTGTACCCTGTAACTTGGCCAATCTTCAGGCAGCTTATCTATTGTTGTATAGTCCTTATCCATGCCGAGACGCTTATTAACTTCTTTTTCCAAAACTTTTTGTACGTAATCTTTTTGGCTCATAAACCTGCACGGAATAACTATTTCATCTCCGATAACTTCTTCCGGATCGCGTTTTTCATATTTTTTAAATATTTCCGCAGCTGCCTGTAAATGACCTAATTCCATGTCAAGGAACAGTTCCCAGGTCTTTTTAATTCTATCGTCAACCTCATCTTCCATGCAGGTATAATAATTGCAAACCTCGGTAAATTCATGAATCAAAAGTTTTTCGTACAGACTTTCCGTCGGATCAATCAGAGACTCATACATCGTAACGTGTTCTTCTTCAACATCTTTAATCTCTGCATAAGTTTCTCTGAGCACGTGATCCGCATACATAAACCCGTGTTCTGCATAATAGTTGTGTGTCTGCTGTTCGCCTGAAACAAGGGTCAAAATATTAACTTTTGTCTGCGGATGCGCTGTTGCTTTATCATAATGTTTTCTGCGTCTTAAGACATTACAATTATGATGATGCTGCGTCGGACGGCCTATTATAACATCTGTCTGCCCTTGTACAATTTCAGAAGGCTCAATACCTTCAACCATATATGCAAATTGACTGTATCTGTACAGGTGGTCAAAGTCTTCCAAAAGTCCGAAGTCAAAAGTTTCTTTTACATATTTATCAGGTTCATTCTGCGCCATCCAGGCAGTCAAATCAACGGCTACCTGTTCATACCCGAGAGTTGTTTCTAATACAGACTGATCGGCCGGGCCCATCCAATTTGCAGTCGTTTGCTGAGAATCTTCTATTCTGCCGATTTGTGCGATTATACTTTTTACATCTTCTTCTTGTACAAACCTGTTAAACTGATGTTTAAACCCCCAGGCTTCAACTTCTATACCGTTCATAAGAATCTGCCGCGTTCTTGTGTAGCAGTCTGCTTCTGTTTTATTGTAAGGTTTTCCCACAATCTGATGCCAATTTCTCAGTTGTTTTTCAATAGGAAGTCCTTTTTCTTTTAATGGATTAAAACTCATATTTTATCCGCCTTTCTTTTTCTTGTGGAGATTTCCACGAAGAAATAATAAAACGAAGTTTTATAAAATTAATCGGTAAATTGTACATTGTTGTACTAGTCACTCAGTCACTTAATCACTTCATACACGCACCCTTCACGCTTCACCCGGTTTCTACCTTACTACTGAGCAATTTAATTCGGTTGTAGATATTTTATGCTTAGTATACGATATTGTAAGGAGTATATAAAATGCCGGCTAAAACTGAATGTAATATAGATAAAATTGTTGCTCGACTAAAAGCAGCAGGCCAGCCAAAGAGCGACTTTGTGCAGTTAATGGATTCATTTAAAGATCCTTATCTTGTTTTGATAGCCTGCATATTGAGCCTCAGAACAAACGACAGAACGACTTATCCTGCGACTTTAAGAATGCTAGAGCTTGCAAAAACTCCGAAACAAATGAAAATGGTAAAATCGGAGGATTTAGCTAAAGCCATTTATCCTGTCGGGTTTTATGAAAATAAAGCAAAACAAATTATAGAGCTATCGCGCCAAATTGATGAAGAATTGGGCGGCAATGTGCCGGATGAAATAGAAGAGCTGACTAAATTCAAAGGGGTGGGAAGAAAAACCGCAAATCTTGTTTTGTCACAAGGGTTCAATAAACCTGCAATTTGTGTTGACGTTCACGTTCACCGGATTTTCAACCGGCTCGGGTATGTAAAGACCAAAACTCCGGAAGAGACGGAATTTGCGCTCAGAGAAAAACTTCCTCAAAAATATTGGATTGATATTAATACGCTTCTTGTAACCCACGGGCAGAATGTTTGCAAACCAATAAAACCAATGTGCGACAAATGTCCCATATCGGACTATTGCGCAAAGCTGATATAATATGCTATGATAAATTCAAGAGAGGGATGTGATGTCAGAAGAAATTTCTTGTCCGTTTTGCGGAAATACTATTACAGATGATGCAATACGATGCAGTCACTGCGGTGCTTTGTTTAAAGAACCGGATTTACCTGGGATTAAGTTTACAGAACTCGGGCCTTTTCTCGCCATTGACATTCTGACTTTGGGTTTCTTTTCAACTATATGGTTTTTTATTAACGGCAGGGCTGTAAATAATTTGGTTGCCAAACCTAAAGACGGGCTGAAATTAAACTGGCTTTTTCTTCTCCTTGCAGTAAACGGCGGATTTTATCTGTTCTTTTTCTATAAAAATCCGGCATATTTGCTTTTATTTGCAATATTGCAGTGTATTATATATATAGCGCTGACTTACAGGGTTTTAAGAATTATACAAAAATATACCGAAAAGACTTATGAAGCGGTTTTGGAAATAAATCCTTATTATATAGTTTTATTTAATATTTTTTACCTGGTGCATTTTTTGGACACCTACAGCAAGAGAGTGCAGGGCGTACATGCTCATTTTGACTGGAAGTCCCCACAGGGTATTATGCTTATACTTTTACTGCTGATTATTATATTCATTCTTCGCTTTTACAATGAAATGTTTCTTTTTATCAGATGAGGATGCGGAAAAACCCAAAAATTGACAAATTTTTGAGGTTTTTCAAATCCGACCTTAGGTGTGTGAACCTCAGGTTGTGTGCGGGATAGGACACAACCTTTTATGCTTTACTTCCTTGTTTGTAGTTTATACTACAGGCCAATTTATTTACCCCTGAAACCGTTCCCGAGAGTTTGCGAGAAAAATTTTAATTTTTCCGCAAACTCAGATAGCAATTTCAAAGGTCGACATCTCGTTAACCGCATTGAATACAGCGCAATTAGCTTGATAAGCTGTCTGAGCCATTTTTATATTGCAGGCATCCTGTACGGAATAACCGTTTTGCAGGGCAGAAACCATTGCATTATCAAGGTCCTGGGCGGATTGTACTACATTGTCTCCGACATTTGAGAGCAAGTCTTCCGGACGGATATTGGAATAATAATTACTCAAATCGACCCGGGAATTTGAGACATCAGAACTGTCATAAGTCCTAGTTGTTGCAGCCTCCGGGGCATTTCTGCCGGACACTGCCTGAGTGCTTTCTAATAAACCGGAGTAAATGGAAGTATCGATTGATGATATTGAACTCATAATTAACCTCTATTATCAGTTTAACGCATTTTTTAACTTATGCAAGGGGTATATATATAATATGTTACATTTTGGGCTCTGCGTGTATTGTGGTGGATACATTCCCCAGCGCTGTCTTAATCTCCGCTTCTATCTGGTCGCAGATGTTGTGGCAGCAGCTTATTTTCATATCAGGATTAAAAAGAAGAGTAATTTCTATTTCTTTGTACTGGCCGGCTTTACGGCCTTTTATATTTTTATATCCTTTTATTACTGTGTTATTTTTTAAGACATTTTCGATTGTTTGTATATCTTCAACCGGCAATGAGCCATCAAGAAGATTGTTTAAGGTTTCTTTCGAGATTGAAAACCCTGTCTTTAAAATAATTACGGCTACAATAATTGCAATCACGGGGTCAAGCAAGGTTATGCCCGTTATTTTTATTAAAATCAATCCTAAAAGAACACCAAGCGAGGAGTAAATATCTGTACTCAGGTGCTCTGCGTCTGCAAGAAGCGATACAGAATCGGATTTTTTAGCCACATAAAACAGATATCTGCTTACAAGAAAATTTGTTAGAACTGCAAATCCCATAACATAAATCCCAAGCATTGATTCTGCTTCCATTGAATAGCCGAAAATTATTTTTTTTGCGGCTTCATAAATGATATAAAACCCTGCAAAGATAATTAGTCCGCCCTCAATAAACCCTGACATATCTTCGTATTTTCCGTGACCGAACGGGTGGTCTTTGTCCGCAGGCTCCGCAGAGCGGGTTACTGCAAAAAATGTCAGAACAGAGGCAAGAAAATCTGATAGAGAGTGTATTGCTTCTGATATTATACTGATACTGCCGGACAGGTGTCCTGCAATTATTTTAAGCAGGATAAGAACAGTATTTGAGCTTATAGAAAGTCCTGCAGCAAATTTTTTCTCTGTATTAATCTCCATCAGGCAACCCCGTTATTCAGCAAATCGTGGATGTGGATTACTCCAACGGGTTTATTACCTTCTACAACAAAAAGATTCGTAATCTTTTTATCGTGCATAATTTTCAAGGCTTCTGCTGTCATTGCTTCCGGCTTAATTGTCTTAGGATTTTTAGTCATAAGATTTACTGCTTTTTCTTCAAGAATCTTAGGAGAAAGACATCTTCTTAAGTCGCCGTCAGTGAGCATTCCTGTCAGTTCTCCGGATTGATTAATAAATCCGACACAGCCGAGGCGTTTGGATGTCATTTCTAACAGAACAGCCTGCATATTAGAATTTTCATCAAGTATCGGCATATCTTGCCCTGTATGCATTAAATCCGATACGTGTTTAAGTATTGCGCCCAGCTTTCCGCCCGGATGGCGGTCATTAAAATCTTCTTTAGAAAATCCCTTTCTTTCAATCATTCCGACAGTCAGAATGTCACCCAGAACAAGCGTTGCGGTGGTTGAGCTTGTAGGTGCAAGCCCGAGCGGGCAGGCTTCGCTGTGATTTGGAAGCTTCAATACAATGTCGCAGGCCTTGCCGAGAGAACTATCAGGATTTTTGGTTATGGCAATTAATTTTATGCCGAATCTTTTGCAGTAATTTAAAATATCAATGAGTTCTTTAGATTCCCCGCTGTTGGAAATCGCTATAACAACATCATCTTCTGTAATCATGCCCAAATCGCCGTGGCTGGCTTCCGCCGGATGGACAAAAAACGAAGGAGTACCGGTAGAGGCAAGAGATGCCGCAATTTTTTGCGCTATATGACCGGATTTTCCGATACCTGTTATTATAATTCTGCCTTTTGAGTTTTGCATAAAATCCAGTGCTGCTGTGAGGCTGACGGAATCTAGCGATTCTTTTAAACTCTCAAGAGTTTCGATTTCCGAGTCAATTGTCCTTATTGCAGAAAGTTTGTCGGTTTGTGATTGCTGAATCAAAGCGGTCATATTTCATACTCCTTTTTACAATATTTTACTACAAAAATTATTTGCTTTAATATATTAATTATGAAAAAGCTGGCTGAATATAAAGACAAAATCCATACTTGTTCAAAATGCGGTCTGTGCCAGTCTGTCTGTCCGGTGTATAAAGCTACCGGAAACGACTGTACGGTCTCCAGGGGGCTGTTTATAATGCTTAGGGGGCTGATTAAGGGCGATTTGAAGATGTCTGCCAAAATCAACCGCTATTTGGATTTATGTTTGAAATGCGGCGCCTGCTCAAAATTCTGCCCGAGCGAAATTGACGTGGTCGATATTATTGTAAGCGCAAAGGCCGAGTATTTTAATAAACATCCTTTTGAAAAATTGATTTCTTTTATACAGCGGGTTTTTATATTCGGCATCGGGGTTAAGCTTCTGGGGCTTTTTTCTAAGAATATAAAAGGAAAAGAGTTTGAAAAAAAAGTTATTTATTTCGGCGGATGCGGAAATAAGCTCAAAGGGAATGAAGCTGTTGTAAAACTCTTAAATTCCTGCTCTATTCAGGTAATCACTCCGGATTTTGAATGCTGCGGAATTCCGTTTTTAATGAGGGGCGATGTTGAAAATTTCAATAAGTATAAAAAAAGTTTTCTTAAAATATTGAATAAGCAGGGAGTAAAAGAAATTGTCACAACCTGTGCAAGCTGTGAAAAGACTTTAAAGGATTATATAAAAGATACGCCGGAGATGTCGGATATTAGGGTAAAAAATATTTACGAATATATAAGAGAGAATAATTTGAAACTGAAATTAAAAGCACCGCAGAGAGTTACTTTTCATAAGCCTTGCAATATAAACAATTTTGAAGATATTGAATGGATTTTAAATAATACGGAAAACCTTGAATACACTCAGATGGAGGGTTATGATGAGTGCTGCGGCTTAAACGGGCTTTCTAAGATTAAAGAATATAAGATTATGTCAAAAATTTTCCGCGCAAAACATAATAATATTATAAACTCTAGAGCCAAGATTGTACTTACTTCCTGCCTCGGGTGTGAAACAGCCCTAAGCCTTTATTCTACGGGTAAATACAGGGTTTTTGATTTTGCGGAATTTTTGAGAAAGAACTGCTGTTAATAATTTTTTCTAGACCAAATGGTCTATACGGATTACCCCAAATTCTAATCTCTTGATTGATGGCGCTTAGATGACAATCGGGTACACTATAATCAAGGGAGAGAGATTAATCTATGAAACGAGTATTGTTGTTTTTTACAATGTTTTTATCAATGCTGTCTGTAATGGCAGAAGATAATGTATTACAGACAATTGAAATTGTTCCTGTGAAGGACACATATAATATAGTTCTTGTCGCAGACAGAGCAGTTGATGTAAAAAAAGAAGTTCAGGCGCCTAACAAAGTAACTCTGACTTTAAAAGACATCCGTGCTTCAAAGACTTTGAACACAGTATATAATAATGTATCAAATGTTGATACAGTTATGGTAGAGCCTGCAGGAAATGGAATTAGTATTTTCTTTCAGGCAGAAAATGCTCAGGGAACAAGTGTTTCATTTGATTCTTTAGCACCTGCAGTTCCTGCAAAACCGCAGACTCAGGAATTGAAATTGAGCGACCCTGTAGACAGCTATGCACCTATTTATAAAGAAGATATGGGCAAGACTGAATCTGCTGGTTTATTAAGCAGAATCAAAAATTCTTCTGCAGTAGGCAGCATAAAAGATAATATGGATGAAGATACTGTTTCTGATACAGCCAACAAAGTATTTTCATTTGGTCTTGTAGGGCTTCTTGCATTTGCTGTAATCAGATTATTCAAACGCAAAGAGCCTGATATGAAAATTGGTCTGAGCCAGAGCCTGAATGACAGAGAAATTGAAATGTACAGAGGTCCTCAGCAGATTGGAAGCTCTTATGTTAATACAGAAAAACCGTTTACAACTGTTAACTACGGCTTAAATGCATACCAGAGAGAGAACCGAAATCCTTATGAGTCTGAACCTATTCACAATCCGAGATTAAGAAACTATGTTAACCCTACATATAATCAGAATGTTCAAACACTCAGCCAGCCTGCACCTCAGCCGGCACCGCAGCCAAGACAAGCTCAGACAGCAGTGCAGCAGGCAGTAAGAAAGAATACCACACCTGTGAATACAGCGCCCGTAAATCAGTCAAACCCGAATATTGATAATTTGAAATTCTTGGAATCCATGACTGCAATTTACGAAAAAAGCGGACGCCACGATTTGGCAAGAGGCTTGAAGGCAAGCTTGAATAAGAATAATATCAAATAATGAAAATTGCTTTTGTTCCTATAGACAACAGACCGGTATGCTGCAGCCTTGCGGAAGATATCTGTGCAATCGATAAAGATATAGAGCTTTTTATCCCGAATAGAGAATATCTTGGCGGGCTGGAAAAGAAGGCTGATATAGATAGTATTTTTGCCTGGCTTGAAGCTTTGCCGCAGGTTGATTCAATGATTTTATCTCTTGATACCCTGTGTTATGGTGGTTTGATTCCTTCAAGGAGGGGGCCGGAGAGCTTTGATGAGCTGAAAGCACGGATAGAGAGGTTAAAACCTTTACTCGGCGGGAAAAAGGTTTATGCGTTTTCAAGTATAATGCGGATTTCCAATAATAATTACAATGAAGAAGAAAAGGAGTATTGGAAAGACTGGGGTAAAAAGATATTTGCATATTCATATTCCGGCGTAAATGACGGGATTCCTGATGAGATTCTTGAAGATTATTTTAAGACAAGAAAGCGGAATTTTGAGATTAATAAGATTTATCTTGAGTGGCAGAAAGAAGGGATTTTTGACACCTTGATTTTTTCTAAGGATGATTGCGCGGAGAGAGGCTGGAATGTAGATGAGGCAAGAGAGCTTGAGCTTTTAGGCGGTAAAACAAAAACCGGTGCGGATGAAATTCCGCTTACATTGCTTGCAAGAGCAATAGAGAAAGATATTAGAATATATCCGGAATTTACAGAGCCTGAGTATAAAACCTGTGTATCTAATTATGAAGATGTTTCGATAGAGGAATCTGTTCTGGGTCAGCTTGAACTGGGCGGATTTAAGACTGTACAATCACATGATGATGCGGACATTATTCTTGTGGTAAACAATTTTATAGAAAAACAGGGTGAGCTTGTGATGGGCTGGGATACAGAATCTTTTTCAAAGATGTTTATCCCGCCGGAGAAACCCTATTGTACTGCTGATGTAAGGTTTGCAAACGGTGCGGACAACCGATTTGTTAATGAGCTGCTTAAAAATTTGGATTTAGCCGATTTTTACGGATACGCAGGATGGAATACCAGTGCAAATACGCTTGGAAGCCTGCTTGCGATGGTAAAGGTTAAGTGGAAAGCCCGAATGTATAATAATAATGCTTTTTTGAGGCTGCAGACAATCAGGTTTTTAGATGATTGGGCTTATCAGGCAAATGTCCGGAGTATGATAGAATCTCCCTGCGATATCAAAGGATTAATGAAACCTTACGAAGAAAAGCTTTCAGGAGTTTTTAACTATGATTGTTCTGCGGCTTCATACTCCTATCCCTGGAACAGGAAGTTTGAGATTGAGGTCAATCTCTGACATAATATTTGTTGTTCTTTTCTTTCTCTTTTTAGTCGCAAGAAAAGAGAAAGAAAAGGACATATAATTATATGCCGCATTTCTTTGGCCGCAAAGAAACGCGGCGCAAAGAAACTCTTGAGCCTGAACTTCATTCGCTCAATAATAAAACTTGCTCGAGTTAAGGCAAGCAAACTCGCTTACGCTCAGACAGTGCTTGCCTATGTCGTTCTCTCGCAAGTATTATTGGCTCATTCCGTTAAGGCTCAAAATTTTTTACTTTTTGCGAGCGTGCGGCGAAGCCGCAATAGCGAGCATAAGAGTGCGGGCTTGCCCGCAACAGCCATTCAATTTCACGCCTGAAGGGCGTAGAAAACAATTGCGGGTTTTATCTTTCTTTTCGTTCTTTTCTTTCTCTTTTTAGTCGCAACAAAAGAGAAAGAAAAGGACAGGTCAAATATTTTATAAGACATGATATTTATGATAAAATTATTTTATGATTAAACCCGAATTATTGATGCCTGCCGGTAATATAGAAAAATTAAAATACGCAATAAAATACGGCGCAGATGCCGTATATCTGGGCGTTGTCGATTTCAGCCTCCGTGCGATGAGAAAAGGTGAATTGATTACACTCGAGAATCTTAAAGACGCCGTAAATACAGCTCATCAAATGGGCGCAAAAGCGTATTTAACTCTGAATATTTTTGCATTTAATAACGATATAAAACAGCTTGAAGCCTGCATTGACAGATTTGCGGAATCTAATCCTGATGCGCTTATCATAAGTGATGTCGGAATTATGAGGCTTGCAAAAAAATATATGCCAAATGTTGATATTCACGTAAGCACGCAGGCAAATATTCTTAATTATGAAGCTGTCCGCTTCTGGCAGGATATGGGTGCAACAAGAGCGATACTTGCCAGAGAATTACCTATCAAAGATGTTGCTGAAATTAAGCAAAAAGTTCCTGAAATGGAACTTGAATGTTTTATCCACGGCGCCCAGTGCGTTTCATTTTCCGGACGATGCCTCCTGAGCGATTATATGACCGGGGGAGAAAGAAAAGCTAATTCCGGGAATTGTTCCCAGCCGTGCAGGTGGAGTTATAAACTCGTTGAAGAAACCCGCCCCGGACAGTATTGGGAAATAGCTGAAAACGAAAAAGGGACACATATCTTGAGCACAAAGGATTTGTGTCTGGTTAAGCACCTCAAAGAAATGATAGAAGCCGGCATCGATTCTTTTAAGGTTGAAGGCAGAACAAAAAGTTTGTATTATGTATCAGCAACAGCAAAAGCCTACAGAGAAGCCATTGACGCTGTTCTTAAAAATCCCGGCGCTGATATGGAACAATATTTTGAAGAACTTCTGAAAGTCGGAAACAGAGGGTATACAACAGGCTTTTATCTGGGAGAAGGATACCCGAAAGACGGCTATAGCTATGATATTTCAAAAGGCTTAGCCGGTGCGGATTTTCTGTGCGAATTTTGGGACTTTGACGGCGGGTATTATAAAATCAAAACCAAGAATAAATTTAATAAAAATGAGGATATTGAAGTTATTTCACCGTCTGAAAAGTTTATAACACAGGTCACTGAGATTAAGAATCTAAAAGGTGAAGATTTGGAACTTGCAAACACAAATGATGAACTATGGGTTAAACTCACAAAAGCACCGGAGGAGTATACTTACGCTCTTGCAAGGACTGTCGGAATAAAGGGCGGTGTAAATGAAGCTCAAAAGTGTTCTTGCGGGGATTAATGCTAAGGGGGATAGATGTTTTTAAAACCGGATTACAACTTAAAAAATATTTATGAAATTGACTTTACCGAACTGAAAAATCAGGGGGTACAATGCGTGATGTTTGATTTAGACAGCACCACAATGGTTTCTAAATCTGCAGCATTTCTGCCTGAAACCGTAGAGTGGTTTAATACGTTTATAAAAGATTTTAATGTTGCAATAATTTCTAACAACAAAAATAAAGATTATATAGAAAATGTTTCAAAGCTTGCCCCCTGCCAAGTCATAGGACATGCAGACAAGCCTAACCCTAAGATAATGCGGAGTTATCTGGAATCAGCTGGAATTAAACCCGAGTGCGCAGTGATGGTCGGCGATAGACCGCTCACAGATATCCTTGCGGGAAAACTTTTAGGGTGCAAAACAATCTTAGTCGGCTCAATTAACCCGAAAGAGAATCTGCCGACCAAAATTGTCAGAGCTCTTGAAAGAAGTACAATACGTTAGAGCGTAAGTGAAAAAATAATTATCGCTGACATTACAAGAACCGTCATTACAAAAGCAGCCAGTGCCTTTAATACGGGATGAAATGAAAATTCGTCTTTTGGCTCAATCTGCTTCATAATGTTTCGTGAAAAATCGTGCCGTGCGTCGGATTTTGTTTTGTTGAATGAGTCGCACATAAGTTTTCTTATATTGTACGCATCTTCCAAATCCTTGCGTGCATTCCGGTTATTAATGGTATACTTTTTAATTTTGATATTCTCTTCCGGAGTCAATTCGTTGTCAACATAGGCGGAAAGATTGTTCTGAAAAACCCTGTACCTGCTTGGGCTTCCGGCGGTGCAGACATCGTCATTCTCTTCAAAAGAACTTCTTAAGTCATCCAGCATAGATTTTATAATCTCATATTTTGCACGGCAGGCGGAACATTTTTTCAAGTGCTCTTCTACCTTAGTTTTTAAAGCTTTGCTAAGGTCTCCGTCAATATAAAAAGATAAAAGTACATCCATTTGTGCACAGGTTATTTCCATTATTACTCCTCCTAAATAAATTCAATAAGTTCTTCCTGCAGTCTGAGCCTGGCTCTGGAGATTCTGGATTTTACCGTTCCCAGAGTAGTGTTTGTAATCTTAGAAATATCGTTGTAGCTTAATCCTTCGTATTCTCTAAGTATTATTGCAATCCTTAAGTTCTCAGGCAGGTTCAAAAGCGCCGCTTTTATAAGCTTTTCCATCTCGGCAAAAAGACATTTTTCCCCGGGTTCGCAGCCTATTTTGTCTTTGATTTCAAGAAGCTTGTTGTTATCAATTTCTAAATTTTTTTCTCCTGCATGCTTTTTTACATAATCGTAAAAAAGATTAGTCGTAATTTGATTCAGCCAGGGTTTAAATTTTTTTGTGTCTTTCAGTCCGGTGAGTCCTTTGGCCATTTTCAACAAGGCTTCCTGCGTCAAATCTGCGACATCCTGTCTGTTGTTAGTAAGATAGCTGAACATTGTAAAGACATTTTTCTGAACGCGTTTGATAAGCTCTTCAAGTGCGTTCATATCCCCTTTTTGGGATAAAGCTATAAGCGTTTCTATATCTTCTTTTTTATATTTTTTTTTAGACACACGAAAATCCTTTTTGCAGTAAATATTATATTGTTTTCAACCGCAAAATAAATTGCCTGTCAGGGGGGTATTATAAAAGAGAGACAAAAGAAAACAGGTCGGTTATATCCTTCCTGTTAAGATTTTACACTAGCCGAAATATAAATAGCAATTCTATTGTACAACAGAATTGAAAAAAATACAAATATCTTTAGGAGGAATAGAGCCGACAAAAAATGTAAAAAATGTGTAAAATTCTTTTAGCAAAGCAGATAGAGGAGTGGTAATGAAATGTTAAGTTGTGTAACAATTATATAAAAAGTATATACGAAAATGTCAATTTTCTTTACATTTAGGTTTTAATATAAATAAGAGGACAATTTATGAATAATTATAAGTTTGATTCAATAGTAACGAGAAAAGAGGCCGATGCGTTGAAAGATATGATATTTCAGCGTATAAGAGAGCGCTCGGAGTCGATAAATGAAGACATGCAGTCTGATGTCATGGACTTGGCGCGAGATTCATTTGTCAGCAAGGACAACCCGTTTTCTCGTATAATAGAGGAAGCCGCTGGGCCGAAGGAGTCGAACGAGCTTCGGGAAGAGATAGGTTTTCCTCAAAAGGATTTAAAATCTTCTGTTCAGGTAAAATCTCAGAATAGTGTACTGTCAGAGCAGGTAGTCCGTCAGGCTGTGCAGAATAATATGATAGAGGCTCGGAATGCTTTGAGCAATAAGCCGAGTTTTATGGGCGCATTAAATTTTTTAAATTCCCAGGCGGCAATATCGTTGGCCAAAACCCGGTCAGACAAGTTTGAAATGCTGGCTTGAGCTAAGCGTCCGTCAGACGTGCGGGGGCGGTTTAGGTCGAGGAGTCGAGAAGAAGTTAAAAATGTTGAAGAGTTGATAAGGAGTTTAGGAGTTGAGTAGTTAAGGAGTTTGTAACAGTTCCTCCCTAATGAGGGAGGTTAGGTGGGTGCTGGCCTTGGTTGAGGAGTTGAGAGGTTTAGGAGTTTAGAAGAAGTTATAAGTGTTGAAGAGTGGATAAGTTGAATAGTTGAACAGTAGTTATCCCCTCTCCCACAAGGGGCGAGGAGTAGAACTGCACCCTACTTTTACTACGCTTTCAGGATGACAAAAATTTACAAGCCAACATCTCATTTTATTGTCCGGTCGATTTTAATACACGGGAAATAGCTTTTATTTGCTACATCTTGCTTTTTTATGCTCTTTTTTTTACCGGACAGCAGTGCAAGCTTACGAAAGGAAATGTTGCAAAAAAATGAATCTCATTGTAAACTTATATTAAGTTACAAATAAGTTTTTGATTATGATTCTAAAAAAACCCCGGGAAAAAAAGAGAGTAAGCTTAAAAGGTGCTGTTCAAATTAACCAGAACAGCTATTTTGTCTACACTGATGAGGCCGGAAAAACTTTTCTTAAAACAGGAAAAGATGAAAAACTGCATAAATACGCTGTTCAAAAAATGATAGAATTAAACCCCTCTGTCCGTACTATTCTGAAAAAATATAAAATTAAACCGTCTATTGACACTAAAACGCTTAAAGAATTGACCGGGGGGCACATGAACGAAACCTGCAATATTGCTATGGGGGTATATTCTCTGCTTCCGGAATACATAAAAGTAAAAGTTGACAAAAGTGTTATTAAAGAAGCATCTATGCTGCATGATTTAGGCAAAGTGTTAATTCCGGCGAAAATTTTAAACAAACCCGCAAAACTTAATATTAAAGAACGCGAGATTATGAATACGCATTCAACAATCGGGTACGAGCTTCTTAAAACCCAGAGTATATCTGAAGATACCCTGGAATTAATTAAATATCACCATCAAAACTTAAAACATTCCGGGTATCCTGACTTGGAAGAAGGTAAAATTCCATCCGATATAGGTGTTCAAATAGTATCAATTTCAGATAAATACAGCGCACTCAGAGAAGCACGTGTATATAGACGAAAACTTAACCGGGTCGAGGCACTTCTGATTTTATATAAAGAAGTAAGGGAGGGTAAAATTCTGCCTGACATCTATAATGCACTTGTAAAATACGCCCAAAAATTTGATGTTTAATATTATGATTTTTTATTATATAATTTAAACAAACAGAGAGGTAGGGAAGTATGCAAGTTTCGTTAAACTGGTTGAATGAATTAGTAGATTTAAAAGACATTGATGTTAAGCAGATTGCTCATGAGCTTACTATGAGCGGTTTGGAAGTTGAAGAGATTGAAGAAGTTAGACCAAAATTTACAAATATAATTACAGCAAGAATAGAAAAAATTGATAATCATCCCAACTCTGACCATTTGCACCTTGTAACCGTAAATACAGGTTCAGGCCTGAAAACCGTTGTTTGCGGCGCGCAGAATATTGAAGCCGGGCAGGTTATTCCCTACGCTTCTGTGGGAAGCAAAGTTCTTGACAGAAAAACCGGCGAGCAGTTTGAGCTTACGCCTGCGGTAATCAGAGGGGTGGAATCTCAGGGAATGCTTTGCTCTGATGATGAACTCGGGGTTGCTGACAGAAATTATCAAGAGGAAGACGGCATACTTATTCTTAACAGAATTTTCCCCAATGTCGGTTTAGGCTTGGATGTGGAAAATGTTTTGGGGTTTGAAAAAGATTATATTCTGCACACTGCGCCTACTGCAAACAGGGGCGATCAGATGTCTGTAATCGGTATTGCAAGAGAATTGTCCGCTTTGTTTGACAGACCGATGAAATTTGAATACGCATCAAGAGAGGCTGAAAAAGCTGATTTTGAAGTAGAGATTAAAGATAACGATGTTTGCAAATACTACTCAATTGCAGTTTTAAAAGATATCAAAATTAAACCGTCTCCCGAGTGGATGCAAAAAAGGCTTGTATCATCAGGGATAAGAGCTATTAATAATGTTGTTGATATCACAAATTACGTGCTTTTAGAATACGGAACACCTCTGCATTCGTTTGATTTGGATAAATTAAACGGCTATCTTTGCGTGCGCCGTGCAGAAGAAGGCGAAAAGCTTGTAACACTTGATGAGGTTGAAAGAAGCCTTACGCACGATACAGTTGTTATTGCGACAAAAGAAGAACCGGTATGTATCGGAGGCGTTTTCGGGGGGGCTAATTCTGAAATCGATGAAAACTCAAAAAATGTTGCGCTTGAGGCTGCATACTTTACTCCTGCAACGAACAGAAAAAGTTCAAGAAGCGTAGGCTACCGCTCGGAAGCTTGTGCAAGATTTGAACGCGGAGTGGATTTAGAGGCTGTTAAGCCCGGGCTTTTGAGAGCGGTTGAGCTTCTGGAAAAATACGCTGATGCCAAGTTTGAAGGTATTGCAGAGTGTGGAAACAATAAATATGAGCCGATTGAGATAACACTCAGATATCCTCACCTTGTAAAACTTCTCGGATGCAAAATTGATCCGCCGAAATGTCTTGCAATCCTTGAAAAATTAGGTTTTGAAATTTTAGGCAAAAATGAAATTGCCTGCAAAGTCCTTGTTCCGTCCTTCCGTGCAGGCGATGTAACAAGAGAGTGCGATTTGATAGAAGAAATTGCAAGAATTAACGGTTATGATAAGATTACGCCGACTTTGCCTAACAGAGCGGGAACTGCTGAAATTTCACCGGCAGAACGCGTTATTAACAAATTGCATACAATTATGCGCGGTGCCGGATTGAACGAAATTCAGACTTCTTCGCTCATCGGCGAGCCGCTTCTTAAGCAGTTTAATATGACTTATGATAAAGAAAATGCGATTTATGTTGAAAATCCTGCGTCAGAAGATTATGCAATGCTCAGACAAACTCTGATTGCAAGCGTTTTAAACTGCATGAAATACAATTTTGATAACGGGCAAAAGGATTTCTGGGCTTATGAAATCGGAAGAAGCTACATTAAAGTATCCGAGCCTGATGAAAAATATTCAGGGGTTAAAGAAACCCAGGTTCTTGCAGGAGTTATAACCGGAAATATTCAAAATTCACTCTGGCAGCCAACCGGTGAAGTTGATTTTTATACGGTAAAAGGTTTGATAGACAAAGTGCTGGAAGAGTTCGGACTTCAAAGACGTATCAAATATGCTCTTCTTGCGGATTCTCCGCTTGCCCAATCGCACACTTGCCTGCATCCGTATAAAACAGCAGTTCTTACTATGCTCGGCAAGAAGCCGGAAATCATCGGTTATTACGGCGAAGTTCATCCGGAGTTAAAAAATAAACTGAAACTTAACCAGAATGCGTTTGTATTTAAGCTCGATTTGGACATGTTGATTAGCGCTGTTAATGAAACTGTTCCGAGATACAAAAAACTTCCGCAGTATCCTGAAGTTCAAAGAGACTTAGCGGTAATAGTTCCTGCGGTTACAACATGGGATGAACTTGAAAAAGTTGTTAAAAAAGGCGTTGATAATAAAGTATTTAACGGATGTGAAGTTTTTGACGTATATCAGGGAGAACATGTTTCAGAAGGGTTCAAGTCAGTTGCGTTCAGAATAAGAATGCAGGATGCAAATTCCACAATGACTGATGAGGCAATAGAAACACAGATGGCAAATGTAAGGTCTGCATTGAAAAAAGCAATGCCGGAATTGTCGTTTAGGGAATAAGTGAAAGGAGTTTATTATGAGAGTAAGTGCTGTAAGCAATTTCAATTATCAGCCAAAATTACGTCAGGCAGGTAGTTTAAAACAACAGGTTCCTGCAAGCGAGCCTCAGAGTGACACGGTATCTTTTAGAGGCTGGAAAAACGGCCTGCGCGGAGGCGGGTTAGGGCTGTTAGCAGGCGCTTTTGTCGGGGCGCTTTGTATGCCGGCATTAGGGATTCTGGCAGGCGCAGCTACTTTAGGTGCTATCGTAGGCGGTGTCGGTGCTCTTGGAGGCCTGATGGAAGATGACAAAAATAATATTTTAAAAGACTAGGAAAAGCGGGGTTACCCGCTTTTTAAAGAAAGAGAGAGGCCGGATGGCAAGAGCACAAGAATTTTATAATATATATAAACAGGCAATAGAGCCTATATTTCAGGAATTTGAGCCTATAAGACGCAAAGAGCTTCAAAAAGTATATGTTGTCATTGCTGTTGTTATCATTTTGAGTATCATTGCTATTATATATTCCGTAATATCAAAGGTTCACACCATTAATATATGGTTTTTAAGTATTTTTTACGGTTCTATTGTTTTTTTCTGCTTTATGCCGGCATTTATATTCTGGAGAAATAAAGTTTTTCAAAAGAAGCTAAAGAGTAAAGCTCTGCCCAAATTGTTAAAAGTTTTTGGGGATATATTTCCGACAAAGGGTGAATCTTATTATACCCGCAATAAATATACTGCCTGTGATGACGCGTTTGCAGGTTCTTACAAAGATGTATCTTTCAGTATTAACGAAGAAAGGGTTTATGATGAGGCCTGGCAGAGATTTTTTAATATTGTTTCCAGTCATAGGGTTGTTATCAAATTCAAATTTAATAAATCCATAAAAGGCCATGTTGATGTTGAATCAGAAGAACAAAATGCAAAAGGTTCTCTAAGCGGTGTGGTATTGTTTGGTGTATGCGCAATATTTGCGGTTCTTACGGTCATAATGGGGTTCAAAGCAACCGGCAGGCTTGATTGTTTACTTAAACCGGCTGTTAAAACGCTAGTTTATGCTATTCCTACAATTATAGGCGGTATTGGCATTTATTTTATAAAAGAAAAGTTAAAAGTGAAACTTGAAGACGTTGAGTTTGAAAAAAAATATAAGACATATTCTGATGATCAGGTTGAAGCACGATATATTTTGACACCGTCCTTTATGGAAAGGTTAAAGAATCTTGAGACTGTGTTTGGCACAAATCAGCTCTCCTGCAATATTTCAGGTAGTTATATGACAATAACAATAGAGCCGGAAGACGATTTGTTTGAGATTGGAAGTCTATTCACAAGTTTGAAGGATACAAAGTCCATAGTTAAATTTTATAAGGAATTAACATCTATACTGGATATGATTGATACTTTCAAGCTCGACGAAAGGACAGGATTGTAGTGGAGTACTGCAGGTTTTTAGAAGAACTTTTACCGCGCCTCAATCAGCTTGAAAGTGTCAGAAAGCAAAGGCTGAAAAACTTCTTGATTCTTTCTGTATTCACTATTCTTGCGCCTGTTTTGGGAATAACTTTAATCCGAATCGGCCAAAATTCTCCGCTTGTACTTCCTGGTGCTCTGCTTGTATTATACGGATTCCTGTTGGTTCCGTCTCTTATACCCTGGGGAATTTATCGGAACAAAAATTTTGGAAAATTATTAAAGACGAATCTTAATGATTTAATCTGTAAAGCCGCAGGAGAACTCAAGCCGGACAAAGATTTAGAAATAGATTTTTCAAAAAGCGGACTTTTTGCACGATATAACAAGGCTCTTGCGGATGACAAATTCAGAGGAAAATACAATGGTGTTGCCTTTGAAATCTTTGAGGGAATGATTCCGCCGTTTAGGGGCGTTGTTTTTGCCTTTAAATCTAACAAAAAAATTAAAAACCGTACAATTCTTGTTTCTAAAAATGATATAAGCCAAAAAAATTCCGACCTCATACGCGTATGGATTCCCATAATGATTATTTTATCTGCAGTTCTTGCGTTTTCTATAAATGGTGAGTTCACAATATTAAAGGCTTTTGAATACTTTTTATTCTGTTCTATGTTTTTTGCTCTCTTTTATGTAATCGGGATTTTGGGAACGCAGAATATAAACAGAGAAGCGTTGAACAAAATTAATATGGAAGATGTTGAATTTTGCAGGAAATTTGATGTTTATTCCTCTGACGAAGTTGAAGCAAGATACCTTGCAACTCCTGCCTTTATTGAAAGATTTCAAAGCTTAAAGACAGTTTTTGGTGCAAAAAAGATTAAATGCGCTTTCTATGAAGATAAAGTTATGTTTGCAATAAGCACATCAAAAGACTTGTTTGAAATAGGCAATTTATTTACCCAGCTTGAAAATCCGGAAAAAATTCTTGATTTTTATAAACAAATAACCGCAATTCCGGAAATGATTGATTATTTCAAACTCGATGAAAAAACAGGTCTATAAAAAGGGATTATCAAAAGATAATCCCTCTCATTTTTATATATGACTCGTTTTAAGTTCTTTTATTATCTGATTTAATTTTGCTTTCTGGCTGAGTGCTTTTATATATTTTATAAATGTATCTATTGCATTTTTATTGATATCAGATTTCTTTATGTCTGCTATGAATTTTTTAAACGTATTAGAATTTAATTCTGCACCCTTTCGAGTTTGTTCCGAAATAGTCTTGTCTGCATACTTTATCAAAAGTTCTTTTTCGCCATTTTCTACATTTGACTTTGTGATACCTTCTGCGACTTCTTCTTTTGTATCTGCTTCTAAATCAGAAAGAGAAGTTTTGTTATAAGTAGGATATATATACTCTATAGTATGGCTTACACCCGGTATAGCTTTATTAGTATATGTAACGTTTCGGGTATATGCAGGGCATGTGTTATTAAACATTTCAAACCCGAAGTCGTCATAACAATCCGGATATTCATAAAAGCCCTCTTTTAAATCAGAAATATTGATTACCGTGTCTTTGCTTCCAAACTGGCTTACTTTTTCTCCGAATTTTTTCTCTAAACTATTGTCAAAAAATCTTGCTTTAAAATTCATATTTTTTGCACAGCAAAAATTACCCCCTACAGGTGATAGTCTCATAATTAAACTCCTTTCATTTTTTCCGTATGTTATGCTACCATAAATAGATATAATATCACATATACTGGTGTATATTTTTTACAAAACTTAATATAGCGAGGATGGGTGATGGTCAGTGAAGCGTGAAGGGTGAAGCGTGAGGCGTGCGTTAATGAAGTGACCAAGTGATCAGGTAATCAAGTGATCAAGAATTTATAACTTCTTCTAAACTCCTAAACTTATCAACTCCTAAACCTTTCTGTAATGTGGTAGACTGAAGTCTACCCTACCCACTTTGGCGTGAAGGGTGAGGCGTGAGGGGTGAAGAGTGCGTTTATGAAGTGACCAGGTGATCAAGTGACTAGGTGATCAAGTGATTAAGAAATATATAACTACTTTTCAACTCTTCAACTTATCCACTTTTCAACTACTGTGATCAGGTGACTAAGTTTAAGGTATTATTGTAGATGTATTTATTAGGTGTTAAAATATAACTCAAAGAGAGATAAATTATGAAAAAGTTTTTAATAATTTTATGTATGTTGTTTACGCTTCCTGTGTTTGCGGATGTAATGCCGTTTTATATGGAATCAATTCCGCGTACTGCAATCGGCGTTTATCAAACCGGCACAGAGATAACAGTATTTTCCCATCCGGAAGCAAATTCAAAAGTTCTGAAAAAAATGAAATTTTCATATCAGCCGGAAACTATGCCTGACAGAGTTTTTGGGTTTTTATTGAATGAAAAGAAACTCGGATTTCTGTATGTAACAGATATCGGAGATGAAGGCTGGGTGGAAGTTATCTATGACAAACAAACAGGCGCAAAAGGCTGGGTTATGACGGAAGACAGGCTTCAATTTCTTCCGTGGCTTACGTTTTATAATATGTATGGCAGAAAATACGGCCTAAGGCTTCTTAAGGATACTCCTGAGAATATAGAAGTCCTGAAATCTAAAAGTGATGATATGTCCCAGAATGTAGCGAAATTAATATATATAAAACAAATAAAACTCACGGCTCTCCGCGGGAACTGGGCGCTTGTTACCGTTGTTGATATTGATAAAACCCCAAAAACAGGATACTTAAGATGGAGAAGCAATGATGGAATAATCTATGCTTTTCCTAATATAAAATAGCTTATTTTCTCCATTTTCCCCTTGAAAAATCAAGCTTTTTTTTGTAATATATATTTATATATAAGAAGAGGAAATTTTTAAATGTTCGAACGTTTTACTGAAAAAGCAATAAAAGTTATAATGCTTGCGCAGGAAGAAGCAAGAAGACTCGGCCACAATTTTGTTGGCACGGAACAGGTGCTTCTCGGGCTTATTGGCGAAGGCACGGGGATTGCAGCCAAAACCCTCAAGTCAATGGGTATTACCCTTAAAGACGCAAGGGTTGAAGTAGAAAAAATTATCGGACGGGGCTCAGGCTTCGTAGCCGTAGAAATCCCTTTTACTCCGAGAGCAAAAAGAGTTTTAGAATTATCCTGGGATGAGGCAAGACAGCTCGGACATAATTATATTGGAACCGAACACCTTCTTTTGGGCTTAATAAGAGAAGGCGAAGGCGTTGCGGCGAGAGTTTTGGAAAACCTCGGGGTTGACTTGAATAAAGTTAGAAGCAATGTAATAAAAATGCTCGGAGATTCAAAACCGCAGACTGCTTCTGCTGGCGTAGGCTCATCCTCTTCAAGCTCTCAGGCAAGCAAAGTGAAAACGCCAAGCCTTGACGAGTTTGGTACAGATTTAACTCTTGCGGCTTCGGAACAGAGACTTGACCCTGTTGTCGGCAGAGAAAAAGAAATAGAACGTGTTATCCAGATTCTTGCAAGAAGAACAAAAAATAACCCTGTGCTTTTAGGTGAACCCGGTGTCGGTAAAACAGCCGTTGCAGAAGGGCTTGCAATAAGGATTGTGAATAATGAAGTTCCTGATATTTTGGAAAACAAAAAAATCATCCAGCTTGATATGGGGCTTCTTGTTGCAGGTACTAAATACCGCGGTGAATTTGAAGAACGTTTGAAAAAAATTATGGACGAAATCCGTCAGGCGGGAAATGTTATTCTTGTAATCGATGAAATGCATACCCTGATTGGCGCAGGCGCAGCAGAAGGTGCGATAGATGCCGCAAACATCCTTAAACCGGCTCTTTCAAGAGGCGAAATTCAGGTAATCGGTGCAACTACATCCGATGAGTATCGCAAGTACATCGAAAAAGATTCTGCATTAGAAAGAAGATTCCAGCCTGTTATTATTGAAGAACCGTCAATTGATGAGACAATCGAAATCATAAGAGGGCTTAAGCCTAAATATGAAGAACACCACAATTTGATAATTTCAGATGATGCAATTGTTGCTGCAACAAAACTTTCCAGCAAATACATCAATGACAGATTTCTGCCGGATAAAGCAATTGACGTTATTGACGAAGCAAGTTCAAAAGTAAGACTTAAAGTGTGTACGCTTTCTCCTGAGGGCAAAGAGCTTGAAAAAGAGCTTAAGGATATCATTAAAGAAAAAGAAGAGGCTATAAGAAATCAGGAATTTGAACGCGCATCATCTCTTAGAGATGACGAAGCCAATATGAAAGACCGCATCCGCGAAGTCTCGGAAGAATGGAGACGCCAGAATGATGCTAACAAACCGACCGTAACAGAAGACGACGTTGCGGAAGTTGTTGCTACAATGACCGGCGTTCCTGTAACAAAACTCACGGAAGGCGAAAGCGAAAGACTTCTTAAGCTTGAAGAAACTCTTCATAACAGAGTTATCGGCCAGAGTGATGCGGTTGTTGCTATTTCTAAAGCAATAAGACGTGCAAGAGTAGGCTTAAAATCACCTAACAGGCCTATAGGAAGTTTTATTTTCTCCGGGCCAACCGGTGTTGGTAAAACAGAACTTGCCAAAGCTCTTGCAGAAGCAATTTTCGGAAGCGAAGATAATATGATAAGAGTAGACATGTCCGAGTTTATGGAAAAACATTCTACTGCAAAACTTATCGGCTCGCCTCCGGGCTATGTTGGATATGACGACGGAGGACACTTATCAGAACTTGTCAGAAAGAAACCTTATTCCGTTATTCTTTTTGACGAAATTGAAAAGGCGCATCCGGATGTATTCAATATAATGCTGCAAATCCTTGACGACGGCCGCTTGACTGACGCTAAAGGACGTCATGTTAACTTTAAAAATACCGTAATTATCATGACATCAAACGTCGGCGCAAGTATGATTGCAACACAGGGTAAATTAGGCTTCACAACAGGCGATGACGCTAAAAAAGATAAATACGAAAAACTTAAAGAAACAGTCAATGAAGAGCTCAAAAAAGCTTTCAGACCGGAGTTTTTGAACCGTATTGACGATATTATTGTATTCTCTCACCTGAGCAAGGAAGAAATAAGAGAAATCGTTGACTTGATGATGAAAGATCTGTTCAAGAGACTATCTGAAAGAGAACTCTCTATTGAGGTTACGGATGAAGTTAAAGATTTCCTTGCAAAAGACGGATATAATGAGGCCTACGGTGCAAGACCACTGCGCCGTTTGATTCAAAAAAGAATAGAAGACCCGCTTGCGGAAGAAATTTTAACGAACGCTTATCAGCCGGGTGATACTATTCTTCTCAAACTTGTTGACGAAAAAATTGTATTTGAGAGAAAAGAAGGAAAGCCCGAAGAACAGGAAGCTGTTCAATAAAAATATCAGAAAGTCGGCGGACAGATTTCTGTCCGCCGACTTTGCATTTATACGGTTTTTAACATATAATTAGAGAAAATAATTTTGGTGTAAGGAGGGAAATATGAACTTGGATATAGTGAGAAAAACTGACGCGGAAGTCGCTCAATACATTGATGAAGAGCTTGAAAGGCAGCAAAACACAATTGAACTTATTGCAAGTGAAAATTTTACCTCTCCTGCCGTTATGCAGGCTTGCGGAAGCGTTTTGACCAACAAGTATGCAGAAGGAAAACCACACAAACGTTATTATAACGGATGTGAGGTTGTTGATAAAATTGAAGAGTTAGCACAAAAACGCGCCTGTGAATTGTTTGGTATGGCACATGCAAACGTTCAGCCTCACTCCGGTGCTCAGGCAAATATGGCGGTTTTTGCCGCTCTTTTGAAATGCGGAGATAAGGTTCTCGGGATGGACTTATCAAACGGCGGACATTTGAGCCACGGGTCTCCTGTTAATTTTTCCGGAATGTATTTTGATGTAAAAAGTTACGGAGTTGATGAAAACGGTAATATCGATTACGAAGATGTTCGTAAAAAAGCCCTTGAACACAAGCCTAAATTGATTATTTGCGGTGCGAGCAACTATTCAAAAATTATCGATTTTAAAAAGTTTAGAGAAATCGCAGATGAAGCAGGTGCGCTTCTTCTTGCAGATATTGCGCATATTGCAGGGCTTATAGCCGGCGGCGTCCATCCTTCTCCTGCCGGTTACGCACAAATCGTAACAACAACGACCCATAAAACTTTAAGAGGGCCGCGAGGCGGAATTATAATGTGTGATGAAGAATACGCTCTTGCAATTGATAAGGCTGTATTCCCGGGGATTCAGGGCGGCCCCTTGGAACATATTATCGCAGGAAAGGCTGTTGCTTTAAAAGAAGCACTTTCTCCTGAATTCAAAGAGTATGCTAAACAAATTGTTAAAAACGCAAAAGCCATGGCGCAGGGGCTTTTGGATAACGGGATGGAAATAGTAGGCGGAATGACGGAAAACCATCTTATGACACTGGATTTGAGAAAAACAGGTAAAACCGGAAAAGATATGGCAAATGTTCTGGAAAGAGTCGGCATTACCGCAAACAAAAATACTGTTCCTAATGACCCCCAAAGTCCGTTTGTTACAAGCGGTATAAGATTAGGTGCTGCAGCTATGACAACAAGAGGGTTTAAAGAAAACGATATGAGAGAAGTCGCAAGGATTATATCTGAAGCGATTAAAAACTCTGATAATGAAGCGGTTCTTGAACAATTAAGACAAGATTCTTTAAAACTTTGTAAAAAATATCCGTTGTACTAAAGCTTGCGCGCCGGCGCAAGCTTGGGATAAAGTGACCAAGTGACTAAGAATCCCTCTCCCACAAGGGGCACAACTGTCCAGAATAAATTTATCAACGAAAGTCATATAGTACCATTTTTCTAGATTTGCGAGATATTACATGATTCCTGGACATAAAACGACCCCTCTCCCGAATTTCAAAGTTTCGCAAAAGCT
>CALVBV010000020.1 GCA_944325815.1 Candidatus Gastranaerophilales bacterium
GACTTTATTACACGGGGAATAGCTTTTATTTGCTACGTCTTGCTTTTTTATGCGCTTTTTTTACCGGACAGTAGTGCCCTTGTGGGAGAGGGCCAGGGAGAGGGGTCTAGCAGGTTTAGGAAAGAAAAAGTTTAGAAGTTTAGAAGAAGTTTTTTTTGTATTCTTCTTTATTCGACCCCCAAGCACCCCTCCCCGAAATCAGAGATTTCGACCCTCCCACAAGGGGCGGGTTAAGCTTAATCACCTGATCACTTAGTCACCTAGTCACTTAATCACTTCATTAAAGAACCCTTCACCCCTCACTCTTTACCCCTCACCCAATATTAATTTTTCCATGCTAAACTGGTATTATGAAAAAGATAGCTCTTATAAGCCACGGATGTGCAAAAAATTTAGTTGATTCGGAATTAATCCTCGGAATACTCAAAGATAACGGGTATGAGATTACGCTCAATGAAGATGAGACAGATACAGTTATTGTTAACACCTGCTCATTTATCTGCGACGCTGAAAGAGAATCAATACGCTCAATTCTTGAACTTATTGATAAAGGGAAAAAAGTTTATGTAACCGGATGTCTTTCACAGAAACATCCCGAAGAATTAAAAAAAGAGATTCCTGAGATTGCAGGAGTTGTGGGAACAAGTGATTTTACTAAAATTGTTGAGGTTCTGGAAAGTGAAAATTACGTCTGCGAAGTTAATCCAAAACCGAAATATATTTACCCGGAAAATGTTGAAAGACAGCAGATTACCATGGGCGCAAGCTCATATATAAAAATAGCCGACGGATGTAATTACAGGTGCGGATATTGCGTAATTCCGTATCTCAGAGGAAATTATCATTCCAGAAAAATAGAAAATATTGTTAAAGAAGCAAAAGAGCTTGTACAAAAAGGTGTTACGGAAATTATTCTTGTAGCACAGGATACAACAGGATACGGCATTGATATTTATAAAAAACCAATGCTCACAAAACTGCTTGAAGAATTAGATAAAATAGAAGGTTTAGGCTGGATAAGGGTAATGTATGCCTACCCGACACAGATGAGCGATGAGCTTCTGGATACAATTGCAAAATTAGACAAAGTAGTAAAATATGTTGATATTCCTCTCCAGCATTCACATCCTGAAATGCTAAAGATGATGAACCGTCCAGCATTTGACTATCGGCCGATGATTGAGAATATAAGAAAGCGGATTCCGGGGGTTTCAATAAGAACAGCGTTTATTGTGGGATATCCGGGTGAGACAGAAGAACACTTTGAGCATTTATGCGAATTTGTCCGCGATATGAAGTTTGACAGAATGGGCGTATTCAAATATTCAAGAGAAAAAGGAACTCCGTCTTATGGTATGCCAAACAGAGTGAGCGCAAAAGAGGCAGGGAGAAGATACAAAAAATTAATGCAAATACAGCAGGAAATATCAGCCAAAAGAAACGCCGGATTTGTCGGGAAGACTATCCCCTGTATCATTGAATGTTATTCTGATGACGGCGAAGTTATTGCAAGAACACCCTATGACGCGCCGGAAATAGACGGGGTTGTTAATATAAAAACAGATAAACCCGTTGTTCCGGGAGATATCGAGATGGTTAAGATTACAGGCTATACAGAATACGACTTGATTGGAGAGATTTAATATTAAAAAAGCGGGTTTTATCAAACCCGCTTTTTATACGATTAAGCTTCAATAACTTTTAAAAGCCTATCCCATACCTCGTCAATTGAACCGTTCGCATCTATCTTATACAGAACTCCCTTATCTTCGTAGAATTTTACAAGCGGGGCTGTTTCTCTGAAATAAGTTTCAAAGCGAGCTTTTGCGGTTTCTTCATTATCATCTGCTCTTGTTTTTAATTCTGTTCCGCATTTATCGCAGATATTTGCAGTCTTAGACGGTTTAAATTTTGTATTATAAATCTCTCCGCACTTAGGGCAAGACTGGCGGCATACAATTCTGTCAATAAGGATTTGGGTATCGATATCAAAATATATTGCCTTAAAAGAAGCTTCAATATTTTTATCAACTTCCGCATTAATTTTTTCGAGCATTTGTGCCTGCTCAAGACTTCTCGGGTAGCCGTCAAGAACGTATCCGTTTTTGCAGTCATCTTCTGCGAGTTTTTTAGCGATAATTTTGCCGACCAATTCTGCCGGAACAAGCTGGCCTTTTTCTATGAACGATTTTGCAAATTTGCCTTCTTCTGATTCTTTTGCCATCTCTGCTCTTAACAAAGACCCTGTATCAACGTGAGGAAATCCTAAGTATTCTGACAATCTGTTGGTTTGGGTTCCTTTTCCGCAGGCAGGAGGGCCTAAAAAAATAAGTTCTTTTTTAATCATATAAACTTCTCCTTCTAGAAATTTATTATAACATAAACTTATTATTTATTATTAATAATAATATATATAATAATAATTAATAATCATAATAATAAGCTCTTACTATTTGTAGAAAACTATTTCAAACCCTTTAAAATCAAGGGTTTTTCATGTTCAAAACTATGTAGAAAAAATGTCAAAAACTCGAAAGTTTTCTACATTTTTCTACATTATTTTTTTTAATAAACATAATTTATCTATTTTTATGTAGAAAAATGTTCAAAACTCATAAGTTTTGAACATACTTTTCTACATTTTTTTCTACATTAAACTAAACTAAAATGTTTTTTTAAAAAAGAAGGCCTGTGGTATTTACAAATACCGTATTTATCAATAGCCTGCAGATGTTCTTTTGTCAAATATCCGGCGTTTTTAGCCCAGTTATACATCGGAAACTCTTCGTGAAGCTTCTGCATATATCTGTCTCTTGAGACTTTTGCAAGAATACTGGCGCCTGCTATTGATGCGGATTTTGAATCTCCTTTTATTACATATTCCTGAGGGTAGCTGAAATTCTTTATCAGTTTATTTCCGTCAACAAGAGTTAATATATTACAATCTTCAATAATACCTTCACAAGCCAGCTTCATTGCTTTCAAAGACGCATTGAGTATATTTATTTTTTCAATCTCTTCAACTTCCACGCATACAATTTTATTAAGCGTATTGTTTTTTATTGTATCAAATATTGCCTCTCTTTTTTTAGGCGTAAGTTTTTTTGAATCATTTAAAATTTCTAAATCCTTTATCAGCCCCGGAGTAATATTTTCAAACCTGACTGCAGCTGCAAAAACCCCGCCTGCGCCAGGGCCTCTGCCGGCTTCATCTGTCCCGATTACAGGAGTGTGGTATTTTGTGTCAAATTCAAATAACATTTCTGAATTTATTTGAGCCATTCCATTCCTCCTATCATATAAAATGAACCGCAGATTATATTTAATTTATCGTTTGTTAATACTTTTTTGTCTAAATACTCTCTGCTTTCAACAGGACAGTTTTCTTTAAGCATTTCATAAGTGCAGGCGTTAGGGTAATTAAAGCCGTATAAATAAACTTCATCTTCTTTGCGGAAAAGTATGTTCATCATTTTTTTATAGTCTTTGTTTTTAAGGCATCCGAAAACAAACCGTATTTCACTCTCCGGAAAATAGTAATCAAGATTATTTCTCAACGCCTGAATCCCATTGGGGTTATGCGAGGCGTCTACTATTAAATTTTTATCCGGAAAATATTGGAATCTGCAAGGATTTTTAACTTTTTTTAAGCCCTCAATAATTGTCTCCTCAGGAATATTTTTGAACAAATAATTAACAGCATTCAAGGCAAGCGCAAGATTATCAGCCTGATGAAGCCCCTTAAGTGACAGAGCCTCTATATATTGGGGCGGAACAAACGGAGTTGTCAGAATAAACATTGAATCCATCTCATCGGCCTTATCTCTGATTGCTTCAAATCCCATTGACGTGATTACCGGACATCCTTTTTTGATAATTCCGGCCTTCTCAAACGCTATCTCTTCTTTTGTATTCCCGAGCCTTTCTGTGTGGTCTAAGTCTATCTGTGTAATTATTGAACACAAGTTGTTTTTAATAACATTTGTTGCGTCAAACCTTCCGCCGAGACCTGTCTCAAGGATAACAATATCGACATTTGAGTGTTTGAAGTAAAGAAACATAACAATAGTGAGTATTTCAAATTCCGTTAAATGTATACCGCAGTCACACACTTCAAAAACGTATTTAGCAAAAACATCTTTTGGAATTTCCATTCCGGAGACTTTTATTCTTTCAGTGTATTCCCAAATATGCGGGCTTGTATACAGCCCTGTTTTGTATCCGGCTTCCCGCAGTATGGAATCCAAAATAGCGCACACAGACCCTTTTCCGTTTGTTCCTGCAACATGGATGTATTTTAAATCATCCTGAGGGTTTCCAAATTTTTCCAGCGCAGCGGAAATTCTATCCAGACCCAATTCTATATAAAACTTGCCTTTGCTTGTTAAAAGTTTTATTGCCTCATTGTACATTTTTGGTACCTGTCTTTACTCTGAATGCGAATTTTTTGAATAAAATGTATGTGAAAACTGCAGCACAAAGAGTTGCAATAATCTGAGCGATAAAAACATTCAAATGCAGAACTTTTACAATAAATTCCAATAACCCTGCATTAATCAGGTAGCTGAAAAACCACGTAGTACAGCATTTTAAATACTCCTTAGCCCAATTGCCTCCGCCTTTGAATACCAGAAGTTTCTGTGTTGTAAAAGATACAACAGAAGAAATTATCCACGCAAGCGCAAGCGCTATCTGGTAAGCGCCCTCTCCCAGAATAAGGCAGATGGCTGAATAAATAAGATAAGATACGCCGGCATTAAATCCGCCGACAAAAAGGAATCTTATTTTATCCGATAAACTGAACCAATACTTTTTCAAAACTTCCTCTTTTTATTTCCCCTTTTTAGCATCTTACCAACAGGCGTTATACCTCTTTTCCGGTAAGATTCCGAAACGAGTTCGGGATGATTTTTTTATGAGGGGGGGCGCAAGCCGAAGGCTTGCGCCCCCGATATCAAATTAGAACTTATAATCCGGAATTACAAACTCTTCATTATTTGCATCTTTTTCCACAAACTGCAGGTAATATTCCATAGCAGTATCTTTAGATTTGTTATAAAAATCTTCACGGATAAGTTCTCTGTGCAGTTCTGTTCTTTCTCCGGAGTAGTTGCCGAGAACGCGGGAGAATTTCTTTATCTCTTCAAGGTTCTCTCCGCCTGCGTAAGCCTTTGTTTTGGCGTCTGTTCCGGACGGGCGGATTTCAACATATTTATTGGAAAATTCCAAATAAGTTCCGTCGCCGACAAATTTGATTGATTTTAAATCATCAAAGTTCAATTCCGCAAACGCGCTGTTTAGAACTTTTCTCACTGCGCTAATGTCTGCAAGTCCTTCTCTTACTGCAATTGCAAGTGACAGATAGAACAAATCATTCTTTGTTCTCTGCTTCTCACCCTCAACCTTTGCCTGCTTAAGCTTTTCAATATCAGGCTCGGATTCGTTATAGTATGCGATATCTTCTCTGACATCGTATTTTGCCGCAATATTGTTGGAATCGAAAATTTCCATCAAGTATTCTGAAAGAGTCTTATTTTCTTCTTCCAATTTTGCAGCGAGAGAAGAGGCGACAATAATTGCTTCTGTCGCGCTTTTTTCGCGCATAGCAATAGCTTTTCTTCCTGCAAGTGATTCAATCATATCTTCTGAGCCCATAATCATACCGCCTGATTCTTCTCCGCCGAAGATTAAGCGCGGCTGGACGCCGAGGTTGATTGAGTTTCCAAAAACATCGTCAACAACAACTTCACCCTGCGGATTGTTTTTGATTTGAAGCTCGACTTTTTTCATTATGTTTGCAATTTCTTTGAATCCTACAGGAACATTAACAACCTTAATCTTATGCGCTTTAGCCCACTCATCCCAGGATAGCGCGGACGCTGTTGTTTTAATCATAAATCTCGGGTGGTTTTTAAATCTTCCGCTTGATTTGAGTTGTTTTACACGGAAATCCATAAGCATTAAAAATGCCTGATTTGCACTGTATATAGTTAATACTCTCTTATCATCCAGAGGTATGTATGAAATCCCGTATTCATCCAGTGCCGGCTGATTCCCGACGGATTCTATCTGGCAGACCGTAAGCCTGTCGTGGTCAGGGTCGGTGATTAAAACGATTGTCCCCAGAGGATAATCGGCAAGAATCCTGTCGTAATGAAGTGATTCTATCACAGGGAAGAAGCTCTCGCCGTTCGGTCTTTTGGCAATGACAGTAGCGTCAACCGAGTAGTCATAGAAAACCTTGTTTCCCTTAGGGTCTGTGTCGTACTTTCCGATTGAATGGAAAAACGGGTCTTCTTCAATATTATTCCATACATATTTATCCTGAATACCGAGTTTTTCAAGCACTCTGCTTAGCGTTCTGTATGCGCAGCCTCCTACACTTTCAATAAAGAGTTTTGACTTCATTTTCTTAACGCTGTCAAGGTTTTCGGCTACACCTGATTTCAGGTACTCGACATACAAATCTACTCCGTCATTGAGCTTTGTCATAATCTCTTCGTCAATAAGCGAATCGTTTTTCGGTGCGATTTTAATCTCATAAGAGCCGTCTTTTTCTACTTTGTCGAAGATTTCCTGAATCTTGTTAACAAATTCCAAAGATTCCTCGGGCAGATACTGGCTTCCCTGTGAGTTTAAGTCCTTTGTTGCGGTTTTTACGGAAATACCGTGGCTTGAAGTTATGTATTCACCGCCGAGAAGGTCTAGTTTGAATGCCAGAAATGATGCAAGCCAAATCGGGATAGTTTTTCTTTCTTTAGGCGTAAGCGTTTTAATCCCTTGAGCAGCCTGAATACGCGCAATTGCGTCAAGATATAGAGCAGAATTATACCTGACTTCGCTTCCGGCCAGTTTTAGTATTTGTTTTCCGTTGTATTTATCCCTTGCAACGAGCGCTTTAGCCAAAGTTGCGAGTACAATTCCCACAAGATTAATCGGGAATCTTGTATCCTGCGGATAAAGAATATTCTGCGGGCCTCTGATTCCTGCTGTAGAGACTTTTGCTTCTTTAGAATAGTTTGCAAACCATTCCAGAAGATTCAATCCTTCAGGGTTGCTCTCAGAGTGCGGATATAAGTGTTCACGCTTTAGCGTAAACGTGAATCCGTTTTCATTATCAAAGTTCATCAAATCTAAATTTTTTATATAATCAGGAGTTTTGTCAAAAACGTTTTTGAATAATTCTCCTTCTAATTCACAGCTTGGTTTTAGTTTATACATAAATCCTCTCCTATTTTTTATTAATTATACCACAAGCGGGAATGTTGGCATATAAAATAATAGCTGGGTAGAACCCAGTGGAGTTTAGGAGTTGGGTGGTTTAGGAGTTGAGAAGTTTAGAAGTTTAGGAGAAGTTATAAATGTTGAAAAGTGGATGAGTTGAAAAGTTGAAAAGAAGTTATAAATTCTTGATCACTTGATCACCTGATCACTTGGTCACTTCATAAACGCACCCTTCACGCCTCACGCCTCACGCTTCACCTAATGATGCGGTAGACTAAAGTCTACCCTACCACTTGATCACCTGATCACTTGGTCACTTCATAAACGCACCCTTCACCCTTCACCCCTCACGCTTCACCTAATGATGCGGTAGACTAAAGTCTACCCTACCACTTGATCACCTGATCACTTAATCACTTCATTAACGCACGCTTCACTCTTCACGCTTCACCCCTCACGCATTCACGCCCCAAAGATTTCTGCGGCGCTTACGCGCCTTGCTATGACAATTATAAAGCTCGCTTATTCATGCCCGATACGAAACCAGTTCACAAACTTATTAAACAACGTGCTGTCCGGAATATCTTCTTCCTTTATTTCCGGGTCAAGCTCTATTTCACGCTGATCTTTTTCCTCTCGACGCTCAAACATATCCTCTTCTTCATCTTCTTTACGTTTTTTCCCTTGGCGCATGTACATTCCGCCGCCGCCTAAACCGCCGCCGTCTTTATACACACCTTGGGATCTGATTGGGTTGATATTGTTGAAATCAAAAGACATAGAAAAGCCTTTTTTTATACATTGCATGTTTATTATAACCTATTTTTGAACTTTTTCCAGTGTTTTTGTGCTAAAATCATTCTAACGAGGTATAAATGAAAAAAATTATCAGCCTATTTTGTGTTTATTTTATGTTAATTTCTGCGGTTTGCGCTAAAGACCTCAGATTTGTGCAAATTTCTGACGTCAAATTCTCACAAAAAGAAGAAAATAATACACTTATTAAAGTTATTAATGATAATAAAAAAAAAAAAAATGTTGAATTTGTTGTATTTACAGGCGACAATATTAATAAACCGGATAAAAATGACTTAAAAGCTTTTCTCTCAGAAGCTAAAAAACTCAAATGTCCGTTTTACGTTGTTATAGGCGACCATGATGTCAGCAAGCACAAAGACTTGGGCAAAAAAGAATATATTGAAATAATAAAAAAAGAAGTTCGCAGATACAAACCTGAAACCCCAAATTATACCTTTGAAAAAGACGGAGTTATTTTTGTAGTTGCTGACGGCTCAAAAGACGTAATTCCCGGGACAATGGGGTATTTTAAAGAAGATGTTCTCCTCTGGCTGGATAGTGAATTGGCCTTATATCCAGATAATAACATAATAATTTTACAACATTTCCCGATAATTCCGCCGGCTGAAAAAGAAACTTATTATACGTATAAACCGGAAAATTATTTAAAAGTCGTTTCAAAGTATAATAATGTAAAAGCAATAATTGCCGGACATTTTGGAGTTAATAAAGAAGAAACAGTTAACGGTGTTCTTCATATTTCAACTGCGCCCGCGCCTTTTTACAGGATAATTGATATATTAGATGCAGACACTAAGAATCCTACGATTTGGGCTCAGCTAAAAGAAGTAAGATAATATGAATATCGATGAAAAATATATGCGTGAATGTTTCAGACTTGCTCAAAAGGGTTACGGCCGTGTTTTGCCGAATCCGATGGTTGGCTGCGTGGTTCTGGATAAGACAGGAACCCCGGTTTCTAAAGGATACCATAAAAAATACGGCGGAAATCACGCAGAACGTGATGCTCTGCTGAAACTTAAAAATAACGAAGCCGAGGGCGGAACTTTGTACGTAAATCTTGAGCCATGTTCCCATTACGGCAAGACACCGCCTTGTGTTGATTTGATTATTGAAAGAAAGTTAAAAAGAGTTGTAATAGGGATGAGAGATGTTAACCCTAAAGTAGACGGTGTCTCCAGACTTATAGAGGCCGGGATTTGTGTGGATATGGTACTGGAAGAAGAGGCAAAATTTTTAAATCGTGTATTTATTAAAAATATGACTAGAAAAATGCCTTATGTGGTTCTTAAAACCGCTATCACGATGGATGGGAAAATTTCAACAAAAACGGGCTCTTCCAAATGGATAACGTCAGAGGAATCAAGAGCGGAAGTTTACAAAATGCGGCAGGAGTTTGATTGTATACTGACAAGTTCAAATACTGTTATAGCTGATAATCCGAAGATGGAACACCAATTTAAATGTATCCTTGATAAGGATTTGAGGGTCAATAAAGATGCAGAAATTCTTAAACAGGGCCGTATATACATCGCATCCGGTAAAAATACACCATTAAAAGATGGCCGGCTTGATATCGAATATGTATTAAAAGAGTTGTATCAAAAGGGGATTTGTACTGTATTTGCGGAATGCGGAGGGACGCTTGCGGGTGCAATGCTTAAATCCGGGCTTATTGATGAGATTTATCAATTTATTGCGCCAAAGATTCTGAATGACAATTCCGGTTTGAGCTGTTTTACGGGCGATAATATTTTAAACATATCTGATGCTAAAAAAGGAAGGTTTTATGATATAAAAAAAATAGGCCCGGATTTATTATTAAAGTGCGTTTTGACCACTTGAAAAACGTAAAAAAAGAGTTATAATATAATAATATAATACCCCAGCCAACAATACAGAGGACCCCGTTTATGAGTGAAGTTATGATGAATTTATCTTTGAACAGCCAGCTTTTACAGCAGGCATTGGATACAGGTTCAAGAATCAGCGGAATGGCTGTAAAACCGCAGGGCGGTCAGCCTAACTATGCCGTAAAAGGTGATGACGCATATATTGAAGCTATGGACATCGACGGTGACGGTACAATAACTTATGATGAATATATGGAGTACTGCAAGAAAAATGCGGTATCGCATAACAATGAATCCGGTAAAACACTGGTTCAGCGTGATGCAGATACAGTAAGGCCTTTGCATGTCGGCAGAGCTTTTGAAAGTTATGCTCGTGCGGAAGCTTCAGGATTACCGCAGTCAATGATTTTTAACGAGGCTTAAGCTGTCTTTCCGTATTTCCTTGTATAATTCGATTCCTCCGGCCAGTGAGCAGATATTGTCAAAGCCTTTTTGTTTCAGGATTCTGTGGGCAACATAGCTTGTATGCCCGGTGTTGCAAAACAGCATGACTTTTCGGTCATTCGGAATTTCACCCGCTCTTGAGCGGAGTTCGGATATCGGAATATTTACCGCGCCGGGAATTGTTTCTGTATTAAAGACGGATGACGGCCGAACATCTATCAGATAAGATTCTTCGATATCTTCATAAAATGCCGGTTTAAATAATCCGCGAAGAATATTGTCTGCATTCATACCCAAAATATTTACAGGGTCTTTTGCAGATGAATACGGAGGTGCATAGCATAGTTCACTGTCCAGAAGCTCTTGTACAGTGCCGTTGTTCCTCATAACAGAACTTATTACATCTATTCTTTTTTCAACTCCTTCACGTCCTGAAGCTTGAGCACCCATGATTCTGCCTTCTTTAGTGAATAAAAGCTTGATTATCATTCGACGGGGATTCGGATAATAACCGGCATGGGAGTTTGCATAAATAATAGTTTTCAGATAAGAAATGCCTTTTGTTTTAAGCTGTTTTTCATTATTGCCGACGCTTGCCAGAGTAAGATTAAAAACTTTTATAACGGCACTCCCGAGGGTTTTTTTATAAGAAGATTTTATTCCGGCAAGGTTATCCGCAATAATTCTCCCCTGCCTGTTTGCAGGGCCGGCAAGCGGAATGAGAGTTTTTGCGGATGTTACAAAATCTTCTGCTTCCACGCTGTCGCCGGCTGAATAAATATTTTCATCGGAGGTCTGCATAAATTCATTAACTACAACTCCGCACCGTACTTCCAGCCCGGCGTCTTTGGCAAGTGCTGTTTCCGGCTTAACACCGATTGCCATAATCACGATATCATATTCAATTTCTTTTCCGGAATTTAAAACAATCTTATTTCCGCTAAAATGATTAACTCCGTCAGAGAGGATTAATTCTACGCCGTTATTGCGCATTTCGTTTTGAGCAAAAGCAGCAATCTCATAATCAACAGGCGCAAGAATCTGATTTTGAAGTTCTATAAGCGTTGTCTTAAGCCCGAGTTCAGCAAGGTTTTCCGCCATCTCTACCCCGATAAACCCGCCGCCTATAACTACTGCTTTTGTTGAATTATGCGTTTTTATAAAATTTTTTACTCTGTCTGCATCAGAAAGTGTTCTTATTGTAAAAACCTTTTCTCTGTCCATTCCCTCAAACGGTGGCACAATAGGGCTTGCACCGGGGGCAAGCACAAGTTTGTCATAGTTAAGCGTTTCGCCTGATGATAAAATAACCCGTTTTGATTCTCTTTCAATTTTTACCGCTTCGGCATTAAAACGGATATCAATATTAAACCAGCTTTTAAACTTTTCTGCCGTTGATACAAACATATTATTTCTGTCATTAATTACATCTGAAACATAGTAGGGAAGTCCGCAATTTGCTATAGAGATTTCGTTTGTCTTTTCAAGAATTGTAATCTCCGCTTTTTCATCCAGCCTCCGGAGTCTTGCCGCACAGCTTGCACCTGACGCACCGCCGCCTATTATAATAACTTTCATTAAGCCTCCTTCTCTTTAATAAACTCCTTTTGAGTTTAAAAATTCCGTATACTTTTTATCAATCCCTTTAACATGATTTATTATCCAGTTTTTGATAAAAATTGCCATTTCCACATGTATAAGCTTCTTGTCTTCATTAAAATCGTTTGCAAATTGTGTCATTTTTTCAATAAAAATTTTATGCTGCTTTCGCTGTTCATCGTACCCCGGATAATCATAGAGCAAAAGGCAGGTTTCCTCTTCCGTTAAATGTTCCTTTGCATATCTAAGCAAATCATTAATTATCTGCGCCAATGCCAGCTTGTCATTTTTATTTTCCATTGCGTCATAAAGATTTTCTAAACATTTAAAAAGCTGTTTATGCTGTTCGTTAAACTTTTGGATACCGACATCCAGACTGTCATCCCATTTAAAATTTGTCATAGATACTTCCCTTTCAGAATAAACTCAACTGCTGTGAATTGTCCTTTGGTTTGGCCTCAAATTTTGTAAGGCTCAATAAATCATTTTCAATTTTGGCAAGAAACGGGGATATTTCAAAATTTTTGTACTGTCCCATCCAAAGTCTTTTTATTGCACGTGAAAGAAACAGTCTTTGCTTTGCTCTTGTCATGCCGACATAAAGAAGCCTTCGTTCTTCTTCAGTCTCTTCTTCCGTTTCTGCCCGGTAAAGAGGCATAATACCGTTTTCAAGACCCGCGATAAAAACACATTTAAACTCCAGCCCCTTAGATGAATGAAGCGTCATCAGGGTTATTCTGTCCGCTCTTTCGTCCAAAGCGTCAGATTCGCGCAGAAGTGCGGCCTGATGGATGAAATCATCCGGATTTGGATTCTCCGAGGCAATTTTTACAAGAAATTTCTGCATATAATCTTCAAACTTGCCATACTTTTCCAGCTGCTCAATGATTGTCTCTTCTCTATTTAGATTTTTCAAAAATTCTCTGACGGTTTTGTTATCGCAAAGAAGATCATCGGAGAGTTTCACGTACGGCATGCCGGAACGATCCAAGGCTTCTGTTATCGGTTTCAGCTGAGCTGCGGTTCGAAACAATATTGCAAAATCAGAAAATCCCAAATTTTCATTTATTCCTTCCGAACGTCTGGAATCCAATGAAAATAAGCTGTTACCCCCTATAAGACTTTCTATTGTACTTACGATAAATTCTGCTTCGGCCTTATCAGTCGGCGCTGTGTGAATTGTTATTTTTTCTTGAGGTATATGACACTGTGATATCAGATTGAATGATTGAATAACCTGATTTGACGCATTTACTATATTTCCGCATGAGCGGTAATTATTGACAAGATGAATAACCCTGGCATCTTTGTAATCATCAAGAAAACTGTTGAAAAATTTCGGATTTCCGCCCCTAAATCCGTATATTGCCTGATTCGGGTCGCCTATTATACAGATTTTTTCCGGTGCAAGAAGCTTTATCAGCTTGTATTGATTTTCGTCAATATCCTGATACTCATCTACCGACATATAGACGTAATGCGGTATTGTTTCGGGATATTCTTCAAAAAGTTTCACGGTAAGCGTTATCAAATCATCAAATTCTATGGTATTTTCAGGGAGAATTTTATATAAGGCTTTTTCCTGAGCGCTTATAACTTTAAAATCTTGGTCCAATCCCGCCAGAGCTGAATTTTCTTTCAATATCTTACAGCAGAATGAATGGAATGTATGTATATTAATAAATTCCGCCTCATCTGCAAGAAGCTTCTTAAGCCTGTCTCTGAGCTCTTCGGAGGCTTTCCGCGTAAAGGTTATTGCAAGGCATTTTTCCGGCTTGATTTTATTTTCTTTTATCAAATAAGCGGTTCTTTTAGTCAGTACTGTTGTTTTGCCCGAGCCGGGGCCGGCTGTTATAAGTAGTTTATCCGCAGAACTCTCTACGGCTGATTTTTGAAACTCATCAAGTTCCGTTGTTTTTACTTCTTCAAAAGACGGCGCGTCTTTGTGCTCTGCCGGAGGAGTGTATTTGGGTGAGCTAATTTCTTCCTTGGGAAGGTCTATATCCAATTTCAGGTTCATATACTTTTTCTGTATAAGTTCATCTTTTTCAAAAAGTTTTATAATCCCGTATTCTCCGTCATATCCGGGCTGTTTAATAACTTTTCCCTCTCTGAGGCGCTGAATGCCTTCCGCAAGAAGCGGGGAGGATTTGGAAATATCCTCTGTGGGTATATCTTGCAGAATAGATAATTCTGAACCGAATTTATGAAGCAGTTTTTCATATTCTAAAGCAACGGATTTGCTGGAAGTTCCGACCTGCATGATTTCCGACAAAATCTCCGGCAGAGGAACAAGACTGAAAACTTTTCCTGCAGTTTCGGGAACAATGAGATTTCCTGCAGGCCTGTCAGCGAGTTCACATACACGGTTTAGAACACCTATGGTGAGAGGTTTTCCGCAGACCGGACAAATTCCGTTTAGTTTTTTTGTTTCTTCCGGATTCAAACAGACATTGCATTTTCTGTGTCCGTCCTCGTGATATTTGCCTTCTTCCGGGAAAAATTCGACTGTCCCGACATAACCCTCGCCTGTTTTTAGTGCATTCATTATACTGAAATAATCCGGCTCGGTATCAAATACAGTCGCTTCTCTTGCGAGCTTCGCAGGGGAATGCGCATCGGAATTAGATACGAGTCTGAACTTATCGAGCTTTGAAACTCTCCAATTCATCTCAGGGTCAGAAGAAAGTCCTGTTTCTACCGCAAAAATATGTTCCGCAAGGTCGCCGTAGCAGTCCTCTATAGAGTCAAACCCGGATTTTGAGCCTAAGACAGAGAACCAAGGCGTCCAGATATGCGCAGGAATAAGAAATGTTCCTTCTCCGGATTCCAATGCCGTTTCCAAAAGATTTCTGGAGTCCAAACCTAAAATCGGACGACCGTCTGATACAATATTGCCGATTGCACCGAGTTTGTCCCGGAATCTTCCCGCAGCTTCTATATCAGGGGCAAAAATGACATGATGAACTTTTCTTGTCTTATCCCATTTTTTATAAATAGTTGAAATTTCAACCGAAAGAAGAAATCTTACAGGCTCACCGCCTTTAAGAATTTGTTTTTCAAGCTCTGGCTTAAGCCTGAATGCGCCGTTTCCTTCCGGAACAAGCTTGTTCTTTATCTCTGCAAACCACGCAGGATGAGTAAAATCTCCGGTTCCGATTACACTCAAACCCTTTCTCTGCGCCCAAAAAGCCAATTCTTCCAGATTACAGTTCTTACTGGTTGCACGGGAGTATTTTGAATGTATGTGTAAATCCCCAAAAAACATTTATATATCCTCTACAAGGTCAAAATCTTCGTCATTAACTTCTCTTAAAAAGTTTGTCCAGCTGTTATAATACTCGGCAAGCGCCTGTGCGTAGCCGATAATTATAGATTTATAAGACTGTTTCATAACAATCAACGCGGTTATATCTGATTTTCCCGCCTCATAGCTGTCTTTTGATGTATTAATCAGCTCTTCCGAACCCTTAACAATTTTTGATTCATAGTGGTTAAGATTCTCCGCAGCTGTTAAAAATCTCTCATAAGCAGCACTTACATCTTTTTCAGCTTTGTTTTTTACGGAAGTATATTTTAATTCCGCCTGCTTAAGTTTCAAAGCCGCATTTTGAATTTCCGGTGAATAGTTATAAAACAGCGGAATATTAACTATGCTTGCCCCTGCGTAAGCACCGTTATTAAAGTTGCCGTTATCCGCATAAGCACCGGGAATATAACCGTAGCCCCCGGTGAGTGCAATATCCGGAATCCTTTGGCGTGCAGTCACTGTCAGATTTTTCTCTGCCAAATCAATTTCCTGCTTTGCTATTTTTAAATCATATCTGTTATTTAAAGCGTATTTTAAAATTCTTGAAAACTCCGGAAATTTGAAATCAGGAGGAGGCGTCATCATTTCAGAAAAATTGTTCTCCTCTGTAAACAAATTGTCCATGCTGTCATAGGTAATGTCATCAGGGTCGTTTATAATTTTATTAAAATCGGCAAGTGCACTGTTTACGTTGACTTTTGCGGTATTAACCTGGGTTATAAGTTGATTTAAAGCGATTTCTGCCTGGATAACATCAATATCAGGCGCTTGGTGAGCTTTCACTCTGTTTTTTGCAATTTCAAGAAGCTCTTCTTGTAATTCTTTCTGCTGGCTCAATGTCTCCAGTATGGATTTAGACGCTACAAGATTGATATAAGCTTCTCTTACATCCATCTTAAGGTCAAAGGTTGTATAGTCTACATTTTTTTCAACCAGTTCAAGATTTGATTCCGCAAGCTTCTTCCTTGCACTTCTTTTGGCTATTTCAATATTCTGGCTTGCACCAAGTTGTCTGGGCTCGCCGCGTCCGGAGGCACCCATAAAATAAAACGCGTCTAAAGACGGATTCTGAAGCCTGTTTGCGGATTTTATATTATTCTTTGCTATATTAATCTCTATTTGTGCAGATTGAAGATCTATATTATTTTTTAATGCAGTATCTATAGCTTCGTTCAAATAAACTTTTTTAACATTCTCAATGCCGAATGCCGAAACCTGCATAAAGGCAGACAAAATCCCTAAACAAACTATTTTTTTTACAAAACTTAAGCAGTCCAAATCTCACCTAATATTGTCCACAAATCTTTTTTCATTAAAGGTTTTATTCTTATTTTTGTTCCCTTTAAATATGTATAATATAAGTCCTCAATTATGCTCACAAACATTTTAGTCGCCACAAGCACATAATCCGGATTCAAATTTTTTATCTCTCCGGGCGCTGCGGCAGGATAGCCAAGAAACTCTTTTTCACTGCCGTCTGTAAATCTTTTATCAGAAATCGCAATTATATTAAGCCCTTCCAGATTATAATAGGATTTTATCACCCGGAAAAACGCGCCTGCGCCATAAATTACGACTTTTTTACCCTTTATCTTCTTTTTTAATTTTTCTAAATGTTTTGAAAATCCAAAATTTTCCAAATACGTTATATTCTCTATTTCGTCGACTATATCCTGAACAAAAAGTCTTTTGATTTCTTTATCTATATTTAACGAATTTTTTATATAGTCGGCAACTCTGTCCGAGGACTCGTTCGTTATAATTATTACGTCGAAGTTTTCTTCTTCCAGCTTTAGAGGAGAAACAGCCTTCATACCTTCAAACATCTGTTCGGTTTCAAACTTTATATCAGAAACCGCTGTTATATTAAGACATTCATTAAAGCGGTATTTTTTATTAAGCTCGACAAAACCTTCGCCCATGCCGTATATAACAACACGCTTGTTTTTCATTTCAGCAATTAGAGATTTTATGTATTTGTCAAATTGTTCGGATTTTGTTTTTATTTTAAAATATTTACTCAGCATTCCCCGTCACCCTTTATAATATCATACCATACATAGAAACAGCACACAAACTCGCTTTTTAAATTTTTCCCAAAATAATCCGAGCATGCGCCGCTTAAATTTCCAAAACGGCACTTTGTAAGGAGTAAGTTTTAGGTATTTATAATAAAGATTCTCAAACGGATGCGCATAGCCAAAATAAGGTTTTTCAGCACCTACAAAATGGATTATAACAGGCTTTCCTTCAAGCCTTGTCACAGTAAGTTTATACTGAAAATTATATTTTTTATCCGCAAGAATAACATTATCCCCGAAAACATGATTCAAAACGCACTGGTCAAGAAGCAGTATTTTTTCAGGATAATTTTTAGCAAAATCAAGAGATTTTTCCGCAATGTTATCTTCCCGCATCTTATCCAAATTCATAAGCATAACCCCGGCATTAAAATATTTTTTTACCCCGAGAACTTGCATCTGCCTTCGGATTCTGGGGGTATCAGCAAGCCTCTCCCGAACGCAGACGGCATAAGCGTCTTTGAAATCAGTATGGTAAAACTCTTCTAAATCGTCAAGCACGAGCAGGTCGCAGTCTAAGAACAATATTCTTGAACAATCAACCAGAGACGGGAGCAGAATCCTTGCATAATTCATTGTTTTAAGATGATATACCTTGGGAAAATTTTCAAAAAGTTCAGGCTTGACCGGGATAAATTGAAGTTCATAATTCCCTTTAAGTGCAGAAATTTTTTGTTTATTAATCTCTGAAATTCCCATATCAAGGACATAAACACTTATGTGCGTTTTATTATGCTTCAAAACAGAAGCGAGCGTTACCGCAAGCTGTTCGGAATAACTGTCATCTATTAAGAATGCTATATTCATACTGCCTCAATTGTTTGAATTATATCATCTAAAATATTTTTAGACGCATAATTATTCTTAAAACCTAACTCCTCAACCGCTCTCATTCTTTCTTCCTTCATTGTATCGTGTTCCGGAAGCCTTTCCAGCAGTGTTTTTAAATCTTCGATGTTTTCTGCACGGTAATAATGCTTTATGACCCTGTTGACAGTATTGTTATATGGTGTTGCAAAAGGGGAAATTAAATGTATAACAGGCTTTTCGGTCATAAAATACTCGCCTAAAAACGAACTGCAGTCGGTTATAAGCATTTGAGAATTATTAAAAAGTTCCAAATAATCACCGCTTTCACATCTGAGTCCGATATTTTCCCATTCATTGTAATAATTTTGTACTTCATCAAGAGTCATAATTTTTTTATCAACGAGTGCTTTAAATAACAACGGATGAGGCTTGAAAACCCAATTCTTCTCAGGATGTTTTTTGGCATACTCGAGCATAAACTTTCCGTTCCATTCAAAAGTTCCGTACGCTATTCCCTGTTTTGCGACTGTCCAGTGCGGCGCGTATATTGTATACTTACTCTCGCCGGAAGGATTAAGCCTGAAATAATCCAAAAACGGCTGGCCGGTTACTTTTAAATTCTTGCCGTGATTCTGCATTTTTTTTACGTAAACCTCACGGGTGATTTCATCAAAAATATAATATCTTTCAACATATTGATGAAATCTCAAATAATAATCAATCGGTGCCGTAGTTGTCGGAAAATAATACGGTACATAGCAGGTTAGTGCAAATTTTGAACACACAACAGGCCCCTGAGTTCTTTCAACATACCAGGGATGCTGATAAATTATAATATCCGGCGTGAAATCTTCAAATGGGATAAACCTCCCGTTTTTCCAAGCATATTCAACGTTCATGCCTTTTCCCGCAAAAAAATTATATGTCTTTTTAACATCCTCACCGGTCTGAAAACTTGGATTATGAATATCTTCAACGTCTGTTTTTGTAACAAGAATTTTTACGTTAAATCGTCCGTCTTTCAGCAGTAAATCATACAAAGCATCGCACTTCCACTTTGTACTGTCATAAACATAAAACACAACTTCAAGCTTTTTAGTTCTGATTTTATTTTTTAATTTTTTCAGAACTTTCTTGTAATTTCTTTTGATATAAAGCCTGTTTCTTAAGAACTTAAGCTTTTTTAACATTACTTAATCCTTCTGAGTGAAGACAAGAAGTTGAAATTAATGACATCCCCGTCGACTTTTGTCAAAAATACCTGACAGTCTTTTTCATCCGCGTCAATCGGCGGAAGCTGCGCAAGTTCTGAGGCGTAATAATTGCTGTCATTTCTTCCGCTTGTACTAATCCTGCTTGCAAGACTGTTGAGAGACAGGCCTCTCAAAAATCCTCCAAACCCTTCGCCTTTATTTGACATCTTAGTATAAATTCTCAACGTAGCATCGCCTGTTTCAAGTTCATATCTTCCGATAATAAACGAACTAAGCATAGAAGCTCTGGATTTAATCTTGATAAGTTCAATTACGTTATCTTTCAAAATTAAGTCTCCGGAAATATTGTCAAAACTTCCGTCCGGAATAGTTACCAAATCTCCGAATGTTGCAGGTGTAATCATTGCAAGAGGATTTCTGAACAATGATGCAACTTTCAGGATATATTCAACATACCCGACTTTTTCAATCGTTCCGTTCTGAATCAAAAATCTGATTATACCGTTGAGCTTGAGGCTCTCATCAGCATTAATCTCAATCAAGCCGCTTGCTTTTCCGGAAATTTCTCTCGGCAGCCCGAGAACTGCCCCTGCCATAACATCCGAGTTAACATCTTTTACGCCCAATCTCAGGTAATATTTCTTCTTAATCAAATCGGCCGTAACTTTAAGAGTTGAAATCCCTTCCGCTATATCAAACTTGTTAGATTGAATACCCAGAATGCCGTCTTTATCAAGCGTCAGATTAGCGTGCAGGTTTCCGAAATCAACCTGCTTATATTTACCCTTGCCTAAATGAAGCATACATTTTTCAACAATAATCAAACCTTTAGTGAATGTCGGAACGCTCTCGCTGTTTGCGAGCGTTTCCTCGGTGATTTCTTCAACTGCCTGATTATTAGATTCTTCAAGCGCCTGTTTGGCAGGTTCAGTATTATGAGTATTGGAATTGTTTGCAGCAAGCATTTTTTCCAAATCAATATCATCAACAGTTAAATTAACGCTTTTTACCACAATCGGCAGTCTTAAGTCATTAACAATATATCCGTTAAAGTCATATTTTGACCTTTTGTATCTTCCGTTTGCAATAGCGCCCAGTTTATCGCCCTTTGCACCGATTTTAGCCGACTTAATAAACAGCCTTTGAGCCGGAATAAATACTTTATCAAAAGAGATTACACCATCCATCTTCGGAAATTCGCCTGTATTATCAATGCTCAAATCTCCGGAAATTGTACCTTTTCTAAATATCTTCTGGCATGCAAGGAAGTTCAAAAATTCACTCGGAAGCGGACGCGGGATATTAAGATTAATATCCAGAAGCTTCATATTATCCGCCATATCAAGGTTGCCCTTAATAGCAAGAACAGGCGTCATGTCTTTTTGAAGCTTATCTGTTATATAATAATCAATCGTGTTAATCCTGAGAATATTTTTTACAACGCTCAAATCCACCTTAAACAAAGTTTTATACTGCTTAAGAACCATTGACTGCCCGCCGAGCTCAAATCCTTCGCCTTCATTTAATAAGAAATACCATACAACATCACAGGAACCGCATTTTGATGTCAAAGTAAGCCTTGAGCCGGCGTCTCCGACAAGCCCGATTGGCGCGCCCAGAAGCTTTGATACATAATTTTTGAAAAAGTCATTATTAACAAAAATATCGGAAACAATTTTTGTATCGCAGGTTTTCCAGTAATCCTTAACATCACCTGACATTACAATACTGTTTTCTTTTTTGTTATTATAATATCCTTTAAAATCTTTTAAAGTTATGTCTTTATTCCCAATCTCAACAATACCCTGCGTAATCTTAACCGGAAGATTCAGCAGGTCTTTAATCTTAAACTCCGATTCATTGACATTAACATCGCCTCTTATGCTGTTTTTTGCAAGATGGAGATTAAAATCCACAGTCCCGTTAACATCCACAACCGGCGCAAGAAGCTCTTTACCGTTAGGAATTATTATATTTGATGTCAGCATATTATAAATATCTCTTGCCTTAAAGTTTTTAGAAGAAATATTTATCTCCATGCCGGTTTTTCTTGAGGCAAAAGCGTCGATAACGATTTTAGATTTATCAATCTCAATCGGGAAGCTGTCAACATGGAGTTCGCCTCCGCCCATATAAATTCTGTTTTTGTCATTTGCAGAAACCAGAATTTTGTCATTGCCTTTTGCCATTTCAAAATCGAAATCAAAATGCAGATACTTCTTAGCCTTAGTTCTGTCAAGAACCAGATTTTTGGCGTCAAATTTTATTGCAATATCCGGATTGTTATAAGTTATCAGACATTTTTTAACCCCTAAAAGAGCCGAAAAAATATCAATATTAAAATCCGACGGTTTTTGTTCCTTTTTCTCTTCCGTCTTGGGAAGCAGTTCAATAATTCCTGCGGAATCCACATACACATTCTCTGCAAGAACTCTGTTTACAATCAGCCTTTTTTTCAGAATATTTTCCAGAGAAACCTCCGTGTCAATCCCCGCAAGATTAAGAAGTTCTTTATCACCTTTTTTGAGTGACATTTCATCAAGCTTGAATCCTATTTTCGGTGTCCAGCCTGTCTTGAGCGCAGCGCCTTTGATATCCAGATCCGCATTAAGATATTTTTGAACGGATTTTTCAACCAGTTCCTGAACCCGGGAGTTTGATACCAGAGACGGCAAAAGCCACATATATGACGCTATTCCTGCTGAACAGACTAAAAATACAGTAATTACACTTCCGACTAATATTTTTTTTGTTAAGCTCTTCATAATAAAAATTATATCATAAGAAACGGATAACAAGACAATGGAAAATAAAATATATCCCCCCCCCCTTTAAAAAACAAAAAAAATGTTGTACAATAAAAAAGTAATATTAGGAGGTGTAAATGCACATACACGTAAACGGTAAAAACATTGAGATTACAGACGCTATTAAAGCTTATGTAAAAGAAAAAATCGGCAGGGTAGCTAATCATTACGACCAAATTGTCGGGATTGATGTTATTCTATCGGTAATCAAAAACCCTGCAGCAACCGGCAAACACGTGGCAGAAGTATCCTGTAAAATGAACACAGGCGCTGTTCACTGCGAAGAATCAGCAGAATCGATGTATGCAAGTATTGATTTGCTGGCAGACAAACTGGACAGGCAAGTGAAAAAATTTAAAGACAAGGCACTCTCTTCTGACAAATCAAGTATTAGAAATGCAGAAATTCCGGCGGCAGAAGAATCCGCAGTAGAAAGTTAGAAGAGTTTTGACGCCGACATTAAAGGCAGGCTGGAGTATAGACTGGAATGATTAACGGTAAAAAAGTTGTAGTAATAATGCCTGCATATAATGCGGAAAAAACTTTAGAAAAAACATATAATGAGATTTATCAAAATTTCGTCGATGAGATTATTCTTGTCGACGATTTCTCTTATGATAAGACAAAAGAAATTGCTAAAAGATTAAATATAACAACCATTGTGCACGAAAAAAACAAGGGTTACGGAGGGAATCAAAAATCATGTTACAGAGCTGCTTTGAAGGCAGGCGCGGATATTGTTATTATGCTGCATCCCGATTATCAGTATACGCCAAAACTAATTCCGGCTATTGCTTCAATGCTGGCATTTGAAGAATATGACGCAGTTATAGCATCCAGAATGCTGGGCAACTCCGCGCTCAAAGGCGGTATGCCTTTATATAAATTTATTGCAAACAGGTTCCTTACAGAGTTTGAAAATATTGTAACCGGCGAAAAGTTGTCCGAGTATCATACAGGATTCCGCGGTTTTACAAAAAAAATTCTTGAAACTCTGCCGCTTGAGGATTGCAGTGATGATTTTATATTTGATAATCAGATTCTTGCACTTATTCTGTACAACGGTTATAAAATAGGTGAAATATCTTGTCCTACTAAGTATTTTGCAGAAGCTTCATCTATCAACTTTTTACGTTCCTGCAAGTACGGATTGGAAGTGCTGCTTGTAAGTCTTAAATACAGACTTGCAAAAATGGGCTTAAAGGTGGCTTTGTTTAATAAAAAAGGCAAAGTTTTGGATTTAGAAAAAGAGTTAAATTATTATAATAAATGCCGTTAACCCGGCAAGAAGGGAAAGTATGAAAATTGTTCTGGCATCATCAAATGAGCATAAGGTGAAAGAGATTAACGACATTGTAAGAGGCAGCGGCTTGGAATTTATTCTTCCTCCGGCAGGTTTTGACCCGACAGAGGACGGAAGAACTTTTGAGGAGAACTCTTTGATAAAAGCAAAGGCAGCCTGGGAACTTTCTAAAACCTGGTCTCTTGCTGACGATTCCGGATTATGTATCAATGCTCTCGGCGGAAAACCCGGGATTCACTCCGCAAGATACGCCGAAACTCCCCGGAAACGGATTGAAAGAGTATTAAACGAGATGAAAGGTATCGGGGACAGAAAAGCTCATTTTGCTTGCTGTATGACTTTAATTAATCCTAATGGCGGGGTTGAATTTTCATACACCGGTTTCTGCAGCGGTTCAATTACGGAAGAAGCACGCGGAACAAACGGTTTTGGCTATGATCCGATTTTTCTTGTTGAAGGAAGAGGCAAAACCATGGCAGAATTAAGCGAAGCTGAAAAAAATCAAATTTCTCACCGTTCAAACGCTTTGCGTGCCGTCATCGGATATCTTACAGATTTGCGCTATTCTCTTTAGCGTAGTTCGTTTGGCTGAAATCTGGTAAAAGTATTAAGATAACCGCCTATAGGAAGCATTGTATCCGTTCTGTCATACATTTCCTGCGGGCCCATTCTGGCCTGTTCCTGCGCTTCTATGCGGGCATTGTAGTCGCTGTTTTTTTGGTATTGTTTAACTTTTACATCCTGGTAACAGGATAATTTGTCGTCTGCGAACTCTATTGAACGGCATTTTTCGATTGCTTCATTGAACTCGATTCTTCTTTTATACCAGTAAGAAGCTGTTTCATTCAGTTTTCCGAGGCCTTTCGGCTCTTCAACATCCGCATACGAAGGAGGTACAAAGTCTTTCCATTCCGGTTCCGTCAGGCCGTCAACTTCATCTGCTATTACACACGGTGACAAAATAAGAGCAATTAATACTAAAAACTTTTTCATAAATTGGTATCCCTTTTTGATTAATTATAGCATTTATATGTATATATTATCAAGCAGTTCGATTGTTGTCTTTACATTTCCACCTGTTTTTGTTACGATTTTAGGGCAATAAAGAATTAATAGGGAGATGAATAAATTGAAAACTCGAATGAAATCAAATAATTGCGGTGAATTGAACCTCAATAATTTAAATGAAGAAGTTACATTGTCCGGCTGGGTTTCGACTGTCAGAGACCTGGGAGGAATTTTGTTTATAGAATTAAGAGACAGAAGCGGATTCTTTCAGCTTGTAGCTAACCCGCAGATTAACCCGGAAGTTCACAAGGCTTTTGAAAAAGTAAGAAGTGAATATGTAATTATGGTAAAAGGCAAGGTAACAAAACGTCCGGAGGAGACTTATAACGAAAAATATCCGACAGGTCAGGTTGAGATGTATCCTGAATCTGTTGAAATCCTTGCAGAATCAAAAGTTTTGCCTTTTGTTCTGGGGGATGACAATGTTTCTGAGGATATCAGATTAAAATACAGATACCTTGATATCAGAAATGAAAAGATGCTTCACAATTTAAAGACCAGACATAATATTGTGCAGGCAGTCAGAAATTATTTAAATAATCAGGAGTTTTTGGAAGTAGAAACACCTATTTTGATTAAGACAACTCCTGAGGGCGCAAGAGATTATCTGGTTCCTTCAAGAGTTCAGCCGGGCAAATTCTTTGCACTTCCGCAATCTCCGCAGATTTTCAAACAGTTATTAATGGTTGGCGGAATCGAAAAATATTATCAGATTGCAAAATGCTTCCGTGACGAGGATTTAAGAGCCGACAGGCAGCCGGAATTTACTCAAATCGATATGGAAATGTCATTTGTTGAACAGCAGGATGTTATCAATGTTGTTGAAGGGCTTCTTGTAGATGCGTTTAAGGCCGCCGGGGTTGAAATTAAGCCTCCGTTTATTCAGATGCCGTGGCAGGAAGCAATGGACAGATACGGCTCTGACAAGCCTGATACAAGATTTGGCTTAGAGTTGTTTGATATAGGCGATATTATTTTGGAATCAAATTTTGATATTGTTAAAAATACTCTGCTCAACGGCGGAATTGTCCGCGGTATAAGGATTCCGGGCGGTGCTAAATATTCGAGAAAAGATATTGATGATATTACAAAACTCGCTGTGTCATTCGGCGCAAAAGCACTTGCTAATATCATTTATCTTGAAGACGGAACTGCTAAGTCTCCTGTACTTAAGTTTGTAACAGAAGAACAGGCCAAGCAGATTCAGGAAAGGGCAGGCGCCGAAGCCGGTGATATCATTTTCTTTGTAGCTGATAAGCCAAAACTGGTTTACGATATTATGGGAAGATTAAGACTGCATTTCGGAAAATCACTCAATCTTATTGATGAGAGCAAACATAATCTTCTCTGGATTGTAGACTTCCCGATGTTTGAATGGTCAGACGAAGAAGGAAGATATATGGCAATGCACCACCCGTTCACCTCTCCTAATTTAGAAGATTTAGACAAACTTGACAGCGGTGATTTGGGTAACGTCAAGTCTATTGCTTACGATATCGTATAA
>CALVBV010000021.1 GCA_944325815.1 Candidatus Gastranaerophilales bacterium
CATATATTCAGCTTTCTCAAGAAGCCGGGTTATAAATTCATCTCTTGAATAACATTCCTCAGCAAGTGACTGGGCAAAAAGTATTATGCCGTGAGCCCCTGCAATACCAATAGCCGGCGCACCGCGTACTATCATATTCCGAATCGCATTAAACATCTCTTCGCCCGTTGTTATATTTACAAACTTGTATTCATAAGGTACAACCGTCTGGTCTACCATTTTTGAATATGTCCCCATCCATTCTATAGTTTTTATTTTTGATTTAAATTCCATTTTAACCTCGTTTAATTTTTTTATTTTTATTCTGCTTTTAAAATATATTCACTCTTTTCAGTATCTCATCAATGCAGCGTTATACTTGTTTTTTGGTAAGATCCCGAAACAAGTTCTGGATGACACTGCAAGGTAGAACGACATTTACTTTATCTCAAAATCTATGCTGGTGTTTTCGTTATTCTCTTTTTTTATTCCTGTAATCAATTCATAAACATAAGCCGTAACGAGCCCTGCAAAACCGTTAAACAAAGCACCGAGAAGCCCCATAAATAATAAAAGGAATATCATTACAACAAATGTTCCGAAACTACCCATAAAGAATCTTAAGAAACCTAATGTGTAAGCAGGTATCAGCCAGCCTAAAATCATACTTATCGGCGCAAATACAAGAGAAAATCCGCAAAATGCAACAAATCCGATTACTGCACCGAACATGCATCCCTCTCTTACATTTATAATGCCTATAAGATCATTCCGTTTGAAATATATAAGTACAAACACGGATACGCATAAAGTCAGAATTAGTATACAAATTACAAAAGTGAAATAAGAAACTACTCCGACAGCGCCGAGAATAAGCCCGGCGAATAAGCTTACGATAGCAAGTTGTTTCAGTAATAATAAATTCATATTTTCACCTCTATTTTGCGGAAATATAACCGTTTAATGCAGTATAAGCAGCAACATAGGGAGAGGCAAGATAAATAAATCCCTTTGTGTTGCCCATTCTGCCCTGAAAATTTCTGTTTTGTGTTGCAAGGCAGACTTCCCCATCACCGAGAATCCCTGCATGAACCCCTACACAAGGGCCGCAACCGGGCGCAAGTATTACCGCGCCGGATTCTACAAAAATATCTATTAAACCTTCTTTTAAGGCTTGTTTAAATACGTCTTTTGAAGCCGGAGAAATCAGCATTCTTACATCCGGATGAACAGTTTTCCCCTTAAGAATCTCACCGACAACTCTTAAATCCTCAATTCTTCCGTTTGTGCAGGTTCCGACAAATACCTGATTAACTTTTATATCTTTAAGCTCGTCAACTGGTTTTGTGTTATCAACAGTGTGAGGGCAGGAAACGGTATGCGGTACATCTTCCGCATTAATTTCTATTACTCTTTCGTAAACAGCATCACTGTCCGGAAGTATCTGTCTGAATTTATCTTCCCGTCCGCGTTCTTTTAAGAAAGCTTTTGTCTTATCATCCGCAACAAAAAGACCGCATTTGGCGCCCGCTTCGACCGCCATATTTGCAAGCGTGAATCTTTCAGACATTGACATATTTTCAATAGTATCTCCGCTAAATTCCAGAGCTTTATATGTAGCGCCGTCTGCACCTATCATTCCTATAAGATGAAGCATTAAATCTTTTGAACAGATGCCGGGTTTGAATTTTCCGTTTACAATAATTTTAAATGTCTGAGGAACTTTTAGCCACGTTTTGCCGAGCGCCATGGCAACAGCAATATCTGTAGAGCCCATGCCGGTCGCAAAAGCGCCGAGAGCACCGGATGTGCAGGTATGGGAATCCGCACCGACAAGGACTTCTCCCGGGTTAACAAATGTCTCAACCAATCTCTGGTGGCAGACACCCGCGCCGACATCAGAAAGTACTGCGCCATACTCTTTATGAAATTCTCTAAGGACAGTATGAGTGTTTGATAATTCTTTTCTCGGACTTGGTGAGGCGTGATCGATAAAAAGAATCGTTCTTTCGGGATTATTAAGCTTTGTTTTTCCTAATTTTTTGAACTCCTGCACGGTAAGAGGCCCCGTTCCGTCCTGTACTGCTGTTACATCAACTTTTGAGATAACAAGTTCGCCTGCGTGAACCAGTTTCCCGGCATGTTCGGATATAATTTTTTCAACTAACGTCAATCCCATCTTACTCTCCTTTTATCCTTTATATATTAGCATAAAAACATTTTTATTATAAGATATTATTAGAGGGGCTTTATGAAGAAGAAAAACGTGATTTTGTATATAACGCTTTTTGTTTTATGTTTTTTATTTGCAAGTATCGCAAGTGAGTATGATTACGACTTGTTTGCACGCCTTATAGTAGGAGAAAGATTCCTTGAAAACGGGATTCTGCCGTTTAAGGATTTTCTTTCTTATACGCCTACACATATATGGTATGACCACGAGTGGGGCTCGGGGGTTATTTTTTACGCTGCTCTGAAGTACGCAGGGGCATTCGGTTTAATTCTGTTACAAACTATGCTTGCATTCGGTACGGCTTTTTTCGTCGCAAAAACTCAAAAAATACAAAAATTCCCTGTATCTGTTCTTTTTATGTCTGTTTTTGTAATACTGTTTTTTATACTCAACCCCAGCTTAGTAAGATGCCAAATGTTCAGCTTTTTCTTTTTTGCTCTTTTTTTGTATATTCTGGAAAAAGACCGTAAGAAAAGCACAAGACTTGTTTGGCTTATTCCTCCTGTTGTTATTTTGTGGAATAATCTCCACGGCGGGGTGCTCTCAGGACTCGGACTTATTTTTATTTATCTTTTAGGCTCTGTTATAAGCAGAAAAGGCTGGAAAAAACTTCTTTCGGTTTTGCTTCTTTCAACCGCCGCGCTTTTGGTTAACCCGTGGGGATATAATTATCTGGCGTTTCTCTTCTCTGCCGGAACAAAGTATAGAAAATACGTAGTTGAGTGGTGGCCGGTTTATCATACTCAACATTTTATGTATTATCTTCCTATAACATTTTGGACTTTATTATTAGCAGCAACAACTTTTGTAAGACAGATTAGAACTAAAAATTTTGATATCACAAAAAATATTCTTATCGTTATGACTTTATCTTTGGGGTTTGCGCATGTAAAATTGCTGTCTCTTGCACTTATTGCTGTTTCGGCATTGTGCTATCAGGATATTGTAAAACTTTTCTTATTTATTAAAAAAAGTTTTAAATATTTTGAAATTTTAGTTCCGTTGATTGTTTTAATTTCCGCAATTATTTTTACTCCATTCCCCGCTCTTAATAAACCCAAGGCGGTTGGGTATAAATTCCCGTATTATGAGACAGAATTTATTAAAGTTAATGAATTGAAGGGGAATATTGTAGTGCCGTTTGGATTCGGAAGTTACGTGAGTTATAAACTCTATCCTAATAATTTAATATATATGGACGGGCGTTATGAGGAAGTTTATAATGATAAGGAGTATTTTGTTCTAAGAGACTATGAACTCGCTGAGCCTAATTGGCGGGATATTATCAATAACTACCCGACAGACATACTTATGCCTCTAAAGTATACTGAAATATATCCGGTTCTAAAAAATGACCCGGATTGGAAAGAAATTTTTGAGGGTGTTTCCTGCTCTGTGTTTGTGAAAAAAGAGAATGCGAAAGAGAAGTATCTTGAGCCGGTTTACATTAAAGATTATTACAGGCTCACAATGTTCAGAAATAAAGGGGATTTTACTAAATGATATTAAAAAGAAAAGCTGTGATATATTTATTATTGGCTCTGTTTTGTTTGTTTCTGGGATGTTTGTCCATAAATTACGATTATGATTTGTTCGCAAGATTAATTGTCGGTGAAAGATTTATTGAAGACGGAATACTGCCGTTTAAAGATTTTCTTTCATATACGCCGACACATCCCTGGTATGACCACGAATGGGGTTCCGGAGTTGTTTTTTATGTTGTATTAAAATATTTAGGCTCTGGCGGGCTTTTACTGCTGCATTCTTTATTAATGTTTGGAATAGCATATTTTGTCATAAAAATTCAAGCTCTTCAAAAACACGCATATCCGGTTTCTTTGATTTTTATGGGGGTATTTCTTTATACTTTTGAATGTTTAAACCCCAGCTTAATCAGATGCCACATGTTCAGCTTTTTCTTCTTTGCTGTATTTTTGTATATTTTAGAAAAAAACAGGCTAAAAGGCGGAACAAAACTTATTTGGACACTTCCTCTGCTAATTGTTGTGTGGAATAACCTTCACGGCGGTGTAGTGTCCGGTTTGGGACTGATTTTTATGTATATTATAGGTGCTGTTTTCGAAAAGAGGCCGCTGAAGATGCTGATTGCAGTATTGGGCTTGTCTTTTGCAGTTCTTATGATTAATCCTTACGGATATAAGTATTTAGACTTCCTGTTCTCTGCTACAACTAAAAACAGAGAATACATTACAGAATGGCAGTCAATATTCAGAAAAAGACATTTTCTTGTTTATCTGCCTGCAGGATTGTACATTCTGTTTATTACCGGTTTGAATTTACGGAACATTAATAAGACGAAAAAGTTTGATATGACTAAAATAATTGTGCTGCTGTCGACTCTTTATCTGGGGTTTGCTCATGTAAAACTGCTCTCATTAGCACTGATTGCGGTTTCTGCTCTGTGCTGGCAAGATATTTGTAAATTGGTAAAGCCGCTAACAAAGTGGATGAAGAAAATAGAAAAAATGTGTTATTTTGCATTAATTGTACTTATTTGTTTAATTCCGATTTCTTCACCACTATATCCGAGAGCAAATTTTTACAAATTTCCTTTGTATGAAATAGAATTTTTGCTAATTAATAATATCAAAGGCAATATTATAACGCCTTTTGCTCTGGGAAGTTATACCTCGTATAAACTTTATCCGAATAATCTTATATATATAGACGGCAGGTATGAAGAAGTTTATTATGATAAAGAGTTTTTGTTCCAGCGACAGGTTTGGCGTGCAGAACCAAATTGGCAGGATATTTATAAAAAATATCCGACAGAAATATTGATGCCTGACAAAGATAGCAAATTATACGAAGTTTTGCAAAATAATTCCGATTGGGTTCATATATTTGACGGCAGGCTGTGCGGAATTTTTGTTAAAAAAGGCTGTGAAAAGAAATCTTATTTGCAGCCAGAGTACGGGCTTGATTATTACAGAAGAACCATGTTTAGCTCAAAAGTCTTTGGGGAAAATTTGAAATGGAAACCTTAAGATACAAAAGAATTGTTATTTTATTTTTCTTATTGTCGCTTTTTTTAACCTGTTTGACAACAAATTATGATTATGATTTATTTGCAAGACTACAGGTCGGGGAAATATTTTTTAAAACCGGACAAGTATTAAAACATTGTCCTTTTTCTTATACCCAGACACATTTATGGTACGATCACGAATGGGGTTCCGGAGTTGTTTTTTATGCTTTTTTAAAACTGTTTGGCCCGCCGGGGCTTATTCTATTGAATGCTTTACTGCTTTCAGGAACTGCTTATTTTGTTTTTAAAAGACAGAAATCTATTGCCGCAGCGGCGTTGTTCCTTGTTTTAATTCATTATGCACATAACGATTTAATAAGATGTCACACATTTAGTTTTTTATTTTTTGCAGTGTTTATATTTCTTCTAGATAAATACAGAAAAGAAAATTCAAATTTAATATGGCTGATTATTCCTTTGACGATTGTATGGAACAATCTGCACGGCGGTGTAGCATCAGGGCTGGGAATAGTTTTTATTTGTCTTGCCGGATTAATTATCACAAGAAAGCCGTTTAAAAAACTGCTTTGCGCCTTGGGTTTTTCTCTTTTGGGGCTTGTTGTTAATCCATACGGGCTGAAGTATTTAGCTTTTCTATTTTATGCGGGAACTTTAAGACGGGATTTTATACTTGAGTGGTATGATGTTTTTCAGCCGTACCATTTTGCTTTTTTTATTCCGGTACTGATTGCAATGTCAGCGTTAATCGGATGGAGAATTTATTCAGATGTTAAAAATAAACAGTTTGATATTATTGAATACGCTGTATTGGCTGTGACAGTTTATATGGGACTTGCACATATAAAGCTTATGGGCCTTGCTCTGATTGCTGTTTTTATGTATTGCAGACTGCCGGTTTTTAAAAACGCGGACAAGATAGCGGGGCTTGTGATTGTTATTCTGGCATGTTCAATTCCGTTGTATTCTCCGGTTGTTCCAAGAGCAACATTTGGTGTTTTCCCTTTAAAAGAGGTGGAGTTCCTGAAGATTAACAATATAAAAGGCAATATATTAGCCCCTTTTGAGCTTGGAAGCTACGTGAGTTATAAGCTTTATCCGGATAATTTAATTTATATGGACGGAAGATATGAAGAGGTTTATTATCCAAAAACCCTAGAGGATTTGATGGATTTTTGCAATAAAAGAAAAGGCTGGCGGAAAGTTTTAGATAATTATGATACGGAAATAGTTCTGGTAGAAAGGATAGATCCTGCTTATGATGCAATGTTAGAGGTTTCTGACTGGAAAAATGTGTATAACGGCGAACTGTGCGGAGTATTTGTTAAAAATAACCGCCCGGTTGCTAATCTTGCACCGGAGGAAGATATAAACTATTATAGAAACAGAATGTTTGAAAAAAATAAAAAAGAAAAGGAGACGGTTAATGACTAACCCTTTGAAATATACGTGTTTATTTGGAGGCGGTGCCGTTAGAGGTATGGCATATATAGGTACAATAAGGGCTTTGGAAGAGCTTGGTATTGAATACGATATTATAGGTGGCTCTTCGGTTGGTTCCATATTTGCATCACTGATAGCATGCGGGTATAAATCCTATGAGCTGGAAAATTTATTTATGAAGGTAAATTTTGATTTATTTAAAGATATTCATCTGGGTTTTGGAAAAGGTTTTGCTCTCAGTAAGGGAGAAATTTTTCAGGATTGGCTTAATGAACTTTTGTCAAACAAGGTAAAGCATGCAAAAGGCAGTAATGTAACATTTAAAGATATTGAAAAAACTCTGGTTGTTATGACTACAAATTTGACTAAATTTTGTCCTCAAGAGTTTTCAGCTATTGTCACGCCTGATTTTGAAGTTGCACAGGCAATCAAAGTTTCATCAAGCATGCCCGGCTTAATGGCACCTTATGAGTATGGAGAATGCTATCTGGTTGACGGTGATTTGCAAAAAGCATCTCCAATGTGGCGTTTGTCTCAAACTTTGAAAAATTCAGAAAGCAGAATTTTGGAATTTAGGCTTGAAGGTGACTGCAGTAAAGATGATAAGAACCCGATTTCGTTTATAAATACAATATACAGCTGTGTTACGGATATAGCAACTGATTTTGTGACTGAATTGTACGGGCAGAATGACAGATACGACTGTATCAGTATTAATACGGGCGATATTTTCTTTGCGGATTTTAATTTGAATAAAGAAGCAAGAAGGAATTTGATTAATATCGGGTATGATATTACAATGAATTACTTTAAAGAAATTCTTCCTAAAAAGAAAGAGAAACTGGCAGAAGTTTATTCTTTGATTTCTACATATTTAAAGAAGGCACAGAAAGGCTTAAAATCAAATAATGTAGAGGAAGTTCAGTGGTGGTTCGGTGATATCTTTACAGTGCTCTGCGAGAACAAGGAAATTATAGACCCTTTTATATATCAAAAGATATTGGATTTAAAAAATTCTTTGGTAAAAGGCTCTACAACAATACTGTATTTTCATACGTGCTTTAAAGGCGCAAAACGTTTGGAAGCAGAGATGCGGGATGTAATAATGTCAGTAGATTCCAGAATTGCAGATTTAAAGCTGTATATTCAAAAAATGTCCTGACTTCAGACTAATCAATAAAAATAGTCTGCTCTCTGTCCGGTCCGACGCTTATTATGCCAATTGGCGCGCCTATTAAGTCCTCAACTTTAGAAATATATTTTTTTGCGTTTTCCGGCAAATCCTCATATTTTCTTATTCCGCTTAGCGAAGTTTTCCAGCCGGGCATTGTTTCGTATATAGGTTCCAAATACTTGTGGATAAAAACATCTGTCGGATAGGATGTGTAGATTTTATCATTTCTGCAATCTTTATATGCAGTACAAATTTTTATTTCATCAAAGCTGTCAAATACATCAATTTTAGTAAGTGCAACTTTTGTAATCCCTCCGGTAAGAACAGCATACTTCATTATGACAGCATCAAACCAGCCGCATCTTCTCGGACGTCCTGTTGTTACACCAAATTCGCGGCCTGTTTGTTGAATTTTTGCGCCTGTTTCATCCGTAAGCTCGCTTACAAAAGGCCCTTCTCCGACCCGGGTGACGTAAGCTTTTGAGACCCCTATAACTTCCTGTATCAGACAAGGTCCGTAACCGCTTCCTACAGACGCCCCGCCGCCTATCGGATTAGAGCTGGTAACAAACGGGTATGTTCCGTAATCTATATCAAGCATAACGCCTTGGGCGCCTTCAAATAGTATGGCTTTGTCTTTGTATCTGTTTAACATATCCTGCCAATCAAAACAGACATAAGGTTTGAATAATTCCGCATATTTTTCGCATAAAGAAATTATGCAGTCTTTAGTATATTCTTCAATTCCATAAACCTGTTTTAGAATCTTATTTTTGATGGGTAAAATTATATCAAGTTTTTCATTCAAAGCTTCGTAAGAATACAAATCTTGAATCTTAAGGCCCATTCTTGCATATTTATCCGTATAAGTAGGCCCAATTCCTTTTTTGGTCGTGCCGATTTTTCCTTTGCCCGCATGAGATTCACTGTATCCGTCAATTTCAATGTGGTAAGGCATTGTGATAGAAGCAAGCGGGGAAATTTTTAGATTTTTTAAATTGACACCTTCAGATTTAAGTTCGTTAACTTCTTTTTCAAACGATTCAGGATGTATAACCGTTCCCGCACCTATGAAGCAGACTGTATTATTATAAAGTATACCTGACGGTATGATATGGAATTTATAAGTTTTGCCATCTGTGACAACAGTATGACCGGCATTACACCCGCCTTGATACCTGATAATTAAATCCGCATTACAGGCAAGCAAATCTGTTATTTTTGCTTTTCCCTCATCACCCCATTGGGCACCGATTACAACCGTGTTTTTCATACCTATTCTCCCTGAATCAAAATATAAAAGCCGGAAAATTTTTTCCTTCCGGCTTTATATTGTTAAACCTTTCTATTTCTGCTGCTGGGCTTGTCTTGCTTTAGCTTGTTTTGCCTGGACATCCAGCATAGAATTATGCGCCATCATATAAACAGAGCATATTTTGTAGTTTTTTAAATACCAGGCACAGTTTTCCTGCATACATACAATCTCTACCTGTGAGCCGACGCTCATAAGAGGACACAAAGGTATTGCTTTTTCATCAGATGCCATTATTTATCTCCTATATTTTCTTATCTGCCATTTTCAGCAAGTTACAATTTTCACTTCTCTTGCGTTCTTGCTCTTTATAAATTTTAGTTCTGTTAATAACTTCATCGAAGTCTATTTCATGTGCGTTAAAATCCGGACCGTCAACACAGGCAAATTTGGTTTTTCCTCCGACAGTAACTCTGCATGCGCCGCACATGCCTGTTCCGTCTACCATAATCGGGTTCATACTTGCTTCTGTGTAAATTTCTTTGTTGCGTGTTAAATCTGCAACCGCCCTCATCATAGGCATCGGGCCGACAGCAATTGCATAATCAATTTTTTCCTGATTCATAAGTCTTTCCAGAACCTGTGTTACAAATCCTTTCTCGCCTAAACTGCCGTCATCGGTTGTTATGAATAACTCGCTGCAGGCATCTTTCATTTTATCCTGCCAGAATATTAAATCTTTTGTGCGTGCCCCCATAATCATATAGACTTTATTACCGGCCTCTTTAAAGGCTTTAGCTATTAAATAGCAGGGTGCCGCGCCATATCCGCCGGCTAAACAGACAACAGTTCCGTATTTTTTGATATGTGTAGGCTGACCCAGCGGGCCTACCAAATCTATGAGTTCGTCACCGGCATTGAGTTGTGCAAGTTTTTGAGTAGAATGGCCTACTGCCATAAAAACAAGTGTAAGAGCACCGGTCTTTGGATTCGCATCTGCTATTGTTAGCGGAACCCGTTCGCCGTTTTCTTCCGCACGGAAGATTATAAATTGTCCGGCCTTAGCGTTACGTACTACATAAGGCGCTTCTACAGTGATTTCATACTGATTTGGGCATAGCTCTTTCTTAGATAATATTTTGTAACCCATTAAACTTAAATCCTCTCTACATAAATTATATTACCACAAATATTTCGTGTGCTCAATATTTTATAGCAAAAAAAAACCTTTCTTTTAAGAAAGGTTTGGAATCTTTTTTAATTAATTCCTCATGTGTAGAAGGTTAGTGTGTAGGTTGTATGAAAGGTTGTGTTATGTGTTACGTGTTTATTATGTTTGCCTGTTTGTTTTGACTTACATATATATAAAGTATTTTTATTCTATAAAATTTCACTACTTTATATATATTGTTACAAAACTTTACACACTAACGCTGAAGAATAATTCTTAATTACTCTTTAAACTCAGTTAATGCAAGGAATTAATTTAAGCAGTAAACGGAACGTTCTATAATGTCCGGAAAATATTTCTCAATAATGCTGTTTACATTTAAAGAGCTTTGTCTGCTGTTTCTTATTTCTCCGTCTGTGCCGACATACATTTCTACGGGGCGCTGGTTCATGCGCATATATTTTATATTTACACCCTTGTCTTTAATGGTTTTGTTCTGGCGAATTTCGATAAAAGAACCGTCAAGAAAACGTTTTGAACGATAAATTTTAGTACCGTCATTTTCTTCCATAAGTTTTAGGATATTTTTTACGAGGCTCTGCGATCTTTCCGTCAGTGTGCCAGCGGTGCTGTTTACCTCTTTTATCCCTTTTATCCCTTTTACCCCTTTTACCCCTTTGAATCCGGGCCGGCTGTAATGATGATAAGGTTGTATCATTAGCATAATGTTGGTCTCCATTTGTTTCTTTGTTTAGATATAAAATTGTAAAAAAATTTTTTGCTCTTTGCTTAACAAAATTTTACATTTGCATAAGCAGATCAAAAATACCTTCGGCATAAGTCGGATGAGCAAAGCACTGCTCTTTTAATTTATCTGCATTAATATTATTCTGCATTGCTGTAGTTAAAATGTGGATTAAAGATGATGCTTCTTTAGAGATTATATGCGCACCGCAGATTTTATTCTCTTTTATTATAAGTTTTATAAAGCCTTCAGCGGCGTCATCACACCAGGCTTTGCCCAGAGCTGTTACAGGAAGCATTTTTTTTGTATAGCTGTCATCGCAATCTTGTTCTCTAAGCCCTGCCCAGGCGATTTCCGGATTACCGTATATTACGGAGGGTATCAGGTGTTTGTCATAAGGAATGCCGAAAGCAAGTTCTTTAGCCTGATTGATTGCATAATGCGCAAGCTGAATCTCTCCGCAGGCATCTCCGATTATTTTATTACAGGCGCATTCAGGGCAGACCGGTTCTCTGCCTGTAGCGGCAAGAATAAAATCCGGGGTTATTTCTTCTCCGCTTTTAAGTTTAACGGTTTTATTTTCTATTTTTTCGATACTGTCATTTAAATAAAATTTAATTTTTTTCTGTTTGAAAATCCGTTCTACTCGTCTAGAAACTTCAATATCTGCTATTGGAATTAAGTGTTCCTGAATTTCTACAATTATAACTTCCACTCCGAAGTTGGAAAAAATTCTTGCCCACTCAATCCCGATTGCACCGGAACCGATGATTAAGACCCTTTTAGGCAGTTTATCCAGCTCTAAAATGTCATCAGAGCTTAATATAAATTTTCCGTCAAATTCTAATCCTTTGATTTGTTTAGGTTTTGCCCCGACAGCAAGAATTATTTTTTCGGCTTTGTATTCTTTACCGTCCAATGTGGTTATGGTATTTGAATCCTTTACTTGTGCTTCTGCATAAATAATCTCAACACCGGAATTTTTTACAGTGAGTTCAAGAGCTCGTCTTATTTTTTCAACAGTGTTATTCTTTTTTTCGATAACTTTTGAAAAATCAAGTGTTACATTATCGGTATTTATACCGTAGTTTCCTGCGTTAACTACATCATAGTAAACTTCTGACGAGTGCAGAAAAGATTTTGTCGGGATACATCCTTTATTGAGGCAAGTTCCGCCAAGCTTGTCTTTTTCAAACAGCATAACAGAATGTCCCTGCTTTGCAAGGTAAATAGCTGCGCTGTATCCGGCAGGCCCTCCGCCTATAATTGCATACTCTTTCATTCCGCATCCTTTATATATTACTATTTTAACATAGATTTCTAAATTTTCATGCCGTTAGAGTAGTTTGCAGGTTTTCTGCCTAAAAGATTTTTTTGAACATCGGACGCCATATAGTTTCTTACAACAGGAGTTATAATGTTTGAAGAAAGCACGCTGGCGCCTACAGTTCCGACGGTTGTTATAAAGTTTTTGTATGTGTAATAAGAATCTTTCGGAAAATCCGCATTTTTCTTTAACACTTCATCCAGATCAAAATCTATCTTACCAACCTTATCAGCATACAAATCCTTATGTTTATTAAGATATTGGCGGACTTTTGCAGGTGCAACTTTTCCTGTAGAAGCCATTTTAGCAATCATTTTTTTAGCAGCTTGAGTTACTAAAAAGAAAGAACCGATATTAACAACAGCATCCATAAACTCTTGAGGAACAAGAAAGCTTTTTTGCTCTTTTGAGATTTTGGGGTTAAACATAACAGCCCCTATTTGCGCAAGTGATGACAAAGCCCATCCTGCAACTCCGGTCCAAATAAGCATTTTAGCTGTATTCTTTTTGAAGTTTGTGTAAATCCATTCCAAACCTTTTTGCAGAGGAGAGCTATTCATTTTCAGCCTCCTTCTTTTTGTCTTGTTCGTTAAAGAAGTTAGTAAGCATGGCCGTAAGCGGGGCGTCAAGTGCAAAATTAGTTACACACATTGCAAGAAGTGCTATAAACATTGATAATGTGCTTCTATAATTTTTTAAAAATTTATCATTTTGCGCCATTTCTTTCAGGAATTTTTTAGGTAAGAGAGCCTTGCTGTATTTATCTTTGCCTTTGATATCAGTCATTTTAGTTATTAGGTCGTATAACGGTCCTCTTACAACAAAAACTCCAACCCCGGTGCCGGCAAGGATTTTTGCAATAGTTCTGTTTCTGGATACTCTTCTGGTTTCTTTATCAACTTTGTGATTATGATAATCAATGGCGGGTTGGCTTGCAAGCGCCGTAAGCCCGAGAATTGCTCTATTTTCTGCGGGTTTAGAAATTTTGTTATCAACTTTTTTCCACACATCAAGTTTTCTTTCCGATTCTTTTGCAGTACTTTCCGGCACCGCATCAAGAATTTTCTGTTTTATACGGCGTGACCAGGAATCCTTACTCCCTTGCATAGATATAGTACTTTGAATCGGCTGTATATTCATAACACTTCTTTCCAACAAGTATAAAACACTTGAAGGGTAAAAATTGACTTTTATATAACTTTTGTTACAAAAAGTTTACATTATAAATTTTATAAAAAACACCCGTTTTTAAAAACGGGTGTTTCAGAAAAAAATATCTTTTTAGTGCAGATAATTTCTGTTACATTTTTCAATCGCGTAGCCGGTACACCATTCTCCTGTTTCCTGACAATGTCTGAAATTATCCAAAGAATAGGAAGATGAGCCATCCGGAACAAAACCTTCTTTTGTTAATCTAAAGTCAAACAGGTCTTTGCCCCAGGTATTCTCTCCAGAATTTGGGCCATCAACGTCAATCATAACGTGACCGCAATATCCAAATCCTGAAATAATTTCTCCGATATAACTATTTGCAGCGCAATTGGCGTTATATGCGTGAAAAGCCATTGATATTCCCTCTTTGGTAATAATTTTGTATCTGTGGCTTTCAGCATCTATGTTAGCGGCGGATTGTCCGTCTGTTCTTCTGGAGGAATTATTGGTAAAACAACCTGTACCGCCTGCGCAGGATTTACTAATAACGATTGTATCTTTTAAAGCTTTTCGTTCTTTTCTTTCTCTTTTTAGTCGCAAAAAAAGAGAAAGAAAAGGACAAGATAAAAATATCTCATTGAGGGTGTTTCAGCCTAAAAAAACATCCTCAATGTAACTCAATGGGTATTGAGTTACATTGGATGCAACACAAAAATTTATTTCTACAACAGCCCAGTCTTTGCCAAATTATAAAATTTTACGAAGTTTATTTATGACAAACTCCAAAGCGCCTTGCTGGTCTTTGAATACCTGCTCGCCAGCTTTGACTGTTTTTTCATAAAATGTTTTATCAGAAAACATTTTGTCAGCAATTTGGAAAAATTCTTCTTCTGTCTTTACCACAAATCCGGCTTGTGCGTTTTGAATAATTGAATAAATATCTTTAAAATTATGAATAGACGGCCCTGAAATTACCGGCTTCCCAAAGATTATGGATTCGAGCGGATTATGGCCGCCTGTTTTGTTAAAGCTTCCGCCGATAAAAGAAACATCTGCAAATGCAAATATCTTTCCAAGCTCGCCCATTGTGTCAAGAATCATAACATCATGATTAACCAAATCCTCGCCCTCTGAGCGCAAAACATAATCCCTAACGACATTTTTCACTTCATCAAGTCTGGTTAAATGTCTCGGCGCGATGATAAATTTTAAATCAGGGTGCTTTAATTTTAGTTTTTTATAAGTATCAAAAACAATTTTGTCCTCGCCAGAATGCGTAGAAGCTGCCAGAAATACCCGTCCTTCTTTTTTCAGCTCAATATCAACCTTGGGTGCTGTTATATCAAACTTAAGATTATTCATACGCTCTGTTGTTTCAGGATTTGCACCAAGCGATAAGAATTTTTCCTTATCCTCTGCTGATTGGGTAAAAATTCCCGAATACATATTCAATAAAGGTTTAAAAAAGAATTTTAATTTTTTATAAGAATTAAATGTTCTATCAGAAATTCTGCCATTAATGATAAAGACTTTTACTCCATTTTGTTTACATCCCTCTAAAAAATTAGGCCAAATCTCTGTTTCTGCCATTAGAACAACATCAGGTTTTACATTATCCAAAAATCTTTTTACACAGGAAGGTGTATCAAAAGGGAAATAGGTTATCAAATCAGCGGTTTCACCTAATTTTTTATTCGCAATCTCCTGCCCTGTGTTTGTTCCGGTTGTTACAACTATTTTTACCTCAGAAAATTCAGCTCGCACAGTTTTTATAAGCTTTTCTATTGCATTAATTTCTCCAACAGAGACTCCATGAAACATTATGACTTTTTCCCCTTCAAAATTTGGAGTATCAAATTTTCCAAGTTTTCTTTTTATGGCATCGTCACTGTAGCCTCCGCGCTTAAGCGCAAAAGATATCAACGGATAAAATATTTTGAATAAAACTTCGCAGCCTATCATTTTTTCTCAACCAGAATATACTTTCTGCCTTCATATAAAACTTTAAAATCCAGCTTATCGACTTCAGCGTCCTTATATTCATAAGGTATTATAACAAGATTGTCTTCTTTTTCCAAAGCTTTTTTAAGTTCAGGAATCCCGTATTCTTTTCCGTATTCTACCGGTTTCCCGCCGTAATATATTAAAGAATACTTATGCGAAAATCTATAAGTTGTAATTGTTTTATTATGTTTTTTGGCGTAATATGCAAATTTTAATAAGTCATTTTGTCCGAATCTGTAATCGATTTCATAGAATTTTTCCATTCCGAAAGCTGATAAAGACAGCATAAGTATAACGTAGGTAAAAAATACTCCTAAAAATTTCTCTTTTTTAGCGCAGATTATAGAAATTACTCCGGCAAAGAACAAAAGCGGGATACAAAGCGGTTTTGCCATATAAATATCGCGGTTAAGCTGAGGCGGTAAATATAACGGCGTGAATAAAGCTGCAATTGATGCAATAATAAAAACTCCGCCTAAAATGTATACAGTTTTGTTTATAATTCTGCTGTATTCGCCTCTTTCAATATAATTAGTCCAAATATATCCGCCAAGGCAAGCCAGCGCGCCATAAATCGGCAGAATATATGTTATAAGTTTTGTTCCGGACAGCGAGAAGAAAAATAATGTAAACAGGACAATAATTCCGTTATACAATAGAAATCTCTGTGCATTATTCAAGTCTTTAAATTTAAAGTCTTTTTTTAATATTTTTCTTATAAGTACTGCAAGGCAGGAAACAATCCAGGGGAAAAAACCCCACAGAAGAGTTAAGAAGTAAAAATAAAACGGCTGAACTCTTCCGATTTCAGGTGCGCCGAGAAAACGCGCTATGTGGTGCTTCATTATATACTCGTTGAAAAACAGTGGGTCATGCAGTTCGAGCATAATAATATGCCATGGAAAAGTTATTAAGAAGAATAAGAAAAATCCCACAAGAATATACTGGGGTCTGAAAATTTCTTTGAACTTTTTAGCCGCAATAGAGATAAAAAACATAGAGCCAAAAGGTACGATAAAGCCGGGAATTCCTTTTGCCATAACAGCCAGCCCTGAAAATATATAAAACAGCCACCAAAAATATTTTTTATTCTTCTCTTCACAAAAATTTGTCAGCATGCCAAAGCAGAGAGAGAACCAGACGCAAATGGTAAGAACTATATCCAGAATTGCATATTTAGCAAGTATTACAAACTCTAAAGATGTTGCAAGAATTAAAGCGGATACAACTCCGTAGGTTCTTGATACAACTTTTTTACCGATAAAGTAGGTTAAAAATCCGCACAGAGTTCCGTACAATGCAACAGGGAATCTTGCCGTAAATTCAGTAATTTTGCCGAAAATTGCAAAAGAGAGACATTCGCCCCAGAAGTAGAGAGGCGGTTTTTCAAAGAAAAATTCTTTATTAAGATACAGAGTCAAGAAGTCCTTTGTATTGAACATATCTTTTGCCATAGAAACATATCTTGATTCGTCAACATCCATTAAAGCGTACGCCCAGATATTATGGAAAAAGATAAAATAGAATAAAACTCCTAATCCTAGTATGGTAAAAAGTTCTGTATGCTTACATACAAATTCTTTAAATTTTATTTCTGAAATTTTCATAAACCTCTCTCCCATTCGTGGTATATTTTAGCACAAAAGGGGTTTTAAATGAAGATGTAAAAAAGAGTCTTTGTTTTTAGACACTTCACGTTTAAAGAAGTTTAAGATTGTTTTTTTGTATCCCCGGAATCAGTTTTTAATATTAGCTGCAGTCCTGCTAAAAAATAATTTCTGAGTTCCGAAAAACTTCTTAAAGAAAAAATCGTTTTGATAATGAATTTTGGCCGCAGATAAAATCTTTTTACGGCTTGTTTGTGAAGCTCAAAGATTTTTTCTTTAGACAGTGTATGCGATCTTACTACCGGTTCATAATATGCGCTATGAAAATCCATATTACCTTCAACGAGTTTGTTAACCATCGCGTAAGCAAAATATTTTGTTCCCGGAAGCGGGGTTGCAGTATAAAAACTTATAAAATTACTGTCTAATTCAATTGCAAACTTTATGGTCTCTTCTACAGTTTCTTCTGTTTCCCAGGGAAGACCGATTACAAAGTAATTGTAAATTTTTATTTTGTTCTTCTTTAAAATTTTTACAGTATTTCTTATATCATCAAGTGAGATTTTTTTCCCAATACAGTCCAGCATCTTTTGAGACCCGCTTTCAACACCGATACTTACGAGCCGGCATCCTGATTTGTACATTATTGAAGCCATTTCGTCATCCATAGTATCAGCCCTTGTGTTTGACGACCAAGTTATCTTAAGCCCGCTTTCAATAATTTTTCTGCATAAATCAATTGTCCAGTCTCTATCTATATTAAAAATATCCGACCAGAATACAAAATTTCTTATATTATATTTTTCTACGCACTCCCTGATTTCTGCAATAATGTTTTCAGCGCTTCTCTTTCTAACCTGCGCACCGGAAACAGGCGTTGCAAGACAAAAGAAACAATGATAAGGACATCCTCTTGATACTTTTATAACAGCCTGCACTTTTCCGTTATCAGGTCTTATATATTTTGAATTATCAACCAAATGTCTTGCCGGAAACGGCAGTATATCTAAATTCTCAATAAACGGACGTTTTTCGTTTTTTACCGGCTGGAAGTTCTCCCTGTAACAAATCCCCAAAATATCTTCATTGGGAACACCCTCCAGAATTTCTTTTAAAGTAAGTTCAGGTTCTCCCATTATCACATAATCAATAAAAGGGTTTTCATAAATTGTATTAGTATTATAAGTTAAGAACGGCGCCCCTTTTACAATGGTGCAAATGTTTGGAAGAGTATCTTTAGCCAGTTTTACAGCAGCCATATCTGAGACAAATGTAGGAGTCGCAATATTTGCAACCAAATAATCCGGACGAAATTCCCGAAGGTCATTAGCTAAATCGCCGCCCTGGCTGTAATCTTTAATCTTAGCTTCATATCCGCACTCCTCTGCAATTGCAGCCAGATACATTAAATCCGTCGGTGGAAGCGGCGGAATTACAAGCAGTTCTTTTGTCGGCTGCTGGCATCTGTCCTCTCGGTTTAACACCGGGGATGGAGGATAAATTAAAAATATCCGCTTTTTGTTATTATTCACCAACTGTCTTGTCCTTAACTCCGGATGCTATAAGAGCTGCTAATGCCAGGCAGACAGCACCTATTATAAATGTATATTCCCAGTGATAATTAAGTCCGTCCAAGACCGGAAAAGCGTGTTTATTTATAAACCATGAAACCAGTGTGCAGACAAAGACTTGCGGTCCCGCAATGAATATATTAAATATTCCCATAACAGAGCCTTCTGTACCAGGTTTTATATACTGGGAGAGCATCGCAAAAGGTAATGCGCAGATACTTGCCCAGCCGATACCGGATAAAGCCATCAAAAAAGCTACAATTTTTACATTCGTAAGCAGCCCCATAAATAAGAATGCTATCGCCATAGATAATAGAGAAAGCACATGGACCTTTCTGTTACCAAATTTAACAGAGAGCACTCCTATAGGAATCGCAACCAAAAAACAAACTAAGTTATATAATGCAAAACATGCAGATGAAAAATTTGTTCCGGCAAGCACTGCCTGATCATAACTTGCTTTAACAAACTCAGAGACATCCGACAAATCCGGCACCCCAAATACTGTGTGTACACTGTATTGTGTAAAATAAATCATCATACACATTGTTCCTATCCAGGAGAAAAACTGCATCCAGCAAATTTTTCCGACTTCCGGCGACAGGGCAAAAAATTCTTTTAACGCTTTGATGAAATTAAAGCTTTCTGCATTTTTTTCTTTTTTCTCTGCTGCAGGATATTTGGGTTCTTTTATCATGGTGCATGTCCACGCCATACCAAGCGCAAAAGCAAATGCTGCCATAATAAATTGAGCATTAATAGACATTTGATATCCGAAAGCCCATTTTAGAAATGGTGCGGCGCCTGCAGCAACTACAGAACCTAAACCTATAGCAAGACTTATATAAGAATTAGCAATAGAATGCTGTTCTTGTGGGACTACATCAGGAACAAGCGCTCTATAAGGCCCTTGAGCAATATTAACACAAGCATCCAGAATCCAAATCATAATTGCGGCGAAGAACAATGCGCTTAATTCCGGAAGGTGCATGTGCAGAGCAGAACCTATGCTGTTTGTAATAATTTCTGAATTTGGAAGAGCCCACAGAGCTAATGCTGACAAGAGAGCGCCGCCCATTAGATAAGGGTGTCTTTTTCCGAATGGAGTATTTGTTTTATCACTAAGAACTCCTATTAACGGCTGTACAACCATGCCGGTAAAAGGGCCTGCAAGCCAGATAAGCCCAAACAGTAATGGTGATGCACCTAAGTCTTCGGTAACCGGCCCTGATAAAATAATCCTCATCTGCCATGCAAACTGCAAACCGAAAAAACCCAGCGCAAAGCTTAAAAATTTTGCAGTCGTAAACTTCTTTAGAGTTCTGTCTTCCATTTGTCTCTCCACACATCTAGTACTTTAAGTTTAGTACATACCTATTATTTTATCAATACCTGATTTTGCAATGCTAAAAATCTCCACCATTTTTTCAAACTCATAAGGTTCTCCCTCTGCTGTGGTTTGAAAATCAACGATTTTACCGCTTTTAGTAAGAATAATATTTGAATCAACTCTGGCATGGGAATCTTCCTGATAGTTTAAATCCAGAAGAATTTCATTTTCAATAATCCCTGCTGAGATTGCAGCCACAGGCTCTAAAATCGGGTTTTCTTTTAACTCTCCCGTTTTTATCAGTTTTTCAACAGCATCTTTAAGAGCCAGAAAGCCTCCGCAAATGCTTGCAGTTCTTGTGCCGCCGTCGGCCTGAATTACATCCGCATCAATAGTAATTGTTAAATCCGGCATTTTCGCAAGGTCTACGCACGCGCGCAGGCTTCTTCCTATAAGCCTTTGGATTTCCTGAGTTCGTCCGGAGACTTTTTCCCGTTCGCGTTTGCATCGGGTATTAGTTGCAGAAGGAAGCATTGAATATTCTGCCGTGACCCAGCCCCTTTTGTCGTCTTCATCCATCCATTTAGGCTTTTTCTTTTCTACGGATGCCGTTACAATAACTTTTGTTTCTCCAAATTCTGTTAAAACCGAACCCAAAGCATGCTTTGTGAAATTTCGGGTAAATTTTATATCCCTAAGCTGATTATTGTCTCTTCCGTCTGCTCTCATAAATAACCTCCCAGTATTTATAAGGGTACCATTGACAAAAGAAAAATACAAGACAAGAGCCCCTCTTCGGGGCTCTCGATCATTTTCGACTATGTATTATCCCTTAACAGGGGAGTATGCTTATTAACCGCTGAATGTCTTGTATGAAGATTCAATGTTATCGTTGATAACTTTTTCTACAGCTTCAATTTCTGTTGTAATCTGAGTTCTTTCGTTATCAAGTCTTTGAAGTTTTAATTCAAGATTTCTGTCTTCCTGCTGAATAATTTCAGTTCTTGCATTGATTTCCTGCTGAGCTTTATCATATTCATACTGTTTGTATTCATACTGGTTATATGCATCCTGATAAGCTGCGTTATCTGTTACCTTTGTTGCTTTTAATTCTATTGTTCTGTATGAAAGAAGTTCATTTGTTGTTGTATCATAGGTCGGAATGCTTATTGAAGTAATTCTGCCTGTTTCATCAAATTCAAGGTTGCATCCGTCTGTCGGTTTTGATGTAGTATAAGTTCCGTTTGGAGTGTAAGAAAATGTTTCTGCAAACCCATCCGGGCTATCAACATCGGATTTTATTGCAAACTGAGGGGTTAATACGCCTGTGTCGCTTGTTTTAAAGAATACGTAGAAGTCATCATATTTAAGGCTGTCTTCTTCTGAACCGTAAGTATTTCTGATAGCTTCTTTGTATTGTTCCCAATCAAGTTCGGGATGCTCGGCTTGAGCTTCATCAAATGTATAAACCTGCTGGCCTGCAACAGTTGTTCTGCCTGCATTCGGGTTATTAAGAGTATCAGTACCCTGACCTTTCTTGAAGAATTTTATTCCTTCCGCATTATTTAAAGAGAATGTACCGTCAGAATTTCTCTTAACGTAAGGAGAACCTGCATCAAGCTGAGTAACATTGTCACCGTTTTGTACATAATAATTTGTTATTTCAGATGCAGAAATTTTGATTGCAACTTCTTCGGTGTTTTCTCTTATGTGAGAATACTGACTCTTGTCTTCTGCTTTATCGTAATCTTCTTTAGAAGTCTTTTTGTAGTAAGTTTTGCCGGCTTCAAAGGATGCAACCGGAACATATCCGTTTTCGGTAAGTTCCATATAATCATCCGGACTTTCTTCAGAATCTACTAAATCTGCCCCGTTTACACCGGATTCATTAATGTAAATATCTCCGTCTTTGTACTCAGTACCATCTTCCAGTTGAGAATAAGTTCCTGTCTGCTGAATTGTGCTTGGCTGAATAAATGTCCCTTTCATATCAGCGCCGGCTTTTCCGACAACAGATGAACCATAGTTGGAAGAAACAGCAGAGCCTGTTTGTGTTTGTTTAATCTCTACATTATATTTATCGCCGGACGGTTTTACGGTGCCTATAGTAAATGTGGTTGCACCATCTACGCCTGAATATTCTATAGTTGTATAATCCTGGGTTGACGGCGGAGTCGGAACTTCCATCGCAAGCAGGCTGTTATACAATGCCGTACATTGTTGTGATAATATAGATCTCTCTTGGTTGATTTGTTGGCCTTGGTATTCTAAGTTAGATTGTCTTGCCTGTAAACTTAGTAACCTTGCTTGTGATGCTGACATACCCATAATTAGTGTCTCCTTTTTCCTTTTTATTTTCTTGTTACTAGGTATTACGGCATTTTTCAAAAAAACTTTAGGATTTATAAACAAAATGTTACATTTCTTAATATAAATATCTGAGTGACTCCGGAAAAAGACTGCTGTGAGCGAAGTTTAGCGTAACGTTCGACCGGCTTTATTAATTATCTACAGAATCGCTGTTTTTAATTTAATATCAGATATTAAAACTTTTGCGCGTTCCTTCTTCGTGATATAAACCGCCGCCACATATAGTTTCTACTACTTTTAATACAAATTCTCGTGAGGCATCTGCGCTGTTTAAGAAAAATTCGCGGTTGGAAAGGTGTCTTATTTTGAAAATGGAATTTTGACTCTTATCGGCCGGAACAAACAACGAGGCTACTTCTTTATCCAGAAGAACCTCCATCATTTCTTTTCTTGATTTAATTCCTTCCGTTAATTCGTTGTAATTGCCGTTTATTGCCATTATACGGCCGGAAAACATCGGGGGAGAGCTCTCTCTGAATAATGCTTGAGGCTCATAATTACATCTGGTTGTAAGGCTTATTGTATGCCATAATATATTTATTATTACAACAGTTTTATCTTTGTCATACTCGACATAGATATTTTCTGTAGTTACTCCGCGTGAAGAAAAAGATTGTTTTAAAGAATCCGCAATCGCTTTCAAATTATCTATCATTTCTACGAAAATTTCGGCGGTATTTAAGGTTGCATGCTGGTAGTCAAGAAACTGCTTGTACATGTGTGTTGATACAAGGGCGATTCGTTCTTGGATTAGTGTGGATTTTCTAAAGGATGTCTCCAGATTATTAAAGTTTTCGTAGCCTTTACTCAAAGTTATAAAGCCTCCTTATATAATTGTACACTCAAATGTATGTCTATGTAAACTCAACATTGTAAATTTTTGTAACAATTTTGGCTTTTTAGCGTTAGAAATTCTCAAAATGTGGAATAGAAATAATAGGTGGGTATCGTTTTGTAAACTATATTCACCAATAGGAAAGGAGTAATATCTATGGAAATTTTGAATTTAGTTCTTTTCGGATGTGTGTTCTACATTGCTCTTATCGGGATTCCTACTCTTTGCGAACGTCGTAAATAATATCAGCCTATGAGCTTCGCAAGCGAGCCGTCAGACGTCAGTCCGGCAAGTTTCTGCTCTTCGGAATCGATATTTACCGCGGAAATGCCTGCTTCTTTTACGGTGTCAATAAATAGTTTTTCAAATAACGCGTAGATTATCTTGGAGTGGTTATTGAATTTCTGAAGCAGGGCAAGAGTATCATTAATTATTATAAGCGCGCTTTCAATTTCTGAGTTTGAAATTTTAAGGCGTGCAATAAAGTAGCGTGCAAGAGTAAGTATATTAAAGATTGCTGATTTTTCAGCTTTTTCAAGGACATCCTTGTAGATAGCCTCAGCCTTTTCTTTGATGCCTATATTGGCGTATGAATATGCTATCAATAAATCGCAGAACAGCTCAAGCTGGAGTTCATGTATATCTGAGGCCAGAAGTTTTGCCTGATATATATTTTGGGCGAAAGTTTTATAATCATTCTGATGCTCGCTAAATTCCTGTAGTATTAAGTAGATTACTTTAGAAAATGCCGATGCCTGTTCAATGTTTGACACAGCATAATTCTTACCGCTCAAGTAATCCTTAATTGCAATAATACAGTCTTTTTCCGGTAGTTCTTCTCCAAGAGAAACTCTTATGGCATGGAAAAAGTCATCTAAGTCATTATCCATTAAGAAGAGTTTAGCAAATCCGGCCAGCCTGAATGTTTCAAAAAGATGTTCGGCAAAGAGATTTGTGGAGAAGCTTGCGGGTTTTATTTTTTCTAAGATTTCCGGCTGAAGAACCGCAAGAAGATCTTTTGCAACATCAACACACTGTGCAAAGTCGCCGATATTATAAAGTATTTCGATGTTAACAAGAGAGAGTAATAAAAATTTTGTATTGACTGCCCCGTCTACAATAAGTACAGGGTTTTGCATTCTTGTAAGAATATTGTGCAAAAGAGTAAGAGCGTCTGTATAATTAGAAGAAATTAAGGCCCCCTGAAGCATAAGATTGGAGAGTTTTACAATTTTGTCATTGTCATTTTCTTCAATTGCGTCCATTAAAAGAACATTTTCAATTGAATATATTTTTTCCGGGGAGTAATTATATAGACTCATTAATATATTTTGAAAAACTTCTTTTTTATTGTTTTCAATATCTTCCGGCGGAATGTTGTTTTCTATGTGTTCAATAAGTGACAGGAATCCGAGGCAATTTTTTAAATAAGCATCATAGTCGCCTGTCTGCATTGCAAATTGGGAGTTCCGCCAAAGAAGCAAATATTCTTCTTTAAAGTGCGATAGTTTTCCCATAATCAGGAGTGTTGCGGTATCATCCAGACCTTTACCGAGGTTTGCAAGGACATTTTTGGACAGATAGTCTTGAACCTCTTTTTTCAGAGACTCTTCAATTGCGGGTTTAATTAGATTGTAATTGTTAATATATACAACTTTGTTTCTAATATATACAAATCCGGCTTTTTCAAGAGTTTCAGCATTTTTTGAAATCTCTTTAATTCCGAGTTTTTCCAGAACTCCAAAATCAAGCCTTGGCCCCAGATATATTGAGTATGCAAGAATGAGCGAGGCTTCCTGGTTTTTGCTCAGAAATTTTAAGCGCGCTTTGAATAATCCCTTCAAATCATTTGGCATAATTACGGAATTTGTACTCTTTATAAGAAGTCTGTTTTCAAAGCTTATAAGGATATTTTTTTCCGTCAGGTATCTTATCGCATTTATAA
>CALVBV010000022.1 GCA_944325815.1 Candidatus Gastranaerophilales bacterium
GACAAGATAAAAATATCTCATTGAGGGTGTTTCAGCCTAAAAAAACAGCCTCAATGTAACTCAATGGGTATTGTGGTTACATTGAATGTATAATAAAAAGGCTGAGTTAAACTCAGCCTTTCTCATCCTATCCTTTTACAACAATATTCACAAGCTTTTTAGGAACAACGATTGTTTTTACAATCTCTTTTCCTGCAATCAGTTCTTTTACCTTTGCACTGGAAAGAGCTATAACCTTAAGTTCCTCGTCATTTACCCCCTCATCAGCTTCAATTTTATCTTTAACCTTGCCGTTTACTTGTACAACAAGTGTAATCTTACTTGCTTTGGCGAGATTATCATCCCACTTGCACCACATCTGGTCGTGGATTGATCCATCAAATCCCAAATCATGCCATATTTCTTCTGACATGTGGACTGTAACAGGTGACATAAGCTTGATTAAGGTAATTATAGCAAAACTTAAAACATTCTTATCCTCATCATTTAGTTCTGCCTTACGTCCTCTCCATTCATAGATTGCATTAGTCAATTCTCTGTACTTAGATATAACCGTATTGAATTGGAAATCGTTTGAAATATCGTTTGTGATTTCCTTAATCATTATGTGTACAGTTCTTGCTAAATCATCATTTTCTCTTGTGAGAGGAAATTCTAATTTATAATCCTTAATCAGATTTTGCTGATTATCGCTCACCAGTCTCCAAACGCGATTTAAAAACTTATAGCAACCCTCAACACCTGCATCCGACCAGTCAAAATCTCTTGCCGGAGGTGAATCTGAGAGTATAAACAATCTTGCGGTATCAGCTCCGTAGTTTTCAAATATTTCGTCAGGGTCGACTGTATTACCCTTAGATTTTGACATTTTAGAACCGTCTTTTAGAACCATTCCCTGTGTTAAAAGGTTTTTGAAAGGTTCATCAAAGCTTAAAAGCCCTATATCCTTCAAAGCCTTAGTAAAGAATCTTGAATACAACAAGTGCAGAATAGCATGCTCTATACCGCCGACATACTGGTCAACCGGAAGCCACTTGTCCACAAGTTCTTTAGAGAAAGGAAGTTCCGTATTTTTAGGGTCAGAATACCTCATATAATACCAGCTTGAGCAGACAAAAGTATCCATTGTATCCATTTCTCTTCTGGCTTTCCCGCCGCACACCGGACAAGTCGTTTCTGCAAATGTTTTCGATGTTGTAATAGGAGATTTTCCTACAACAGAAAAATCCACATCGGTCGGAAGCATTACCGGAAGATTTTCTTCTTTTTCAGGAACGATACCACATTTATCACAATATACAACCGGAATCGGGGCACCCCAGTATCTCTGTCTTGAAATCAGCCAGTCTCTTAATCTGTACTGTGTCTTAAACTCTCCAAATCCGCCATCTACAGCTTTTTGAGTAATAGCTTGTTTTGCTTCCGTATTTTTCATACCATTAAATTCATTTGAATTAACAAGAACTCCTTCTTCTGTGTAAGCACCGTCTTTGCAGTCAGAAGGGTTTTCAGGATTCTGAATAACAACTTTCAGCGGAAGATTGTATTTTTTTGCAAAATCAAAATCCCTTGTGTCATGCGCAGGAACTGCCATAACAGCGCCTGTACCGTATTCAACAAGAGCATAATCTGCTGTCCAAAGCGGGAACTCCTCTCCGGTATACGGATTTATACAGTGAGTACCGAGAGGAACACCGGTTTTTACACGTTCTGTAGACAGTCGTTCTATTTCTGTCATCTTTCTGGCATTAGCTCTATATTCTTCTACAGCCGCTTTATTCTCTGGAGTTGTAAGCTTTTCAATATCTTTGTATTCCGGTGCAACAACAAGATATGTTATACCGTGTACCGTATCCGGTCTTGTTGTATAAACGGGAACTTCAAGTCCTTCTGCTTCTTTTACTTTAAAACGGAGGATTGCACCCTGAGATTTTCCAATCCAGTTTGCCTGCATGGTTTTAACATTATCTCCCCAGCCGTCAAGTTTGTCTAAATCGTCAAGGAGTCTTTCTGCATAATCCGTAATCTTGAAAAACCATTGAGATAGGTATTTTTTCTCGACTACGCTATCGCATCTCCAACATTTACCATCGATTACCTGCTCATTTGCAAGCACAGTTCCGCAGTTTTCACACCAGTTAACAGCAGCTTCTTTCTTGTAAGCAAGTCCTTTTTTGAATAACTGTATAAACAGCCACTGTGTCCATTTGTAATAATCAGGTTTGCAGGTCGTAACTTCTCTCTGCCAGTCATAAGAGAGTCCCAGCATCTTAAGCTGCTTTGTCATATAGGCAATATTCTCATCAGTCCATTTTGCAGGGTCAGCACCATGTTTCATAGCAGCATTTTCTGCCGGAAGTCCAAAGCTGTCCCAGCCCATTGGGTGCAAAACATTATATCCCTGCATCTTTTTAAAACGAGCTATCACATCCGTAATAGTGTAATTTCTAACATGCCCCATGTGAAGCTTGCCGGATGGGTACGGAAACATTGACAAAGCATAATATTTAGGCTTATCACTATTATCAGGAGTGTGGAAAACATTATTTCTTTCCCAAACTTCCTGCCATCTTTTTTCTATTTCCTGAGGAAAATACGACTCTTTCATTTATACCTCCCTAATTATTCTGGTATTATATTAACACAAAATAGGGAGTTTATGAATAAAACTTATACATCAATATCATCTTCCGGTTCTTCCTGGTCAGGCAAATCCGGCTCAGCAACCTGCTTGGTCAGCTTTTCATTCAGCTCTTGTAATGTAATTGATTTATCCATTTTTTTAAGAGCATTTAAAACAGCAATTTTATAATCAGCATCTGCTTTATTTTTCGGATTATCGATAATTTCACCCATTCTATGCCCCAAATATCCCATAACAACAACAGCCGGAACAAGAACCGCGCCGGTAGATAAGATTGCGTGCATATCTATAGCGCCTATTTTTACAATACATGTGGTTCCTATCACAAGCATTGTTACAACTATAAAAAGCAGTCTTAAATTATCGCTGTATCCCATCTTATTTTCCTGACTTACTCAAGTTTTCCATATCTTTTTTCATACAGAATTGAACCAGTGTCATCTTATCTATATTACTCAAGTTTACAAATCTTCCCGATATTGTATATTGGCCGCTGTCACTTTTTTCTACCCTTATTAATTGATATTTGCATTTTATAATCTGCTCTTCGCTTAACTTTATTGAAACATCATAAGTTTTTTCAATATCAATATTTTCAGATGTTACAAGCTTCATACCTCCTGCAGAAAGGTCAAGCGTCCTGACTTTATGCGACAGATCTCCGCATACAAGTTCCAAATCCTCGATAAATTTGATACGGGTAAATTTACGTCTCTGCAAGAATCTGTGCTTAACGGGATTTGCTATGGTTATAACATTATTTTCCAGCTTCTGTATATAAGATTCAAAATACAGATACCCGTTATCCGTGAAAGAATAGAAATCGCATATATGGTTAACCATAAGTCCGTCCGGTTTATATTTTAACTCCATTCTGAAGCCATCCATAGACACATCCAGGACTTTTCCTTTATTTGTTTTTTTGAAGTCTTGCGGGACTATTGTTACCAGCTGTTCGTTTTTTATAAGTTCTCTCATATATATCCTTTCTATCTTCTTGCAGCTTCAACTTTTACCATACCTACAGATTTAACTTTTACATTCGGACTAATTTCATTATAAGCCATAATTGCAATCTGCGGATATGTTCTTTCTACCAATTTTCTAAACAAAAGTCTTATAGGAGACGAGCAAAGAATTACAGGCTGATTTCCGGTTGCAGTAATCGCTTTTTCCAATTCTACATTCATTTTATCAAACATATTCTTCGTAAAGCTTGGATCCAGCGTAACACTCTGACCGTCAGGACTTGCACCTTTTGCAATTGTATTTTCGACATCAGGAGCCAGAGTAATAACGTACAATTCACCGGTATCCGCAAGATTCTGCTTGCAAATATTTCTGGAAAGTGCCTGACGTACATGCTCTGTAAGGAAGCTTGGATTTTTATTAATTTTAGCCTGTACACTCATTGTTTCAAGAATAGTTTTCAAATCACGCACTGCAACGCCCTCTTTAAGAAGGTTTTGCATTACAAGCTGAACATCGCCCACAGAGATATCTTTCATAATATCGTTGACATAATCTTCCGAAACTTCTTTTTTAAGGTTATCAATAAGCTGTTGAACGTCAAATCTTGAAAGAATTTCAGAAGCACACTTCTTAATAACCTCCGTAATATGCGTAGAAATTACGGCAGAGGCTGAAACTACCGTATAACCGGACATTTCTGCCATATCTTTATCTTTACCCTCTATCCATAAAGCAGGAAGCCCAAAGGCAGGCTCTATGGCGTGTATGCCATTGATTGCGAGGTTTCCGACAGGATCACCTGCACACATGGCAAGATATCTTTCAGGATAAACATCGCCTGATTCAAGAGCTACACCTTTAAGTTTGATTTGATATGAATTAGGAGACAGCTGCAAATTATCTCTAACGCGTATTGACGGAAGTACAATCCCTAAATCTAAGGCAGTCTGCCGCCTTATTTGTGCAATACGCTCAAGCAGGTCTCCTCCCATCTCTACGTTAAGAAGCTGAACAAGCCTGTAGCCTACTTCTATTTCTATAGTATCCACATTGAGCAGTTCCATAACACTTTCTCTTGTAGCTTTGGCGCGTTTTTCTTTCTTTCCGAGTTTTTCCTGCTGAGCCTGCTGAACCATCTGCGCTTCCTGAGTTTGAATGAGTTCTTTCTTTTCTTTATTTTTCCAATAAGCCATACCGCCAATTACTAAAGAAATCAGAAGGAATGGCCCCGTTGGCATGCCGGGGACAATTCCCATAAAACCAAGAAGTCCGGATACAACACCAAGGACTCTTGGGTCGGAAAACATTTCATTTTTAATATCCTGAGAAAGTGATTCATCTTTTCCGCTGGCGCGAGATACAATCAAACCTGTTGCAGTTGAAATCAAAAGCGCAGGAATTTGGGATACAAGACCGTCGCCTACTGTGAGGATTGTATAAGTAGTAAGTGCTGTCTGAATATTCATGTGCATCTGCACAACCCCGATAATCAAACCGCCTACAATGTTTACTACTGTAATTACAATACCTGCCGTAGCGTCACCTTTTACGAATTTAGAAGCACCATCCATTGTACCGTAAAAGTCGGTTTCTCTTTCAAGCTTTCTTCTTCTTTCTTTTGCCTGATCTTCATTAATAAGACCGGAGTTTAAATCCGCGTCAATACTTAACTGTTTACCAGGCATTTTATCCAAAGTAAATCTTGCGGATACTTCAGCAACACGCGTGGCACCGCCTGTGATAACCATAAAGTTAATCAAAACCAAGATACAAAAAATTACCGCACCTACAACGTAATTTCCGCCGACAACAAACTCTCCGAAAGCACTGATTACATGCCCGGCCTGTCCGTGAAGCAGAATAAGCCTTGTCGAACTTACGTTCAGCCCCAGACGAAATAATGTTGCAATAAGAAGTACTGTCGGAAAAGACGAATAATCAAGAGGCTCTTGAGTATACAAACATACCAGCAGAATTACAACCGCAAGTGATATATTTATAGTTAATAAAATATCCAAAAGCGGCGCGGGAATTGGTATTACCATCATACAGACAATAATAACCAAGCCTATTGCAAGGACAATATCATTATTGCTTAGTAATTTTGCTAACCTTCCCAAATCCTGCCCCTTTTTTTACTTCTTCCAATCTGCTACTGTTCATTTTTCTGCCTGAAAACATAGGCCAAAATTTCTGCAACAGCAACATACATATCTGATGGTATTATACCATTAATCGGCACAGAATTGTAGAGGGTCCTTGCAACAGGCCTATTCTCTACAATCGGCACATTATTTTCTTTTGCAATTTCTCTTATCTGGAATGCGAGATAATCAACACCTTTAGCAGTAACCATCGGAGCCGGCGCTTTTGTTTTATCATATTTAATAGCAACAGCATAATGTGTCGGGTTTGTTACAACAACATCCGCTTCAGGAACCGCTGACATCATTCGCTGCCTTGCCATCTGCATTTGTATAGACTTGATTTTGGCCTTTATCTTCGGATCACCTTCTGTATCCTTATGCTCGTCTTTAATTTCTTGCTTTGTCATCTTAATGGATTTTTCATACTCGTAGTTCTGGTACTTCTTGTCAAGATACCCGAGAACAAGCATTGCAAGACACATATTGATAATCATATTAATTATTATTGATACAATAATATTAAGCGCAACAGGGATTTCAAGCCCGATAAGCCCTAACAAATCTCCTTTACGGCTGTTTATGGCAGAATAACCGCAGGCACCTACTACAACTATTTTCAGGATAGATTTTGCAAACTCCACCATAGAGCGAGGTTCAAACGGATTGAACATGCGCTTGGCATTTTGCAGCATCCTTCTTGGCGAAAGATTATTTAAATCAATTTTTGCTCTCTGGAGAGCAAATACATGCCCGACATCAAAACGTATTATAAATATTGATGCAATTAAAAGCAATACAAGAAACGGAAGCAATATTTTGGCCAGATAAATGAGGTAAGGCGACATAAGCCCTAAAATATTATTAACATCCACCTCCGAAACATTGAGATGAGAAAATGTATCTCTTAGCATGTTCTGAATATTCTCCATCATGCCGGAGGCAAAAATCGCAAGCAAAGCTATCCCTGCAACCATGACCAGCGCAGAATCCATATCGCGGCTTTTTGCTACATTACCGCGTTCCCTTTCTTTCGTCCGCCGTCGGGAGGTGGCTTCTTCGGTTTTTTCTGCTGCTTCGTTCCCCATGGTTATTATTATAACATCGATTTTTAAAGAGTTAAATGTTTATTTACTATATAATATTTGTATGATAATTCCTAAAATATCTTCTAAGCATCCAGAACAGATATTTATGTGCCTGGGGCTTATATTCGGGTTCTTATTTTTAATTTTTACGCCGATATTTAAAGTGCCGGATGAACCTATTCACCTGTTAAGAGCTTGCGAAGTTTCTAACGGAATATTTTATAATGACAAAAATGGCAATCCTGCCGGTGATATATTCCCTAATAAAAAAATTTTATTAAGGAAAAATTGTGTTAACTTTCAGGAATTTAAGAATAAGTATTATTTTAACAGTGAGCTGTTCGATTTCAATAATTTAAACTATACTCACAATAATACGGGATATTCCTTTATAATGTATTTGCCAAGCGCACTTGCCATTAAACTGGTATCCTTATTTACGCATAATCCATATATACAATTTTATTCAGCAAGATTTGCGAATTTTTTTATGTACTTACTGCTTATTTATTCAGCTATAAAGCTGACTCCCGTGTTTAAATGGCAGCTTCTTGTTTGTGCGCTGTTCCCTATGGCCTTATATGAAGGCGTGTCAGTTTCTGCGGACAGTTTTAATCTCGGGTTTTGCTTTTTTTATATATCATTATTTTTTAAGCTGATATTTGACAAAAAAAAGTCTATGTCAAAAAAACAATTTTCTTTGCTTTTATTCCTGAGCTTTATTTCTATATTTTTGAAAGGATGTTTCATATTTACATTGTTAGTATTCTTGATTCCCAAAGACAAGCTTTCTAATAAACGTTATCTCCTATGGCTGTGGATAGGAGTTTTATTAATACTGTCATTTTTATATAGTTCTTATAATTTTATTTTTATACGCCCACAGGTTGATTTTACGGAAAGACTGTTTTTATTGCAGAAGCACCCTCTGATATTTGTAAAAGCTTTTATTAATACATCATTAGAAATGTGGAAAAGTTATATTGTTCAAAGTATAGGGGCTTTAGACCTTCTTAAAATGTATTTACCTGCTTATCAGGTTTTTTGTTTTATTTATTTGTTTGCAATTTGTTCCTTTTTAGACGATATATATTGTAAATTGTCAGTGCGAATTTTTACATTTATAGTAATAAGTTGTTTTATAGCTGCCACATTTGTACTTTATTTTTTGACATACTCTTATTCATTAGATTTTATAGAAGGGGTGCAGGGACGATACTTTTTACCTTTATATCCCTTACTGGCTGTAGTTATTCATAAACCTTTAAATTTAACATTCACTAATAAACAAAAGTTATATTTGAAATATTTTATTGTTCTCAGCTTATTGATAAATCTCATATTGACATTATTTTATATGATAAACTGGTTTTGGAATTGCTAAAAGACGACAGCTATCTGTTCAATAAGCCGTTCTATCATAACTACCATATACTCTGCCATCGGGCGTACAAATATCAAAGATAATAAAAGTCCGAGATAAATTTTTAAAGGTATTGAAACCATAAATATATTCATCTGAGGCATCATTTTAGAAGTAAATCCCAAAAGTACATCAGTTATAAACAATACCCCGAAAATAGGAAGCGCAATGCTCAGCCCGATATTGAATAGCTGGCTTGTCAACCGTACGATTTCTCCTATAACTTCCGGAGAAAACATAAACCCATATCCGACAGGCATTGTTTTAAAGCTGTTATATATAGCAGAAAAAAGCCACTGATGAGCCCCTACTACTATAAAAATCATAGAAGCCAAATAAGTATAGGCCTGGGTAATCACAGGAGAATTTCCCCCGGAAGACGGGTTTAATGCCTGATCCGCAGAGATTCCCATCTGGATTGCAAACATATTTACTCCAAGCTCAATTCCGACAAAAACTATATTTGCACAGAATCCCATCGCAAAGCCGATTAAAAATTCTTTAAACAGGATTAAAGTAAGCGCAGGTACCGAATTTGGAATAACAAACTGCGTATTATGCTGAACTATTGGAAATAATATAAACGCAATTGTTGCTGCAAGCCATATTTTCACCTGCATAGGAATCGGATATGTTGAAAATAAAGGTGCTGAAGCAAACAAACCTGACAATCTCGTTAAAATTGCCATAAAAAGTATTATATTACCGACTGAAAATAGCACATCCAAATTAAACATCAAAACCCGCCGATTAATTGTGGAATCATATCCATAAATTCATTAACAGTTGTAATAAAAACGCTGAACATCCAAGGCATAAGAAATATCAGAAGAAGTACACAACCTACGATTTTAGGAACAAAAGTAAGCGTAGATTCCTGAATCTGAGTTACTGTCTGGAATATGCTGACCATAAGCCCGAGTACAACGCCGACCAGCAAGATAGGTACAGACATCTCAAGAGTTAATATAAACATCTTTTGCAAAAGCGTAATAACGACATCCTGATTCATCTATTTACCTCACAAAACTTTCGACAAGCGACTTTACAACAAGATACCATCCGTCAACCATAACAAACATAATGAGCTTAAACGGCAAAGCAATCATCGTTGGAGGCAGAAACATCATACCCATTGATACGAGAACAGATGAAACTACAATATCAATTACAAGAAACGGCATATAAACAACAAATCCGATAGTAAAAGCTGTCTTTAGCTCGCTCAGAATAAATGCCGGCAAAAGAACATAAGTCGGCACATCATTCTTATTTTTGGGTTTTTCTATCTTTGCCATCCTTACAAACAAAGCAAGCTCTTTTTCATGTGTCTGTTTAAACATAAAAGTTCTGATAGGCTCAATCCCTCTATCAAGGGCTGTTTGTTGTGTAATTTGGTTATTCATATAAGGCTGCAAAGCCTTTTCATTAATCTCATTAAATGTCGGCGCCATTATAAAGAATGTGAGAATCAAGGCCAAGCTTGTGATAACCTGATTCGGCGGCAATGTTCCTGCACCAATGGCTTGTCTTGTCAGAGAAAGCACGACAACAAGCCTTATAAAAGATGTTGTCATAATTAAGATGCTCGGTGCCAAAGTCAATATTGTTAACCAAATCAGAATCTGCAGGCCGTTTGTAAAGTCCTGCGGAGTATTGGCATTTTGAAGCCCTATATTTATATTGGGAAAACTCATTGCAGCCCCGGAAGGCAGCATTGAAAGCACAAATAAACCTAATACCCCTCCCCAATTCTTCACATTTAATATCTTCATAACCTTTCCTTAAAATCGACTAATTATCCGATAATATTATACCGGAGGGGATAAAAGCATGGCAAATCATTAAGTTTTATGTCAAACACCGGAATGTAAAAATCTTAACTGTTCAAAACCATGATTAAATACTTTTCAGCTTTATTTGAAACGCTCTACTTAATATTTTTCTGCAGCCACTATAACACAAACCCCGGTAATAATTGCCGGGGCTAAACTTTATCCGATTCTTTCCAACAGGACTACAACCTGAGCCTGTATCGCAAGCTTATAGCCTACAGCATCTAATTCCTCGTTAGTTTTTGCCTTAATCGAAATGTCCATTGTATCAAGTCCCAACAGAGGTGCAAGCACATCTTTCATTTGGGGGATATAAGGCATTAACTTCGGCGCCTGGGCTATAATATTACAATCAATATTATTTATCCAATATCCCTGGGCCTGAACTTTATCATAAACACGTTTTAATAATACAGAGCTGTCAGCATCTTTAAACCTGTCGTCTGTATCCGGAAACATAGTTCCTATATCATCCATAGACAATGCACCTAACAGAGCATCAATAATTGCGTGAATTAAAACATCTGCATCCGAATGCCCCAACAAGCCTCTGTCATAAGGAACTTCTACCCCGCCTATTATAAGTGGTCTATTTTCCACAAGTTTATGAATATCGTAACCTATCCCGACTCTATATTGTTGTTCTGCCATAACAAAAACCTTCCTCGGTATCATTCCGTATATAATTATTATAACATATAAAATATAAAAAATAAACTTATTTGATATGGCTGGTAATTTTTATTTAAATATTAAGTTTTGTAACAATATAAATCCTTTTTGAAATTCAATATTTTGTAAATACTTTATATATATGTAAGATGAAAACAAAAGGTATAGAAAGATGGCAAACACAGCAGCACTTTTAGGAAATTTATTAAACACAAATGCAGACATTAACTACTATACTTCCCAGTCTATATTCTGGAATGCGAAGTATGAAGCTAACAGCGCAAAGTTAAATGAGCAGGTTAAATATGAAGAAAAATGGCAAAGTGCATTTGATTCTGCCATTGATAATACAAAAGAATTAAAGGCTGGCGGAGTTACTGTTGGTGAAGGCAACAACAATGAAATGCTGGCAGATGCTTATGCTCACGCTAAAGTAAAGCAGTATAATGAAGAGTTATCATTAGAGCTTGCAGATTTAGATATTGAATATGACACAATGAAATCTATGTATGACACACTGCTTGAAGAATTAAGAGCACAAAAAGAAAGCGAAAAAACAGCTACTTCTACTGCTGCTCAAGATACAGGACTTCTGCAGTCATAAGGAGTAAGTTATTCATAGACCTTAGAAGCATTGAACATCAAAGAGGCAATAGTCATAGGTCCGACCCCACCCGGTACAGGCGAAATAAATCCTGCACTATCGGATACATAATCAAAATCCACATCACCGGTCAGTTTGCCGTTAGAATCCCTAAAAATTCCAACGTCAACAATACAAGAATTTTTCTTAACCATCTTACATCTTACAATTTTTTTACCTACCGCAGATATCAAAATATCAGCGGTTTTTATTTTGTCTTCTAAATCCCTGGTATAAGAATGGCACATCGTAACCGTTGCATTGCGCCTCAAAAGCATTTGAGCCATAGGCTTACCTACAATGTTAGAACGTCCTAATATAACGGCATCTGTACCTTGTATAGGTATATTATATTCATCCAGAAGCATAATAATTCCCTGAGGTGTTGCCGGATAAAAATACGGTTCCAAACCTATTGCAAGACGTCCGACATTCTCAGGCGTAAACCCGTCAACATCCTTCTTCGGGGATATCGCCATAACTACTTTATTTTTATCTATATGCCGAGGAAGTGGAAGCTGCACTAAAATACCTGTAACATCTTTGTTATTGTTTAAGAGTTCAATTTGGCGTAAAAGTTCCGCTTCAGAAATAGTTTCACTAAGCTCAATAATAGTTGATTTGATTCCGACCTTTTCAGCAGCTTTTTTCTTATTTTTTACATAAATCTTACTTGCCGCATCGTCTCCGACTAAAATTACCGCCAGATGAGGTTGAATACCAAGTTCTTCAACATTTTTCTTCACACTCTCTAGTATTTTCCGTGATACAAGCTTTCCATCCAGAATCATTAACAATTCTCCTGCGGCAGGTTTAGTCTGCAATACAAAGCTTTTATAGCATTTTTTACTATTTCGGACTCTTTATCCACAGACCCATCCGCCAAATCATTATCAAATGGCACAGCCCCTAATACTTCCAAATCCGCATCGCGCATAAGTTCATATACGGCAGTCATATCCTCATTGCCAACTTTATTTACAATTACACCCATCTGTCCGCCTGCAGCATATTTTGCAGAAAATTCACTTATACGCTTTGCAAGGTTTACAGAATCTATTACAGGATTTGCAGTTATAACAGTCAAGTCTATATCTGTATCTACAAGCTGATTCAAATATTTCAAATCAAATTCACAGTCAAAAATGACAAAATCATATCGTTCAATAAGCTTTTGGCAGGCATCATTTATTTGAGAGGTTATCGGACATCTGCAGTCTTTTGCACCCACAAACCAGGAAACAATAATATCTGTAGTGTCATTTAGAGAAACAATTATGTCCTCCATAGCCCATTCTACATATTCATGTTTTGTCATCCCCTCGGGAATCCCTGTCTTATACTCATGTTTTCCGCTTCTTATACCATATATAGTATTCCTTATATCAAGTCCGAAAGAATGTCCCAGCTCGCCTGCCAAATCATTATCAAAAAGCAGAATAGACTTTTCAGGAAAATATTCCTGAATGACCTTCATAAAAGCTTTTGTTATTGTTGTTTTTCCGCTTCCGCTTTTTCCTGTTACAGCTATTTTTACCGTCATTTAAACCTCTTTAAAAAATATTATCATAAATAAATAAAAAAGCATACAGTTATAACCGTATGCTTTTTTTATTATTTATATTTTGGATTACTCTTTATCAGGAGAATCCGTACCTGCTGTAAGTTCAGGCGCACCGAACATACCTTCGATTTCTTCAAGAATAGCAGAAGGTTTTCTTGCCTGATTTCTTTGAGCAGCACGTTTCTGAGCTTCTCTGTCACGTTCTTCGCTTGCACAGGAGAGGTGATAGAAACCTGTACCGGCAGGGATTAAACGACCGATAATAACGTTTTCTTTCAAACCTCTTAACAAGTCTTTCTTACCCTCAACTGCCGCTTCTGTCAAGATTCTGGTTGTTTCCTGGAATGAAGCTGCTGAAATAAAGCTTTCTGTATTCAATGAAGCCTTTGTAATACCTAACAGCATATACTCACAAGTGGCTTCCTGACCGTCGTGCTCTCTTACAGCCTTGTTTTCATTCTCAAATGTTTGAACCTCAACAAGTTCTCCCGGCAGAAGGTTCGTATCTCCAGAGTCAACAACTCTTACTTTCTTAGTCATTTGTCTGACTATAATTTCGATATGTTTATCTGCGATTTCTACACCTTGTGAACGGTATACACGCTGAACTTCATCTACCAGATACTGTTGAGCTTCTTCAGGACCGCAAAGCCTGATTACATCGTGAGGATTCAAAGGACCGCTTGTTAAAGGCTGACCTTTTTTAATCTTCTGCTTATTCTGAACAACGATGCTTGCGTCAATCGCAAATTTGATTTCAGTTCTGCTTCCGCTGTCAGAAACTAAGAATAGTCTCGGAACATCGTCCTCAATTTCAATTTCAGCAACACCGTCTGTTTCTGCTAATATTGCGCAGTCTTTCGGTTTTCTTGCTTCAAGAAGTTCTTCTACTCTCGGAAGACCTTGTACGATATCGCCTGTTTTTTCTCTTTCAAATACCAGGGTTGCAAGCATATCGCCTCTTAGTACCAGAGCGCCTTCTTCTACTTGTAACATAGTACCGGGGCTGATTAAGTATGGTCTGCCGTTTCTGATAGTCACTGATTTTGATGTAACATCAATAATCTTACCTGAAACTGTTGCAGTTTCACCAGATTCAGCCAAAACTGTATCTAACTTGATAAAATCACCTTTCTTAACTGATGGTTTTGATTTTGTATCTATAACAGTTTCAAAGTTTGAGCTATTTAGAAGTAATCTTCTTGACTCGCCTAAATCACCCTTAATAGAAGCAACACCGTCATTCAATGCCAACACTTCCGTTTTAGCAATAGGAGTCTTAGGATCAATTACCTGTCCGTTTTCTACAAGCAATTCTGTCTGAAGCGAATCATTCATCTTAGAATTGCCTTCCAGCTCACGGCGGACAATCAATGTTTCTAGTACAACAATCTTTAACTCGCCTTTTTCATCAAGTTCTACCAAACCTTTCAGGTGTGATAAGTATCCCTGCATTTGAAGAACTAAGCTTGTTCTTGTTAATGTTGCACCGTCTAAGTTTCTTACTCTTGCGCCGTCTTTGTACTGCAGCTGAGTTACCGGTACAATATTAATCAATTCATCTGTTGTATTGAACCCGATAGAAACATCTTTCTGTTCTATAAACATTGGCTGAACAGGTCTTACCAATATCTGAATCGGCTTATCTTCAATTGATTCTTCTTCTAATGATGAAGTATCGATTTCTTCGTCTAAATCATCAATATCCAAATCATCAAAATCCATTTCCATTATTGTAACAATAGAGGTTTCTTTTGCTTTTATACCTTTAGCAATTACCGTACCTGCTTCAACAACAGCACCTTCTTCAACCTTCAATTCGGAAACACTTGAAAGAGTGTGAACCTCACCCGGTCTTATTGTTACTTCGTGAATAACGTCATTAAATTCTTTAAATTCTACTATACCGTCTATATGGCAGTAAACATCTTTTACAACTTCAGTACCTGCAGTTACAAAAGTTCCGTTATCTACCATTCTCAATGAAGAATCTTTATTAACCTGATGAACTTCTTCCGGAACAAATACAATATTACCCGGTTTTGTTACAATCTGATTTTCATCAACTTCTACATCAACATACTTGATTTCACCGGAAGATGATACAGAGCATTCGTCATCAACTAACTCTGCAATAATCATACCGTTTTCAACCGTTGTATCAACAGGTGCTTTTACGATATATTTTTCACCTGTTTTCTTTACTGTCCATAACTGTTCTTTTTTAGTCTGTTCAAAAGAAGCATTTGCAGGAGTCAAGGATGCTATAACAATTGTAATTTCTTTACCTTGAACAATTTTGTTAATCTTGTTTTTGCCTGATTTTACAGCTTCAACTACTAAATCCTCAGCATAACGGACTTCTCCTCCGTGTTCTGAAATCATAATAGTTTCAGCTAATTTATCTCCTGCTTTAACTTTTTGCTCGTCAGTAACAAGAACTTTTGAGCCGCCCGGAAGATTATAAACATCACCGCCTATAATCCATACAATACCGTTTTTGTTGGCTGTTCTTGAAATATTACCTTGTCTGTCTTTCTTTTCATCTGCAGCAAAATCCTCAAATAACACCATACCTGACATATCAGCATTAATATCTTTTGTAGCTTTTTCTGTCAAACGGCCGCTGTCATTTGAATTTGGTTTATATTCAGCAAGTTTGAAGTTCTTTTCAATTTCCATTCCGTCTTCAAAGAATACAGTAGCACCCGCCGGAATATGATATGATGTAGTCTTCTTAGAACCCTTTACTTCAATATCAGCTTCATATATAGAAACTCTTACGACATCACCGTGGCGGGTTCTGAGTTCTCTTGTTTTGAGCTTAGATGATACAGTACCGGCTTCATTTGCGTGAATTTCTCTTGTAGCTTCTTTTACGCCTACAGCACCACCTGTGTGGAATGTTCTCATTGTAAGCTGTGTACCGGGTTCACCAATTGACTGAGCCGCGATAATACCGATTGCCTCACCAACATCAACAAGTTTTTGGGTTGTCATTGCCCAGCCGTAACATTTTTGGCAGACACCGTATTCCAAGCCGCAGGTTAAACCTGAACGAACTTTTAGTTCTTGAAGATTCAAATGAGAAATCTTTTTAATATCTTTTCTGTCTAAAGTAGTATTTTTTGCAACCAGAAGAGTTTTCCCATCCTCATCATAAATGTCTTGAGCAACAGTACGTCCGAGTAATCTGTCTATCAACGGAACAATTACATTGTCGCCGTCGCAGATAGGCTTCATGTTTATATATTTATCCGTACCACAGTCTGTATCTCTTATAATAACATCCTGAGCTACGTCAACAAGACGTCTTGTCAAATAACCTGAGTCAGCAGTCTTAAGAGCGGTATCTACCAGCCCTTTTCTTGCACCGTAAGATGAAATAATATACTCGGTTACTGACAGCCCTTCTTTAAAGTTTGATGTAATAGGCAAGTCGATAATCTGGCCCTGCGCGTCTGCCATCAAGCCTCTCATACCAACCAGCTGTGAAACCTGGGACAAGTTACCTCTTGCACCTGAGAATGCCATCATATATACAGGGTTTAATTTATCAAAGTTTTCAACAACCTGTTCTGTCAGTTTAGCTGTTGTCTCAGACCAGGTATCTATAACCTTTGTATATCTTTCAACTTCTGTAATTTCACCTTTTAAATATCTGTTTGTAGACTTTTCAATTTCCTCTTCTGCTTCTTTTAACAAAGCCTTTTTAGATTCCGGAACAGAAAGGTCTGCAATAGAAATAGTTACACCTGATTTGGTTGCATATTTATAACCGAGATTTTTCAGTGTATTAGCCAATTCGGCTGTTTTTGCACCGCCGTATTCCAAATACATCTGCGAAAGCAGTTTCTTTAAACCGCCTTTATCCATTTGTTTATTAATAAACTCCGGAGTTTGTTTTGTATGTGCGTATGTATTTTCCATTTTATATTTCCTTCTTAACTTATACTAAAGCTGATCTGACGGCTTCATTAAATATAATTCTTCCGACAGTTGTTTCAATTCTCTTACCCTTTTCATCACGTACTACAATTTTATCGTGAAGAGTGATTACCTTAGCCTCAAGAGCTGAGATAGCATCCTGGAAGCTGTAGAAGTAACCCTGAATTTCCTGTTCCGGATTCTTCATAATTGTAAGGTAGTACATGCCAAGAACCATATCTTGAGAAGGCGTAATAATTGGTTTACCGTTTGCCGGTGCCAAAATATTATTTGTAGCAAGCATAAGCATTCTTGCTTCTGTTTGAGCTTCTATTGAAAGCGGTACGTGAACAGCCATTTGGTCACCGTCAAAGTCAGCGTTAAATGCTGTACATACAAGCGGGTGAAGCTGAATTGCACGACCTTCAACAAGTTTAGGTTCAAATGCTTGAATACCTAATCTGTGAAGGGTTGGTGCACGGTTCAGTAATACCGGATGTCCGTCAATAATTTCTTCCAATATATCCCAAACCTTAGCGTCAGAGCGTTCAATCATTTTCTTTGCAGATTTAATATTTTGAACATATCCTCTTTCGATAAGTTTATTTACAACAAATGGTTTAAATAATTCAATAGCCATTTCCTTCGGTAAACCGCACTGGTTAAGCTTCAATGTAGGACCAACAACGATTACTGAACGGCCGGAGTAGTCAACACGTTTACCTAACAAGTTTTGACGGAAACGACCCTGTTTACCTTCAATAATATTTGATAATGACTTCAACGCTCTGTTATTAGGCCCTACAACAGTTCTTCCGCGTCTGCCGTTATCGATAAGAGCGTCAACAGCTTCCTGAAGCATACGTTTTTCGTTTCTTACAATAATTTCAGGAGCACCCATTTCCAAAAGTCTCTGTAAACGATTGTTTCTGTTGATAACTCTTCTGTATAAGTCATTCAAATCAGATGTAGCGAACCTTCCGCCGTCTAATTGAACCATCGGTCTTAAATCCGGAGGTGTTACAGGCAGAACATCCATTATCATCCAGGTCGGGTCAGTTTCAGAAGAGATTAATGAATCTAATAATCTCAATCTCTTAATCAGCTTACCTTTTCTCTGAACAGATGTTACATGGCCTGCAAGCTCTGTTCTGATTTCTTCTGCCAACTCCTTAACGTTGATTTCGCCTAAAAGCTTTTTAATAGCTTCTGCACCGATACCAACTTCAAGTTTTGACTCTTCATTTTCCATCATAAAGTCTTCATATTCTTCTTCGGAAAGAAGCTGTAACTTTTTGAACGGGCTGTCTGCAGGATCAATTACAACATAATTATTGAAATAAATAACCTGCTCTAAGTCTTTTAAAGTCATATCAAGAAGTAAGCCTAAATATGAAGGAATACCTTTCAAGAACCAGATATGAGAAACCGGAGCTGCAAGCTTTATGTGTCCCATTCTGTGGCGTCTTACTTTTGAATCAGTTACTTCAACGCCGCATCTCTCGCAGATAATACCTTTATGACGTACTCTTTTATATTTTCCGCAATAGCATTCCCAGTCCTTTGTAGGCCCGAAAATTCTTTCGCAGAATAAACCGTCTCTTTCAGGTTTTAAAGTTCTATAGTTAATAGTTTCAGGTTTTGTAACCTCGCCGTAAGACCACTTCAAAATTCTTTCTGGTGAAGCGATGCTTATGCGTATATAATCAAAATAATCAATACTTGTAGACAATTTCCTATCTCCTTATATTTCGCCTAATGTTGTAGAAGTTTCAAAGAAGTTAATATTCAATAACTCTGAATCAATATCTGATAGAGTTCTCTTTGGAGCTGACTTACGGAGGTCATCCATATCAGACATCAAATCAACTTCCACACCATTTTTCTTAGCAACTGTAATATCTAAACCGATACTTTGCAATTCTCTTACAAGTACCTTAAATGATTCAGGAATACCCGGTCTCGGAATATTATCACCCTTAACGATTGATTCATAAGCCCTGTTACGTCCGTTAACATCATCAGACTTAATTGTCAACATTTCTTGAAGAGTATATGCAGCGCCGTAAGCTTCAAGCGCCCAAACTTCCATTTCACCGAATCTTTGTCCGCCGAATTGAGCCTTACCACCAAGCGGTTGTTGTGTAACAAGTGAGTAAGGACCTGTTGAACGTGCGTGAATCTTATCGTCAACAAGGTGAACAAGTTTCAGGATATAAGATAAACCAACCGCAATCGGTTCATCAAACGGTTCACCTGTTCTTCCGTCAATCAGGTAAACCTTACCGTCTTCTCTTACCCAGTCACATCCTGATTCTTTAATACCTCTTAGAAGCTCAGCCTTAGTTGCGATTTCAGACTGGTTATCACCATATCTTTCATCAAAAGAAGGAGCCTCATAATGTTCACCTGTCAAGTATGCAGCCAAACCTAACAAGCATTCATAAGTTTGACCAACGTTCATACGAGAAGGTACACCAAGAGGGTTAAGAACTATATCAACAGGTGTTCCATCTGGCAGGAACGGCATATCTTCTTTTGGAAGAATTCTTGATACGATACCTTTGTTACCGTGACGGCCTGACAATTTATCACCTACAGATACCTTACGTTTTTGAGCGATGTAAACTCTGATTACTGTATTTGCTCCCGGCGGTAATTCATCGCCTTTTTCTCTGTCAAATACCTTAACATCAAGAACTCTTCCGCCTTCACCGTGAGGAACTCTAAGTGAATTATCCTTAACATCTCTTGCTTTTTCAGCGAAGATTGCTCTTAACAATTTTTCTTCCGGCGGATGTTCAGATTCACCCTTCGGAGTAACTTTACCAACGAGGATATCATCAGCATAAACTCTTGCACCGATACGAACAATACCGCGCTCATCCAAGTGTCTCAAAGCTTCTTCCGAAACGTTAGGGATTTCTCTTGTGATTTCTTCCGGTCCGAGCTTAGTCTGACGAGCATCTATTTCTAATTTCTCGATGTGAACTGATGTGAAGATATCATCGTGTACGCATCTTTCTGAAAGCAGGATAGCATCTTCGAAGTTATACCCTTCCCAAGGCATATAAGCAACTAAAATGTTTTTACCGATTGAAAGTTCGCCGCAGCTTGTTGAAGCACCGTCAGCGATTACATCGCCTGCCTGAACCTTGTCGCCTTCATTAACAATCGGCTTCTGGTTAATGCAGGTATCCTGGTTAGAACGTACATATTTCATTAATGTATGTAAATGTTGTTTGCCGCCCTGATCAGTGATAACAATTTCTTCACCTGTTACACGAGAAACAACACCGTCAACTCTTGCACAAACTACCATACCTGAGTCTTTTGCAACTCTTCTTTCCATACCTGTACCGACAACCGGTCTTTCTGTAATAAGAAGCGGTACTGATTGACGCTGCATGTTTGAACCCATCAAAGCACGGTTAGCATCATCGTGTTCGATAAACGGAATCATTGATGTTGCAACAGAGATAATCTGAATCGGGCAAACACCCATATAGTCAACTTTTGAAGAGTCACTCATAATAAACTCTGATCTGTAGCGAACAGGGATTTGAGCGGCTTTGAAAGTATTATCAGGATTCAATTGTACGTCAGCAGGCGCGCAACGATAATTTTCGTCTTCGTCAGCTGTCATATATACAACTTCATCCGTAACTTTTCCGTCTTTAACAACAAAGAACGGAGATTCAATAAATCCATAATCATTAACTCTTGCGTGAGTAGCCAATGAACCGATCAAACCTGCGTTCGGACCTTCTGGAGTTTCAATAGGACAAATACGTCCGTAGTGAGAAGGGTGAATATCACGAACAGCAAAACCTGCTCTTTCCCTCTGCAAACCGCCTGGTCCTAATGCTGAAATACGTCTTTTGTGTGTTAATTCAGCAAGCGGGTTAATCTGATCCATGAACTGTGATAACTGTGAAGAACCGAAGAATTCTTTCAAAGAAGCAACCAACGGTTTTGTATTCAACAAGTTCAATGGAGTTAATGTTTCAGAATCCTGAAGGGTCATTCTTTCTTTAACAATTCTTTCGATTCTTGACAAACCTACTCTGAACTGGTTTTGAAGAAGTTCACCAACTGAACGGATTCTTCTGTTTCCTAAGTGGTCGATATCATCCAGAGAACCTTCATCATAAGTTAAGTTAATCAAGTATTCTATAGATGCAACGATATCTTGAACAGTTAATGTTCTTTGGTTCTTAGGAATATTCAAATTCAATTTTTTGTTTAATTTATAACGACCTACACGACCGATGTCGTATTTCTTATCATCAAAGAATCTTGATTCAAGAATCTGACGTCCGCCTTGAGCAGATGCAGGGTCGCCCGGTCTTAATTTTTTATATAAATCAATTAAAGCATCATCTGTAGTTTCAGTAGTATCTTTATCCAAAGTTTTCTTCAAGAATTCAAAGTGAGTGAACAAAGATTCCATCTCGGAAACTGTAATGCCCATAGCCTTCAACAGAGTTGTAGCGAGGATTTTTCTGTTTTTATCAATCTTAACATATATAATATCGTTAGAATCAGTTTCTATTTTTAACCATGCACCGCGGTTAGGAATCATTGTAGCGTTATAAAGTCTCTTACCTGTTGGAGAGATTTCTCTTTTAAAGTAAACACCCGGAGAACGAACAATCTGAGAAACGATAACACGTTCAGCACCGTTTACAATGAAAGTACCTTTATCTGTCATTGTAGGGATATCGCCGATGTAAACTTCTTGTTCTTTGATTTCACCGCTGTCACGGTTAACAAGTCTAACCATAACACGAAGCTGTTTTGCATAAGTTGCGTCATGAATACGAGCTTCTTCAACTGTGTATTTTGCATTATCAAACGTGTAGTTTGGCAGGAAGTGGAGCTCTAAACGTCCTGTATAATCCTTTACAGGAGAAAAAGCAAGAAGTTCTTCCTTAAGCCCTTCTTTCAAAAACCATTCAAATGATTTTTTTTGCACGTCAATTAAATCCGGTAAATCATCCAAACGTGTATTAGGAATACCCATTGGAGTTACTCTTTTTGCATATTCTGTCGACATTAATTCACCTCATCTATTCTAATGATGTACTATATAAAATTTTTGTTATTGTTCTACTTTTATTTCGGACATAATTATCCCATATACAGCATGTTCTTTTATCGTACAACATCAAAAATCCTCGTCAAGTTAATAAGGGTATAATGTACAATTTTTCAAGTGTATTGTTTACAAAAATTTACAAAATTAATGATACTTATTGTATAATAACCGCATGTCCTCGTCCGTAAGATATTGCATTGAGTCTAAATCATAAGGATACATAATGCTTCCCTGATTTGGTGAATGATTTAATCCAATAGCATGTCCGGCTTCATGCAGCATTACCCCATAAATATGATCCTTTGAACGAGTAACAATCTTTCTTATATATTGTCCGCCCTCATATGTACGCAAATATTCCTTTGTACCAATCGTTACATAAGCCTTATAATACTGACCGCCTCTTGTCATCATCTCAGTACAACCAACAGCCCCTGCATCATTACAATTGGCAACGAAATCAACAAATTCAACTTCTATATTTGCTGTATTCGGATTATTTACAAACTTAAAACGAACCAAAGATTTGGAACTCTCCTCCCAAGACTCAAAAGCCTGTTTCATAAGCTTACTCATCTGACCATTTTCAGGTATATAAACATATATAGGAAGCCCCACCCAACGAGGTTTCTCTAATGCTAAACAAACCAAAGATGTTATTAACAGTAAAATTAAAACTAAAAATTTTCTCATTTTCAAACTTATTATACATTTTTAGCCTAAACGCTGTCAATATATTATACAGATTTGATATATTTAGTATTGCAATGATACAGAAATAATGCTATTATTAATATGTACATTACCAAATTTTCAGAAGAGGATACTATGGATATCAGTTCAGTCGGCGGAAGCGCCTTAACCCCGGAATTACAAGTTCAATATACGGCAAAATGTTTGAGTTTAGCTCAACAAAACAATTACATAGCAGGAAGCCTGATTCAGGACACTGTTGAAATTTCCGCAGAAGCATTGGCCAAATATACGGCAGAAATGACAGAAAGCCTGGAAAGAATGCTTTAAACCAGTACAATAAAACGAAAAAGCCCGGTTATTTACCGGGCTTTTTCATGCCAAAATTAAAATAAATAACCTAAGTAGCTAATAGCTTTATTGAAAAAAATTGAGTTTAATATAAGTATATTAAATCTTTTTCATACTTCCAGCTATTCTTAATTCCAAGAGCCTTAAGGCTCTTTTTTTTATACTTAAAAAATAAGAAAAAAGAATTAGCCTTTTTATCCAATTAAATAATTTAGAATAAAGGTCATAATAAAAAAGGTAAAAGAAAGGAAGGTATGAAATGAAATTCATTAAATACACAGCCTATGTACTTACTTTAATAGGTGCAATAAACTGGGGTCTTGTTGGTCTGTTCAGTTTTGATTTAGTTGCCGCACTATTCGGCGACATGACTCTATTGTCAAGAATTATCTACACACTTGTAGGTGTCAGTGCAATTATAACTGCACTAACCATGCACCACTGTGAAAATATTGTAGAGAAAGAAAGTTGTGAATATGGAGAATGCCGATTCTAAATATTATACAAATCTCTAAAAACTACATCTGAGTTAAAACCCGCAGTATAAAATAAACCTAGGCTGCGGGTTTTATTTAAATAAACTATATTTTCTAACACTAATTAGAATTAATTTCTTCAGTTTTATTATTTTTTTATAATACCTTTTTTAACTTTTTCGCATTCCCCTTATGTAAACATTTGTAACTTTCAAAAAAAATTTAAGCAATTATTTCTATTCATTAAACTTATTGAATACAAGTGTTGTGTAAAAACAGTTAATACTGAGAAAGGATTTGTATGAATATTAACAATCAAGCCCCTGTTACTACCAATTTTAAAGGTATTCAAAATGACATTATGAAGACTTTTGGAAAGCTGGATAGAAAATTTCGGGAAAGTCTTGCCCGAAATTATAATACTCTTGATAACAGCGATGTTGTAGATTTAATATACAACGATAATAAAAATATTGTATTGAAAACAAAAAAAAATTTAGAAAAGATAATTGATGGCATTGAAAATTTACCTGCCAGTACAGAAATAGAGCTTACAGGTCTAACACGATCAAAAGTAGATGGTTCAAAATTGATATGCAGCGGTACCCGCATAAAAAATCCTGCGATACCTAAAGACGCAGATTTAGTGATTGAACTTGGTTCCAATGAAATTGCTAATGAAGCACTCAAAAATTTCAAATTTGATATTGGAGGTACATATACCGATAAACTGCCAACTTTAGGTTCCTTAATTGATGCTTCATATAGAATTTCTGAACCGTTAGAAAAAATAAAAAAAATAATGGCCGAAACTTTATATAAATAATTTTTGCAAAGAGCTTTCTTGACTACCGCAAAATCATAAAGAGCATAGAATACTCCTAAAATAAAAACGAGCTAAATGAAAATCCATTCATTTAACTCGTTTTTCTAATTTAGATGTTGGCAGCGTGC
>CALVBV010000023.1 GCA_944325815.1 Candidatus Gastranaerophilales bacterium
TCCGCTGATTCTTGCATAAGTCCTGCGTTATATGGTAGAATAAAGTATCCAATGTAACTCAATGGGTATTGAGTTACATTGGATGTAATTCTTTTTACCGAAGCTCTTGAGTTTTTTTTTTGCTTGGTTTATCATTAATTTGGTACATTTGAATGCTAAAAGGTGGTGAAATATAAATGGCAGAAGTTAAAGTTGGCGAAAACGAAAGTATCGAAAGCGCTCTTAGAAGATTCAAGAAAAAAATCCAAAAAGCTGGAATACTATCTGAAGTAAAAAAACGCGAAAGATACGAAAAGCCAAGCGTTAAAAGAAAACGTAAATCCGAAGCTGCTCGTAAGCGTAAGGTATAATAAATAAAAGGGTATGTCTTAAATTAGATATACCCTTTTTAAATGTTAACCAATCGGGCATACTTCATTTACTTGCAAATCTTATTTGTTTATTTTATTATATTCCTACGGCGACATGGCCAAGTGGTAAGGCAGAAGCCTGCAAAGCTTTTACCCCCGGTTCGAATCCGGGTGTCGCCTTTTTATTTTAAATAACTATCACTATTCTTTGAGTTGTATGGAAAATATTGAATTAAAACGGTTTTGGGAGAATATTAAAGAAGAGCTGTTAGGCACATTGCCTGAAAATGTTCATCCTTGGATTTACCCGCTTGAGGCTTCAGGTTTCGACAACGGAGTTTTAACAGTCGTTACGGGGCAAATGATGGGAAGAGATTTGCTAAGACGAAACCATATCAACCAAATGACAGAAATTCTTAAAAAAAACACAGGAGATGAAAACTCCAGAATCGTTATTATTTATGATGAAAACACTGCTAAAGCCCTAAAAAAAGAATCCGAAAAACTACAAAAAAAGACTGCCGAAAAAAATCTTAAAGAACTTGCGCTCGAGAATTTAAGCAACATGCAGTCAGCTTCTAACCTGAATTTAAAATACAAATTTGAGAATTTTGTTGTAGGCGAAAACAGCAAATTTGCCTACGCAGTCTGCATGGCTGTAGCAAAAAATCCGGCAAAAAAATACAATCCGCTCTTTATTTACGGAAATTCCGGACTTGGAAAAACACACCTCATGCAGGCAATCGGACACTATACAATTTTCAACAACCCCAAATTAAGAGTTAAATATACAAAAACAGAAGATTATATCAACGACTATATTTCTAACAGCAGAAAAACCAACAATACCATTGAAAACATGTCTAAATTCAACAAAAAATACACAAATATTGACATTATTTTAATTGACGACATTCAATTTATTGAATCTAAAATCAAAACAATGGATAATCTGCAGTACACTTTTGACAGTCTCTACAACAAAGGTAAACAGATTGTTATCACATCTGACAGACTTCCAAAAGAAATTCCGACACTCACTTCCGCACTCTGCTCAAGATTTGAGATGGGGCTCATGGTTGAACTTACTCCGCCGGATTTGGAAACAAGATTTGAAATTATAAAAAAACTGGCTGTTGACAATGATTTAAACTTTGAAGACAATGCTCTGATGTATATTGCAAAAAATTTCTCTAAAAATGTCAGGGAACTGGAAGGTGCCTTTACCAAAGTATGCGCTTACGCTGAGATGACAGAACAAACACTTTCATTAAAATTAGCAAAAGATGTGCTTAAATGCAATGATAACGATGATGAAATTAACTTTGACAAGATTTTAAATGTTACTGCCCAATACTATGAAGTAGACGCCAAGGATATTATAGGAACTGCGCGTGGACAAAAAATTTCTCTGGCAAGACACATTTCTATTTATTTATGCAGAGAAATTACGAATGAAAGTTTTGTTAATATAGCTAAATTTTATAACAAAAAACATACTACTATTATGTTCGCTTATGAAAAAATAAAAAAAGAACTAAACTCAAAAAAAGAAATTATGTCTGCTCTAAGAGAAATCCGACAAGCGTTAAAACTTATCTAGCCCTTCCGGGTACTCGTCAACGTACAAACTTTATGTTACATAATAATATGTAGGGACGATTATGTTAGATAATATAAAATATTTAATGTGTTTTAAATCTGTAGATAAGTGTATCGCAGAAAAAAATTACGACTTAGCGCTTGATAAATTAAACTTCTTAATCAAAGAAGAGTATAAGCCTTCAGAGACTTTTCTTAAACGAGGACAACTATGCCGCAAACTTCTTATGCTTGAGGATGCGTATTCTGATTTCACTTATATTATAACCCACTGCGCGCAGAAAACAAAAGCTTACTATGAAAGATTATTTTTAAATTTTGAAATCGCAAATTTTTATGAAGCCATAATGGATGCAAACAAAATACTAAGCTGGGATAAAGATAACTTTGAAGTCAAAAGAATCAAATTCTTATCTCTGGTATTTTCTTCTCAAGAAAAAATCGCAAAAGATTATATTTTAGAACTTTTTGAAAATAATAAATACATGACTATCCAGTTTTTGTTCAAAGAAGTTGCTGTCGTTTTGGCCGGAGATGAGTTTGCCAAAGGGCTCAAACTTCTTGGACTGATTGATTTGATAGATAAAGACAATCCTATAAAACTGTTAAAAGAATCTAATATTTACGGCATGGCGAACCAGAAAGAGAAGCAAAAAGAGATTTTGAAAAAAATAGAATCTGCTTTTCCAAAATATTTTATATCACACTTTAGATTCACAGACATGTATGAAACCCGTGACCTGAGAGAAATATGCTTTCTTCTTGAACTGTCTGTTTTTGATAAACAGCAACTATTTGCTTACCCGTTAAAAATTCTGGAAGGATATAAAAATCATTTGGAAGGTCATATTATTGATTCTAAAGAAAGCTTTGAAAAAGCAATTGAGATTAATCCCAACAAACCGGAGGCTTATGTACTGCTTGCACAAACATTGCAGCTGATGTCAGGATATGATAACCCCGAATACCGAAAAGATGCAGAAGAAAACTACAAAATTGCCATGGAAATTTACAAAAGCGAAAACTTGATTGACAAAGCGGAAGAAATGAGACGCCAGCTAAAGCATCTTAATTCAAATCTTGTTCTAAAATAGAATTTATATACTCGTCTTTTACTCCTTTATAGTTAATTCTGGAAGATGTTATAGGCTGCCTGTAGTCATATTTGTTTATAGAGCGTGATTCCACAATAACAGACGGCGGAAGAATCGACCATTTATACAAAGCCGTAGACATTCTTCTGAAAAATTTATCAATCCATTCTGTTTTCTGCTCTTTTGATATTGGATTATGTTTTTCATAAACAAATTCGGTTTCCAGCAGATTTTGATATCCTTCATTATTATTTTCTACGCGCCAAATAATTTCATCCAAAAATTCATAGGGCATAAGGGCATCTTCAGCTATAAGCGGTTTTCCGGTTTTAGGGTCAATCGCAAGTTCTGCACCAGGTTTTTTCAATATAATATTCTCAGGAATCGCATTTTTTTCTTCCCTGTTTGCATTAAGCCATCTTGCAAACGCGAATAATTTTGTTTTCGGCACATCCGCAATCGGCGCAAAACCGCCTGACATATCACCGTTTATAGTAGCATACCCCATATAAAGTTCTGATTTATCAGATGTAGCAATCGGAATACAAGAAGCAAACTCATTGCTTATACCCCATAAAAACATTGCTCTTGAACGTGCCTGTATATTATCAGCCGTAAAAGAAGAAACATCTTTCGGTCTGTCAGTGAATATTCCGGCATTACTGTCCCAATATTTCTTCCATTTTGTTTCAACTGTTTTAAATAAATCATTCAAGCAGCCGGTTGTTGTATCAATCATAGGTCTTATTGAGGCTTCAGTAAAATTTATTCCTAAATTCCCTGCCAGCTGTTCTGCATCCGATTTGCTTTCTATACTCGTTATATGAGAAGGCATTGAAACTCCGAAAACATTTTCCCTGCCAATCGCATCTGCCAAAAGCACTGCGCATACCGTTGAGTCCAAACCACCGGACAAGCCAAGCACTGCGCGTTTAAAACCGCATTTTTTGAAATAATCCCTTATTCCCTGAATTATGGTTTTATATGTTCTTTCCAAATCTGATTCATACTCTAAAGTAAAAACTTTTTGTTCTGTAAGAGATTTTTCCAGTCCTTTGGCAAGCGGATATATTTTTCCGATTTTTTTCAAAGGATTCACTATCAAAAACTGTTCTTCAAAGGATTTCGCTCTTGCTATTAATTCACCGTCTGCACCAAAGACCCTGCTAGAACCGTCAAAAGAACTGTTATCAATTGCCCCTACCTGATTTACATAAACTATCGGCGTATTATATTTTTTTGCGAGAAAAGAGAGCATATTATGTTTTAACTGTTCTTTCTTTGATCTGGTTGGAGAAGCCGAACAGTTAATAAAAATGTCAGGACTTTCCATTGCCAATTCTTCTATCGGATCCTTTTCGTAAAGATGCTTATTAAAAAATTCTTTATTATTCCAACAGTCCTCACAAATTGAAATCCCATACTTTTCAAACAATTTAGAACACTTATAAACAGTCTCTCTGTCAAAGCTGCCCAGAGTTTCTGCCGGTTGAACCCCTGTTGCAGGCGAGGGTTCAATATATCTATAGTCATTAAATTCCGAATAATTAGGAAGCAGCGATTTTCTTACAATACCTTGAATTTTACCATCTTTCAATACAGCAACTGAGTTAAAATATTTTTTCCCCTCAGCATCTTTTTTTCTTGGCTCTATAAAACCGACAAGGGCTGTTGTACCTGTAGTAATTTTAGCCAGTCCCTTCAACCAGCGGATATTTTCCTCTACAATAACAGGATGTCTGTCAATTGTATCCTCTATAGGGTATCCCATTAAAGCGAGTTCCGGGAATACTACCATATCAAGCCCTATTTCAGAAGAATACTTTATATACTTAGCAATTTTTTTCGCATTATATTCAATATTCCCTGCAATAGGATTAATCTGTGCCATCCCTATATATCCTCCGGCAGAGACAATACGTCTTATACCATCGATAACATTTTTCGGCACATTTTCACCGTGCGAAAATCTCTTATCTGCTATTTCGGATAGTGTATATAAAGTTTCCATAATTAACCCGTAAGTGTATCGACAATTTCTCTGAAAGCACCGGCGCCGCCTAACGCTTCCGTGACCTGTATACCTTTAATATTTTTAACTTTTTTTACTGCATCCGGAACTGTTACTGCATATTTTGAATACTCTAATGCCTCTATATCATTTATATCATCGCCAATATAAACAAACTCGTCTTTACTCAAGCCGTAACGTTCTATTATTGATTTTAACACATCAATCTTTATACGGATTCCCTGATGCACCTCTTCTACATTAAACTTTTTTGCAATAATATCAATTGCCGAATTTTTTTCGCCAGAAATAATCCCTATTCTGTATCCGTTTTTTCTTAAGATAGAAAAAGCCATTACATCCTTAAAGTTTAGCTTTCTTGTCATATTTCCGTCTGCGTCTATGTAAACGCAATTATCCGTAACAACTCCGTCAAAATCTGTTATAACGAATTTTATTGTATCAGGCAAATTCAATGTCATCTTATTTTACCCGCCTTAATTTCTCTATTATAGGCAGCTCGCTTTTATAAACAACCTTTTTTCCGTCTCCCAACAGAATCGGTACCTGCCTTACGTCTCTTACCAAATGATACAATCCTGCCATTTCGAGACTTGCAGCCTGATCGGAACCCCAATTCGTTCTATCCAGAGTTATATGACGTTCTACAGAATTTGCGCCAAGTGCAACAGCCAGCACAGACGGAGTTACGCCGCGCTCGTGCCCTGAATATCCTATTGGGCAGCTGAACTCTCTGCGCAATGTTTCAATAACTCTGAGATTTGCCTCATCAGCATTAGTCGGATAAGTAGATGTACAGTGATAAATAACCAAATTATCTTCACCCAGCACGGATACAGCATGCCTTATCTGTTCCATTGTACTCATGCCTGTTGAAAGAAGAATAGGCTTCCCCTTGCTTTTTGTATACCTTAGCAGATTATCGTCGGTTAATGATGCCGAAGCTATTTTATAGCAGGGAATATCAAATTTCTCCATAAAGTCTACAGAGCCCTCATCCCAGCAAGAGGCAAACCAGAGAATACCCTTTTCTTTACAGTACCCATCTATTTCCTTATACTCTTCTTCTCCAAACTCCAGGCCTCTTTTCAAATCACCGTTTGTATTACCAAATACACTCTTTCTTTCTCTCGCTAACTCTTCTTTTGTATAAACGACATCAACTGTTCTTTTTTGAAACTTTACGGCATCACAGCCGGTTGTTACAGCGATATCAATCATTTTTTTTGCAAGCCCTACCTGACCGTTATGATTGATGCCTATTTCCGCTATAATAAAACAGGGAAAGCCGTCTCCCACTGTTTTATCTGCAATTTTCACACACTTTCTCACCATACATCACTCCTAGCCCAGATATTTTTTATAAAGAGCAAATTCATCAGGGTCAACTTTATGCTCTATATCTTTTTGTTCAACCTTCTCATTTTCACCATTTGCAGTATCAAACAATTTATCAATTATCCCATCAGGATTTTCTTCTTCATAAATATCGGTTATCACAAATTCATCAGGATTTTCCGGCTTGGTTTCTTCTGTTTTTTCATCCTTTTTATGAGATTTCGTTACAATTTTTGAAAAATCTATACTTGGAATTTCTATTTTCGGAATCTCTATTTTCGGTATACAAATATTTGGGATTTCTATTTTCGAAAACTCGCCTTCTTGTATTTCATCCGGCTTAAATACACCCAAATCTTTTATCAAATGTATAGAATTTGAAGAAGCGCCTATAAGCATTCTTTTTCCGTCTAATTCAACAACATGCAGAGTTTTATTATTTCCGAGAGTAGTTGTTGAAACTACAGATACATGCGAACGCCCTGCTTCGCCTATTTGCCGTTTTAAAGTAACCATGCCGAGTTTATTAAGTTTTGCATAAATTATACCTGTTGCATAAATTAACAAAACTACAAACACCAGCGAAAGCAGTATTGAAATAAGATTAGGTTCATGTCCGGCACTCTGCGCTGTTGTTATAGTATTTGTGATATCATTTGTTGTACTGACCGAAGATGCCTGCGCCGGCTGAACCGCACAGGACAACGGATCCGGAAGATCCGGCAAAACATCGAATTTTTCACTTGCTGATACCTGTAATGTATACAGCCAGCATAAAATGCTCAAATATATTCCCAAAATCTTATTCATTAAAACTTTCCCTATTTTTGGTATAATTGTATCATAAAAAAATAAATAGGACTACATGTATCATGCTGATGGAAGTTATTAATTATATTTTAAATGAACATAGTGTTTTTTTTATACACATATTGAACCTGTTTATTTTAATTACATTAATAGCTTTATTTATTTTTGCAAGACATTCACGCAAAAGATGGTCTAAAGTTAATGATTATCTCGGAATAATTACAAATACTGTTAACTCTATAAGATACGGAGATTTGACAAAAAAGATTGAAAAAGCAGATCTGCCTGCATCCGGAGAACTTGCCGAAAGTCTTAACAGGATGATAGAAACTCTTAACGACAGAGAAAAAATGATTATTGAATACCAGAATGAACTGCACAGACAGAATAAATTTCTGGAAGCTGTTATTGATTCTTTATCAGACGGACTTATTATCATGGATGAAGATTATGAAATATTAAGAGCAACTTATAAAATAAGCGACTGGTTTGACTGCGCCGGGAAAAATCTGATAGGAAAAAATCTTGCGGATTTTATTGAACTGCCGCCTAGAAAAAAATTTGAAACACTTAACCGGGACGAAATATATATAAAAAATTCCGGAACTTCAAGTTTTATTGCCGGCTCAATGGAACTTAAGCTTGATGATAAGAAAAAACGGTATATTGTAATAATTAAAAATATAACAGACCAAAAAGAATTGGAGAAAATCAAAGAGGATTTTGTCGCCACATTAACCCATGACTTAAAAGTTCCTATTATTGCGGAAACAAACATGCTGGAATTATTTTTAAACGAAAACTTCGGTCCTATATCTGACAAACAGAAAATTGCATTAAAGAATATGCAAGCCTCTAATAAAGAGCTTTTGGATTTGGTACAGACCGTTCTCGAAACTTACAAAGTCAGAGACGGAAAAATCAGACTGTACAAAGAAAACATTATGCTAAAAGGCTTCTTGGAAGAAATCATTGAAGAAATGAGCGTTATTGCACTTAAAACAAACAACCGACTGGAACTTATACTTCCGCGGGATATAAGAGTTTTGGCAGACAGAATACAATTAAAGCGGGTTATTAAAAATCTTATACAAAATGCAATATCTTACGGCGAAGCCGATTCTCCCATAGAAATTAAAATCGGAGAGATACCGAAATTTGTAGTTATTACGGTCAAAGATTTCGGCGCCGGTATCTCCAGACGGGATATTGAAAATATTTTTAACAGATATTATTCTGCGGGAAAAAAATTCCACAAAATAGGCACCGGCCTGGGCTTGTATTTAGCAAGGCAGATTATTCTTTCCCACGGAGGTGAATTAACTGTTGAAAGCGAAGAAGGAAAATATACGGAATTTTGTATAAAATTACCGGCTTCAATTAACGGAGATGTATATTTTGGACAATAGGGCATCAAATTAAAAGGATTAAATTAAATGAATGACAATATTTTATATGACACAAAATACCTGCAATTAAAAAGTACGCCATCTAAAAGCGGTAAGGAGTGGGTGTATGCTCACAGGCCTAACGCAAAAGATGTTGTCGTAATCCTTCCGGTAATAAACAATGAAAAAGTTTTATTTTTAATAGAAGAACGTCCGCCCTTGCTTGCTGAAGGCATAGCAAAACAGTCAATTGCCCTTCCGGCCGGCCTTGTCGGAGACGAACGCAAAGGAGAAAGCGTTATAGAAGCCATAAAAGCAGAACTTTTAGAAGAAACAGGACTTAAGGCTGACAGAATTGAAATAAAAACAAAAAAAACGGCAAGTTCGCCCGGATGCGTATCTGAAGTTGTTACTATCGCAATTGCATATATTAACGACTACAAACTCATATCCGAACCGCTCAGCGACGGCGGAGTAATAACGGACAGGGTTCTTGTTGAAATAAAAAAGATTCCGCACTGGCTTAGCACTCAGGAAGCTTCTGGTAAGGCGCTTACGGCTTCTACTCTGGCATCACTATTCTATTTATGGGAGGAAAGAAAATGATTTCTAAAGGTATTAGAGGGGCAATAACAGTAAATGAAAACACTCCGGAAGCTATAGAAAATGCAGTCATCAAGCTTCTTAACGAAATGACTAAAAGAAATAATATTGAAATTGACATGATATCACATGCAATCTTCACCTTGACAGAGGATTTAAATGCTGAGTTTCCGGCAAAGTATGCAAGAATAAATCTAAAATGGCATGATGTTCCGATGATGTGTTTTCACGAACTGAGTGTTCCCGGCAGCCTGCCAAAATGTCTGAGAGTTTTGATTGTTGTAAACTGCGGAGAAAGCTTTACACCGGAATTTGTTTATTTGGAAGGGGCAGAAAATTTAAGAAAATGAAAAAAGTATTAATTGTTGATGATGTAAAAGGGTGGCGCGAGTTTAATTCTAACGCGGTTGATGAAGTTTTTAAAGGAGATGTCGAAATCTTTACAGCTGATTGTGCACAAAAAGCTTATGATATCATACTGGAAAACCGTAATAACCCTTTTGATATTATTATCACGGACTTGCAGATGGAAAATAATTATTCTCCTAAAATGGCTGGCGAATGGCTTGTTGAACAAATTAAATCCGATAATCGTTATATAAATACAAAGGTTGTAATAATTTCTGCGACTTTTAATATAAGGCACACCGCAGAAATACTGGGCGTCAGCTGTATACCAAAATCTACTGCTTTGAAATGCTTTTCTGCTTACGAAGAAATTCTTGGAGAATAGTGTGAAAAAATTAATACTTATATTTTTATTACTCTTAATACCGCTGGTATCTGCAATCCAAAATAAGCCGGATTATGCAAAATATTACAGATTCAGCGATAATTTTGAAGTCAGTTTTAATGAACTTAGCAAAAATGAAATAAAAAAATTGCCAAAGTCCGAAGAAAAACTATATAAACTGCTTGAAAAAAATGAAAAATACATCAAAAAGGGAAAATATGAAAAAGCTGAAAAACAGAATCCGGATTTAATCCCCAATCTTTCAAGATTTGCTAATATATACACAGTAAAAAAAGATTACTCTAAAGCACTTGAGTACGCCAAACAAGTTGAACAAAAAGACAAATTTGGTCTGTTTTCCAAGTCCGCAAAAGACTACAAACTCGGAGTGCTGTACTCTCTAAACGGAGACTATTTAACGTCCAATCGATACCTTATGCCGTATCTGAACAAAAATCCTGATGCAGTATACCAAATAGCTCAAAATTATTATTACATGCAGGATTTCAAAACCGCATCCGCTTACGCTGAAAAAATTTCTCCTCAAAGTATTATGTATCAGCCGGCCCAAGAACTTCTGTATAAACTTTATAATTTAACAAAGAACATGCCTAAAGCATATAAAACTGCCGTAAATCTAATAAAACTTACGCCGGATAACCCTGAAAATTATATTAACCTTGCGCGAGTAACCTCAAATGATACAGAAAAACTCCGCAATTATAAAATAGCAAAATCACTTTACTATGCACAGAAGAGCGACTTAGGCGCAGTCAGTATAATTAATAATTATATAGCCCCGCTTGAACAAGCTAAAATAGACCTGGCTTATAAAAAACTGACAGCATACTGTAAGAAACCTGATTGGAAAAAGATTCGGGAAAGGAATAAAAATTACCTTCCTCAAGACAACGAATACTGGGACAACCGCCAGAATGATTTTTTTGAATTTGCTCAGGACTGTATTAAAAGATACAGCGGAAATAATTTGGCTTCCTGTTTTAATGACTTGAATCTTACCCAGGAAAAATTGGATAAAACACTGATAGAAGAACACCGGCGCCGAGAAGAAGAGTATCAGCGAGAAGCACAGATTCAACTTTTAATACAGCAGAATGCCTTAATACAGGAACAGAACCGAATACAGCGCATGCGATATTACTACTACCCCAGGTTCTATAACTGGTGGTACTAAATTCAAAAAATTTACTTAAATTTTAAAAATTTTACCGCAAACTCTTGAGAAAATCTGCTTGTTTATAGTATTATTATTCTATAACAAGGAGGATATATTTTGTCAGTAACACTGGAACAGAAACAAGGTTTAATAGCAGGCGACGGACTTCTGCCTGTTAAAATGGCGCAATATGCGAAAGAAAACGGGTTTGATGTGGTTGCGATTTCGCTTTCTAATGACAACTATTCACAGTTAAAAAAATACTGTTCCAAGGTGTACTCCTTCTGCCCGGGCGAAGTCCAAAAGATTGAAGATACCCTGAAAGCAGAAGAAATCCGACAAATTACATTTTTAGGCAAAGTTAGCAAAACCATCCTGATAAAACGCCCGAAGTTTGACGCAAGGGCTCTTGAGTTTATTAAAACTGCAATAAGACTCAATGACGATAAAGTAATGCTTATGATTATAGAAGAGCTTGAAAAAATAGGCATTACAATATTGGATCAGACATTATTTATCAAAAATCTTATGATACCCTCAGGCGTTCTCGGCTCAGTACAGCCTACTCCGGAACAAATAGAAGATGTTAATTACGGCTACTGGCTTGCAAAGGAGACCGGAAAACTTGACGTAGGGCAATCCGTTGTTATAAAAGACAAAATGATTATGGCTGTAGAAGCTATAGAAGGTACAGATAATTGTATTAAACGCGGATGCAAAATTGCAAAACGCAACTCAAGAGTAATAAAAGTATCCAAACCTTCACAGGACAAGCGTTTTGATATTCCTGCAATAGGACTTAAAACTTTAAAAACAATGAAAAAATACAAAGCGGACCTAATCGCAGTAGAAGCCGGCGAAACAATTATAGTCGACAAAGAAGAAGTTATTAAATACGCAAACAAACATAATATTGTTGTAATGGCAGTCTAACTTATGAAAAAGATTTTTATCATAACCGGAGAATATTCAGGAGACATTCATGCCGGCAAAGTGGCAGAAATTTTAAAGCAAAAAATTCCGGACATAAAAATTGAAGGCATCGGAGGAGAAAACCTAAAAAACGCCGGTGCAAAAATTTTCTGCGACCACTCCAAAATGTCCGGCTTTGGTCTTAATTTTAAAATGATAATTGACCACTTGGCTTTGGAAAAAAAAGTTGCTGATTATATTTTAAACATATATAAACCTGACTTGGTTCTTCTCATAGACTACGGAACTTTTAATCTCAGAGTCGCAAAACATTTAAAAAACAGCGGTATAAAAGTATTTCACTACATCCCTCCGCAGGTATGGGCCAGCAGAAAATGGAGAATTAACGGCATAAAAAAATATGTAGATAAAGTGCTGTGTATTTTCCCTTTTGAAATTGAAATGTATAAAGAAAAAGATATAAATGTCCACTACTGCGGACACCCGCTAATCAAACAGCTTCCTCCCAAAGCTGACAAAAATATTTTTTTTAAAAAACACGGACTTGATACAACAAGGCCGCTCGTGTCGATATTCCCTGGTTCCAGACCTATTGAGCTGTATTTTTTGGCAGACACATTTATCAAAACCGCAAAAAAATTGCAAAAACAACACCCGGAACTGCAGTTTTGCATCTCTCATGCGCCGAATTTGAATGATAAAATTTTTGATAAATACATTAAAAACACTGATTTTAAAGTCATAAAGGGCGAAAATCAAGCTCTCCTGAGTGTATCAGATTCCCTAATCCTTGCCTCAGGAACAGTTGCTCTCGAAGCATCTTTATATCAGGTTCCGATGGTTATAGGATACAAGGGACCGGCCATACTTTATCTGATTTACCTTTTAGTCAGATGTATTAAAAATGTCTCACTTCCAAACATAATAACAGGGAAAAACATTGTACCGGAATTAATACAATGGAAGTTTAATGTTGATAACATCTGCTACGAGACAGAAAAGCTGCTTTATGACAAAAGTTACAGAGAAAAAACCATTCAGGCGCTCGGAGAAGTCAGAGCTAAGCTTTCTGAAAAATACTCAGCCCAGGAAGTTGCCAATGATATTATAAAAACACTGTCCTAAAAAAAAGGAGAAGTCTGACTTCCCCTCTGAAATTTTCTACAACCTTATCTAACCTTATATATTAATAAAGTCATTTACCTGCTAAAAATTGCCTATTAATATTAAGTTTTGTAACAATATTTATCATTGTTGAAATCACATAAAATTTAAATACTTTATATATATGTAAGATTTAAAAAGATGGTGAACAAAGATGGCAATAGCAAATTTACACGAAACATTACTAAGCTATAAGTTGAGACGAAATGAGTTAAATCTTGAACTTACTCAGCTTCAGAATATGAAAACACTCGCAACTTATTCTCAAGCAGATTCTCAATCTTTAAAATCATCTGAACAACATGAAATCAGAGATTATTTTAAATCTTTGTATGAAAGCGACGAAGAATTACAGGCACAGTACAAAGATTATACGGAAATCCCTGATTTTGAAGAACAAATAGACAAACTTACGGCAAAATATCAAGATCAGTTTGATGAATTAACTGCCTGGGAAACAGCTTTGGATTCTCAAATAACAACAAACAGTGCAGAACTGGAAGAAGTAAACGCGTATATAGAATCCATGAAGACAATGTTAACCAACAATATTCAGGAAGATTTCAACTACGGTTTGAATTAATTATCCGAAAAATGCAATTCCTATTAACGCAAAGATTATTAAGGCTATATTATAATGCAGAAAAGTCGGAATACAGGTATCAAAAATATGATTGTGCTGACCATCCGCATTTAGTCCTGCTGTAGGCCCTAAAGTTGTATCAGAAGCCGGAGAGCCTGCATCCCCGAGAGCAGCTGCGCCGGCGATTAAAATTGCTATTTGCGGTGTATTGAAACCTAACTTTACACAAATAGGAATAAACAAAACCGCAATAATCGGAATTGTTCCGAAAGAAGTCCCTATACCAATAGTTATAAATAGCCCCAAAAGCAGTATTACCAAGGATGTAAGAAGAATACTTGAAGGCATAAAATTCAGAACGATTTTTACCAGACCGTCAATAGCGCCTGTTTCCTTCAAAACAGAAGCAAAACCGCCGGCAACAAGCATAACAAAAGCGACATATCCCATAAGATATATCCCCTCATTCATCATGTGATCCATCTTGTTTTGAGGAATAACTCCGAACGAAAATATTATACCAAGACCGACTAGCGCCCCCAGAGGCAGAGATTTTGTAATGAGCTGGACAGCAAATGTTGCCAGTGATGCAAGAATAACTATCCAGTGCTTGGGCAGGAATTTTATATTTTTATTTCCTCCCTCGGCAGTTTGCTTATTTTGATATATACGCGGTTTTCTGTAGGAAATAAATACCGCAGTAATCAATCCGGCAATCATTCCCAGCCCCAGTATTAAATTATATTTCCAAATATCATTTCTTAAAACATTCACGCCGTTTTGTATCATATTATCTGCTATTAAATTTTGAAAAATTAAACCAAAACCGGCCGGGATTGCTATATACGGCATTTTTAATCCGAAAGCCAAAACACAGGCTACTGCACGTCTGTCTATATCCAATTTGTTCATTATACTCAATAGCGGAGGTATAATGATTGGAATAAATGCAATATGAATAGGAATTATATTTTGTGAAGCCATCGCGATTAAAGTCAATATCCCGAGCAAAATATATTTATTATCAGAAACAATTTTTGTAATTTTGTCTGATATTACGTCAGTAAAACCTGAATGTGCCATTGTTGCTGCAAATGCACCCAGCAGAATATAACTCAAAGCCGTTTCCGAATTTTCCCCCATTCCGGAAATAAATACATTCATCACATCTCTAATGTCCATTCCTGCAATAAGTCCTGCTGACAGTGTTGCAATTATTATTGCAAGAAGTACATTGATTTTTCTCAGACACAATATACACAGCAAAACAACTGAAATAAATGCAGGATTCAATATTAGCTTAACAAACATATCCATATTTATTTATGAGTTTCTTCTTCCTGCAAAAAATTAATTATATCAAGAGCAACTTCGCGTTGTAACTCTGGTGGTAAGGATTTTAAATATTCAAAAGATTCCGCTATTTTTTGGTCGGTATCATACCAGCGCCTTAGAACATAGGTAAACGCATCTGTTAAAATATTTTCAGATAAATCGATTCCGTTATCCTTCGATTTTTTTACTATAATATCAGCGCATTTGTACTGTGTCATAATATTAGCGTTTCTCATCAGACTTACCGCTAAACTCACAGTCGGGTCGACATCATACCAGCGTTTATACATTCTTTACCTCTCTACACTATACAATTATTATAGTATAAGTTTTCAGCTATTTTGTCAATTGAGAAATTATAAAAGATTTCTTATTTGTATCCGAAATAGAAATAAGAATTGTTTTGTCTTTTGACGTATGTCCTTTCAAGATTTCAATGCATGATTTAGGGACTTTAAAACATTTTGACAGATATTCTGTCAAAGCCTTATTTGCTTTATTTTCAATCGGCTGGGCAGTTATTTTCAATTTAATAAATTCTTCCTCTTTTATAAGTTCATTTTTAGAAGAATTTGGTACAATCCTTATTTGGAAAATAAGCCCCTTTTCAGAATCTTTTATCATACCTTCTGGAACACCATTACATATTCGTGTTTAAAGATATAAAAACCTCCGGCGAGAGCTCTGTATCGCCACAGATTTGCAGTTTTCCCCTTTGCCCTTTCGTTACCCTGCATATCCTTTATAATAATAGCTTTTGTTATAAAACCAAGCTTATTCATTCTTGCCATACATTCAAAACCCAAAGGAATATGCTGAGAATTTGCATACTTATCCCCGATTATCAGGCAGGCAAATCTTCCTTTTTCAAGCAAGTCATACCCGTTTTTTGCAACCTTTTCAAATAAATCATAAAACTCTTCTGTAGAAGCACAGTTGGATAAATCCTCTTTTTTATCTGAAAATTTTATAATATCATCATAAGGCGGATGAAGCATCAGAAGCTGAGCCTGCTTTTTCCCCATAATATCGAGTCGCGCCTGAATCTTTTCTTTAGCAAGCTCGCTTGCGGAATCGGCACATATTATATTGACATCCGTAACAAGCTGTTTTGGCGTAAATTTTTGAGAAACTGATTCTGCCAAATCTTCCTTAAGTTCGACACCTATACAACGTCTATTCATATTCACGGCTTCTATGCCGGAAGTTCCTGAGCCGAAAAATAAATCCAGAACAATATCTTGTTTTTTAGTAAATCTTTCATAAATCTGCTGGGCAATCTGCGGAATATAATTTCCGTGATACTCGTTAGAATGCCCGCCTTCTTTTAACCTTGACGGAAATTCCCATAAAGTATCCGTTTTTATATAATCGTAATCCCGCCATTTTTTCAAATTTATATCACTATAAGCGGTTGTCTTTACAGCATTATTATCAACGACCTTTAATTCGGCACGGCTTACGGCCTTTTTGGTTTTTAAATTAGTTTTTGCCATATCTCTCCCCATTTAATATTTACAGTTTATAAGATTATTTCCGATTTGTAATCAAATAAATAGAGGATATGCAAAAAAAAGAGACCTTCTGGTCTCTTAATTAGTGAGTGATTGAATTTGTTTGTATAAATCAATAACATCTTTCGGCATGTTTTTAGGAACTACAATTTTTATTTTAGCATTCAAGTCACCGTATCCGCTAGCTTTTGGCAGCCCCATCTGTTTAAGCCTCAGCGACTGACCGCTTGAAACTCCCGCAGGAATTTTAATATTAAGCTTACCATGCAGCGTATCTATTTCTTTTGAGCACCCAAGAACAGCTTCCGGAGGAGTTATTTCAACTTCTTTGACTAAATTCTCTCCGTCTATATCATACTCGCTGTCTTTGAAATGAATAACAAAGTACAAATCGCCTTTATTACCATAAGCATCCGTTTTGCCTTCGCCCTTCAGCCGGACTTTTTTCCCTTCAGTTACCCCCTTCGGAAGTTTAACTTTTACTGTTTTAGGGTTAGACACAATACCAGTTCCGCCGCAATTTGAGCAATATCCGCCGCCGCTGCACTGAGTACATTTTTCCATATCGTTGAATGTTACGGAAATAGGTTTTCCCTCAAAGATTTCTTTTGCAGTCACATTCAAATTTTTGGTTATATCCAAATCTTCTTGCTTTTGCGCTTGTGCTGTCCTTCTCTGTCCTGCAGAACTTGTACCTCCTGAGAAATCAAATCCTCCAAAGTTTGTCCGAGAATGTCTTGCGCCGCTCATACCGGCCCCCATCATATCGCCGAACAAAGAGCTGAAAAAGTCAGAAAATCCTGAGCCGCCAAAATCAAAAGATTGTGCACCGCCTTGGTTAAAATTAAAACTGAAGTTCTCAAATCCCGGAGGAGGAGTATAATCTGCCCCGCCCTGCCAATTAGACCCCAGGCTGTCGTATCTCTGACGCTTTGCTTTATCCGACAAAACTTCATAGGCTTCGTTTATATCTTTAAATTTTTCTTCCGCTTCTTTTGTTTTATTCACATCAGGATGATATTTCCTTGCCAATTTTCTATATGCGGATTTTATGGCTGCATTGTCTGCATCACGCTTTACACCTAATATTTCGTAATAATCTTTATATTTCATAATCAGTCCTTTATATTCTATTTATATATTAATACAAAAAATTACATTTCTTAATAAAGTTAATCTTTTTTTAATTATAACTATACAAGTTTGTGATAAAATACATACATTAATAAAGGAAATACAAATAATGGATATAAAGAAAATCTTATTTAAAACCAATTCAATTGATGTGGAAAAAGCCCTTCCGGACGCAATTATCCTATGCAGTAAGGAAGGTAAAATCCAATGGGTCAATGATATAGCTTCAGAGATATTTGAAACCTCAAAAATGCATCTGCTGACATCTAATATATCAGATTTTATCGAAAACCCGATGACGCTGATAATCAACTCAGTTACGATGCACAAACCGGTTATCACCAAATTTACAGGAAGAGAAATTTATTTTGACATGACTGTCAAAGAAATAGATGAAGGCTATGTACTGGATTTTCGCGACGCAGTTCAATCCGGTTCCCAAGGGCAGCCGGACAAAACTTCCGACACAGTTAACCGCGAAAAAAACAACTTTTTATTAAAACTTACAAACGACTTAAAAGCCCCAATCCAATCAATTGTAGGCTTTTCACAGGCCATGACAGACGGGCTTGGCGGAAAAATGACAGAACAACAGGAAAAATACATTAGGATTATCAATAAAAATTCTTCAGAACTTATGTATTTTATCGGCAAACTTCTTGAACTGTCGCAAACAGAATCTGCGTTGAAAACTCCAGAAAAAAAGACCTTTGATATTTTAGGTCTTGTAAATACACTGGTTAGATTCAATGAACAACTCTATAAAGATAAAGATATTAAACTTACGGTAAAGCCTGAAGAAGGTTTAAGAAAAACCATTTCATCCGACGATGAAATTATAAAGAACATACTGCAGGATTTGCTGGAAGTTATGCTAAGATCTGTGGATATCGGCGACATAATAATCTCCCTGTCAACGCCTGATAACGAGTATACCTCCGCAAGAAATCTCCCCCAAGGTTCATACACAATGATTACAATATCAAGCAATGCGCTTCTTTTATCTGAGCATGATCTTGAATGTATGTTTGACCCATATAAAATCGTAGACTCGGCAAACCGAAAAAATGTATTGAGAGCAATGGTGCTTGCAAGTGTCAAAAATCTTGTTCAGTCTTTAAGCGGAACTATCTGGATTGAATCGCAAATTCTTAAAAATACAAGTTTTAATATATTAATTCCAAGCGATTAAAGAGGATTGCAGATGAGCAGTGTAACATTAAAAAACCTTGTAAAAAGCTACGACGGCAAAAAAAATGTAATTGATAATATTAATCTTGAAATAAAGGATAAAGAATTTATAGTACTTGTAGGTTCATCCGGATGCGGAAAATCAACAATACTCCGATTAATCTCGGGTTTAGAAGAAATTACGTCAGGAGAGATTATTATTGATAATAAAATCGTTAATAACACTCATCCCAAAGACAGGGACATCGCATTTGTATTCCAAAGTTATGCCCTGTATCCTCACATGAGCGTATATGAAAACATTGCATTCGGTCTAAAAATGCGAAAATATCCCAAAGACGAAATTGATAAAAAAGTGCGTGAAGCAGCTGAATCACTAAATTTAGGAGAACTTTTAGACAGAAAACCCAAACAGCTTTCCGGAGGCCAGCGCCAGCGTGTTGCTCTCGGAAGAGCAATCGTCAGAAATCCTAAAGTTTTCCTTATGGATGAACCATTGTCAAATCTTGATGCCAACCTTAGAGTCCAAATGCGTTCCGAAATAAAAAAACTGCATAAAAAATTACAGACAACATTTGTCTACGTAACCCACGACCAGACAGAGGCACTCACAATGGGAGACAGAATTGTTGTACTTGATAAAGGACAAATTCAGCAGGTTGATACCCCCGAAGTTATCTACAACAACCCTAAAAACAAATTTGTTGCAGGGTTTATCGGTCAAATGAACTTTATTGATATCAATCTTGAGAATAACAGCTTTGAAATAAACGGGGTAAAACTATACTGCGACAAAGATTTTGGAGAACGCAAAGAAGTAACAGCTTCTATAAGAGCGGAAAAAATGATATCAGGAGATATCAAAATAACAGTAACGCCGGAAATTATCGAATTGACAGGAGGAGAAAAAATTGTATACTTCTATCTTAACAACAGTAAATGTTCTGCAATAATACCGGCCGATTATCCTATTAGTGATACAATAGAATTAAAAATAGCGGTAAATGAGATGTATTTCTTTGATAAAGAAAGCGGAGAGATAATTTAAGTATGAAAAAGTATAAAAATTATATAATAGCGCTCTTTGCAATAACAGCGTTTTGTATTTCAATTTGTTTTGTACCTATAGATGCATCGCGTTTTATTCCGACCATAGAAAAGCAAGTTACTAAAGATTTGGGTATTCAAATTCATATAGAAAAACTTATTTTAAGATTTGGACCATCTCTAAAAGTCAAAGCGCCTGTTATGCACATGATGTATGAAGACGGACAAAAATTCGGCCAATTCGATAATGTTAAATTTTTTATACCCTGGTCATCTTTATTCAAAAATGATGCTGTTGTAAAACGCATATATGCCGATAAATTTATTATAAAAGCAAACTCAAATGATAAATATCTGGAAGAATTTTTGGGTAAATTAAAAGATAAAGAGTTTGAAGAAACGCCTAATGTAACGTTCAAAAATTACAGCATAACATACTATGACCAAAAGGCGGATAAAAAATATAAACTTGCAGGTCCGTCTGTTGAAATAACAAAACTTACAAATTATAAAAATTACAAAGCCTCTGCAATGGGTGAATTTCTAATAAATGATAAAAAATATATATCTTATGATTTATCCATACTTCCTAACACTGATTTACCGGAAATCAAAAAAGATTTTGACTTGACTGCATTTATACGGCAGATGGAAGCTTTGGATTTTTCATCAGATATTATTGCAGACTTAAAATTATATAAAAACATAAACGGAATAACCCAGATATCCGGGCTTGTTAATATTGACAACATATCAGTCCTGGATCCGTCAAAAAAATGCCCGAAAAGTTTTATTTATCTGACATTCCTGGGAGAAAAAACAGGAGTATTGTCCAATATCTATGCAACGAGTGATAAAAAGGTCTATATTGACGGCGTAATAAATAACTCCCAAAAACCCGGCCTTGATTTGAAGGTCAAAACGGATAAAATCGAACTTGCCGATTTATATAACAAAGTTAAACTTCTCGCTGATTGTTCAAAATTCAAAGGCATCAATGCCATTAACGGAACAATGTCAGCAGATTTCAGCATAAAAGGCGACTTAAATAAAATTAAATCTAACGGTTATCTAAAAATTTCAGACGCATCAATTGCCGCAAGCGGTATCAGCATTAATAAAATCAGCTCAAATATAGATTTCTCAAATAATGTTATAAATATCACAGATGCAGTCGGTTATGTAAATAATGCCCCCATTATGGCCAAAGGAAGAATTGATAAAAATATTGATATAGAATTATTGATGAATAAAGTTGAACTCAAACATCTATGTCCGTCGTCGTTTGGGGTAAAAAACGGTATAGCCTCGCTTGTAGCTAACATTAACGGAACTTTTGATAATATTTCACACCGGGAAAATCTTCAAATTGACAAATTCAAGGCCGTAAATAAAACAGGGACACTCGCATTTTCAACTCTTAAAATCGACACAAATAAAGACAATACAGCTTATATAAACGGCATAACATTCAATTCAAACCTGACAGAACAAATAAAAATTCCGCTTCTAAAAATCAACATAGACAGAGATTCCATAAAAATTCCTAATACAAATATTTTTATGGCAAACTCCAAACTGACAGCCAAGGCTGATTTTATGAATTATAATACCAAAGATTTAACCTTTAATTTCAATCTGGACGGCTTTATAAACTCCCGTGATATTAAAGGCATGAATAAATATTCTATAGTCTATCCGGTCAAGATGGTATTTAACGGAAACAAAGAAGTTCAAAATATTAATTCGCAAATACTTTTAGAAAATGCCATAGTGCTTGATGAGCCTGCAATTATAAATTTGTCGTCTAAAATAACCGACAATACTTTAAAAATTGACGACTTGTCCGTATCAGCCTTCAAAGGACGTTTCGACAACGATTTTAAATCAAATTTAAAAGGAACAAAAAAGGTAATTGTAAATGGCAATATTGAAGATATAACAAATCCGGTATTAAAAAATATTCGTGTATTTATTCCCCAGCAGTTAAATATAAACCTTTTTGATACACTGGCCCAGCTGAAGGGAGATGTGTTTATAAACGGCAGGCCGGACAAACCGGAAATTGTAGGTCAAATTTCGTTACAAAATGCCGTAAATCAATTTATGCAAATGTCTGTAAATAATATGACAATAGATTTCAATAAAAATATCGCGGTCGTTAATGCCCCGCAGGTTAAGATAGCAGACTCCGCTTTCAGCATCAACTCCACACTTTTCACAGATATATCAAAAGAACTTTTGATAAAAAATATTAATATAAAATCCAAATATGTTAATACTGACACAATTTTAATGTATAAAGACAGTCCTATATTAAAATTAATTCCGTTGACAGTAAAAGACGGTAAGTTTTACGCGGAAAGAGCATTAATAAACATTTACGGCTCACCATTATATTTTTCAGCCCTGAACAGTGATTTTTCATTAAAAGATAACAAACTTTCCGCTAAAAATATTTCATCAGAGATATTTAACGGAAAACTAGCAGGCAGTTTGGATTTCAATTTAAAGGATGAACATTTTGATTCTAAACTTCAGGCAAGAGGTGTCAGTGCGTCCCCTATATTTGATGTAATTTCTGCAAGAAATGAAACAATAAGCGGAATAATGGATTTTGACTCGACTCTTTGCGGGGACTTGTCTACAAAATCTACCTTAAACGGAAGTATTATGTTTATTGTACATAACGGCAGGATGGGAACATTAGGGAAACTGGAACACTTGCTTTATGCACAAAATGTTATCGCAGACAGCATGCTGAGAACCTCTCTCAGCGTTGTTACGAGAGCAATAACTCTTAAAGATACCGGCCTGTTTAAATATTTAAGAGGTGATATATACTTAAAAGACGGTATTGCAAATATAAAAATGCTTCAATCGCAAGGTCCGTTGATGACCCTGTTTATAAAAGGACAGTATAATCCGACCAATGACTACGCCAAACTTGTAGTTTTAGGGCGTTTATCAGATGAAATTATATCGGGGCTCGGTGCGTTTGGTGATTTTTCAATGAACAAATTGATGGTCATGCTGACAGGCGAAGATACAAAATATAACCTTCTGCCGGAAGACTTTGAAAAATTACCGCAGCTGCCGATAAGCAACACAAAAGAGTTTAGAAGTATTATAAACGGTGTAATTGATAAACCTAGTTCCGTAATAATGTTCAATTGGATTTCATACACCCAAAAATCCCTGAGGCAAAAAGATGTTCCGATGGATGACGTAAAAGTCCCGGGTTTCATTGACAGACTGCCTTACTAAACATCATTGTTTTTTTAATGTACAGAAGCTATAATAATAAGTATGGATTTAATAAAGCCCGGACAGAAAATTAGTTTATATTTCCCAAAAGAAGAGAATCTTGTAGAGATGTCCTGTACAGTAACATCGGTACAGGAGGATAGGCTTATAATAGAACTCCCGCCGTATTTTATGCGCTATGTAGAATATTTAGAAGTCGGCTGCCGCCTTACTGCAAAAATATTTTCAAAGCTGGGCACAATAGACTTTAACACAGTAGTGATAACTTCTCCTATGGAGGATGTGTTTTCTGTTGAATTGGATTACAATGCGATGAGGCTTACCGCCAAAGAAAACATTCCAGGCATAAAAGCAATTGAAGTATTAAATATAAAAAGAGGCGATGACATTATTGTTGTTAAAACAATTGAAATTTCAACAGAATATATTAAATTTTATTCCGAGCCGGAATTTAAACAGGATGAAACATGTTCCTGCGAGTTAAATTTACCTAAGGATTATGGTATAATAAATTTCACAGCAATAATAACCGATGTTGATCCTGTA
>CALVBV010000024.1 GCA_944325815.1 Candidatus Gastranaerophilales bacterium
CCTGAGGTTCACACACCTAAGGTCGGATTTGAAAAACCTCAAAAATTTGTCAATTTTTGGGTTTTTCCGCATCCTCAATATGTAAATTTTTGTAAAGATATTTAAATAAAAGCTAAAGTTTAAATAAAAGATGCCGTTATTAGAAGATGTAACATAATATAAGGAGATGTAAATATGAGTATTGAAGATTTAAATAATAAACTTCCACAATACCGTAAGGTTCGTAAAGATTTAGAGGCAAAATCAACGGAAAATTCTAAAAAAGTAAAAGATATCGCCGATAAATTAGATGCAAAAGATGGAAAAGTTGATGGCAAAATTAGTGCATCCATTTGGAATGAATATGGCATCAGTCATACAAAACAAGATATTTCTATAGATGACGCAGAAAACGCTATACATGATATGTTAGAAACTAGTGCAACGAAAGCATTAAGAGAGTTTCACTCTAAACAAAATGAAGAAGCTTTACTAAAACAAAAACGTATTGCAGAAGAATTTGGTCTGTAGATTTACTCTCCTGTAGACGTTACTACTTTATCAATCAAACCGTATTCAACTGCTTCTTGTGCTGAAAGATAGTGGTCTCGTTCGCAGTCCTCTTTGACTTTTTCAAACGGCTGACCTGAATTTTCTGCCATAATACCGATTAACATATCTTTCATTCTAAGGATTTCTTTAGCTTCAAGTTCAATATCGGTAGCCTGTCCTTTTGCACCGCCTAAAGGCTGGTGAATCATGATTCTTGCACTCGGAAGCGCCATTCTTTTACCCTTTGCGCCTGCTGAAAGCAAAAATGCGCCCATAGATGCCGCTTCTCCAAGACAAATAGTCTGAACGTCGGCTTTAATAAGGTTCATAGTATCATAGATTGCCATGCCGGCTGTGATTACACCTCCGGGAGAGTTAATGTACAGCATTATATCTTTTTCGGGATTTTCGCTGTCCAGAAGCAGCAGCTGGGCAACAACTGAGTTAGCAACATCATCATCGATTTCTGTTCCTAAAAAGATGATTCTTTCTCTCAGAAGTCTTGAAAAAATATCAAAAGACTTTTCGCCTCTTGAAGAGGATTCAATAACTGTAGGAACATAGCTTAATATTTTTTTATAATCCATACATCTCTCCTTAGATTCTTAACATTATTTTACAATAAAGATGTTTTGGTATCAATACTATTTTTTAAGTGCATTTTCGAGTGCTTTTTCAAGAACTTCAATTTTAGATTCCAGAACTTTTACCCTTGAAGAGCTTTCAGAACTTGCAATAGATTCTTTTTCGAGTTCTCTTTTGTAGGAATTAATTCTATCATTCTTGGAATTAAGTTTTATGTTCATAATGAAGATTCCAAGCATTAAACCGCATAAAAATATAATTGCGGAAGCTGTTTTGCCTTGTAAATATAAAAAAGTATATACAGCAGCTGAGACGGATAAAATCGAGAATATTATAAATAATAGATTTTTCATTGCTTTCTCCTTATATAAATAATTGTACAATAAATAATGGTTTATGCTAAAATGTAAACATAAAAATCCAACGAAAGTAATAATATGGGAGATGAAGACAAACAGTTTGATGCCACGCCCCAGAAATTAGAAAGAGCAAGAAAAGAGGGGCAGGTAGTAAAGTCTAAAGACGTGTCGGTGGCACTGTCTCTGCTTGTTATGTTTACATTTATAAATATGCTTGCCCCTGTTATGTGGAAGCTGATTGTCGGACTTTTTCGAACTTTATATGAACAGATTCCGAACCAGCATTTGTCAACTATAGGATACCCTTATATGTTGACGGTTTCGTTGATTCCTGCAGTTGCAATAATCGGTTCAGTTTTAATTGTTGCGGCATTTATTGCCATTTTGGGGGATTTTATTCAGGTTGGGCCTTTGGTTGCGGTAGCACCTCTTGTACCAAAGCTTGATAAACTAAACCCTATGAAGTATTTTAAAAATCTGTTCCAGATGAAAACTTTATTTGAACTCGGGAAAAATATTGTGAAAGTAGCGGTTTTAGGGCTTGTTGGCTGGTCTGTTTATAAAGACCATCTGGAAGATATTTTAATGCTTGCAGCAATTGACAACCATTTTGCTGTAATGATAGAGTTCGGAAAATTAATAGTAGAGTTTATTTATAAGGCCTGTATTGCATTCCTTGTAATAGCTGCAGCGGATTACGGCGTTACAAAGTGGAAGTTTTTGAAAGACCAAAAAATGTCTTTTAAAGAAATAAAGGATGAATACAAAAACTCTGAAGGAGATCCTCATGTAAAAGCTGCTTTGCGCCAGCGCCGTATGCAGATGCTTCAGCGCGGTGCAATGGATTCTGTCCCTGACGCGGATTTTGTTGTGAGAAATCCGACCCATGTCGCCTGTGCCCTTAAGTATGACGCAGAAACCATGCAGTCACCGACAGTTACAGCAAAAGGAACAGAGCTTATTGCAAAAAAAATTATCGAAATTGCAATTCATCATAATGTTCCGGTTATTGATAATCCGCCGGTTGCAAGGGCTGTTTTCAGAATGGTTGATTTAAACCAGCAGATACCGCCGGAACTTTACAAGGCTGTTGCCGAAATCCTTCTGTTTGTCTATGGGTTGAAGAACAAAGACGGTTCCAGATAAACTTAAAACTTGAAAAAATATTAAAACCAAGGTAAGATTAGATTAGGTTAGTTAATAAGAAAAGATGGATAATAAAACTTTAATCAAGCAATACATAGGTATTGTACAAAAAATTGCAAGAGTAGAGCATAGACGTATACCTAACCACATGATTGAATATGAAGAACTGGTTAGTATAGGTGTGCTTGCCATACAATCTTTGATTAAAGGTAAATCAGAAGAACAATTAAGCCATTATAATGATGCTTATATCGGTACTGCTGTAAAGTGGGCGATTAGAAATGAATTAAGACATCGTTATAAATGGTATACAATGAAGCATAAAAAGGATGATTCAGATGCTTATGTCTCAGATGTTCAGGCTTCTGAGGATTCAGAAGATATGGGATTTGCAATTTCTCCGACAAAAGTCAGAGAAGCTGTTTATGAAACTATCTTATCTATAGACGGGCTTGCGGCTGCTGCTACTGATAATGCTTCTCCATTTGATTTTATAAAAGATCCTTCTGCCATGCCGGATGAGCAGGCAGAAATTGTAGAAATGAGCAGGCTTATAAAGCAGGCTATTGCAAAGTTGCCGCAAAAAGAGAGAACTGTTGTGGAATATCGTTTTTACAGGAACATGCAGGCAAAAGATATTGCGACTATGGTGGGACTTTCACCATCAAGAATAACAAGAATTATTCAATTCTCTCTGAATCAGATTCGCGAGTATTTGAAAAGTCACGGCAGAGTTGATTATTAAAGTCCTTTTATGTGTGTAAGCGGCCAGAATAAAAATACGGCATGACCGATAAAACGCTCTTTGGGCAATGTCCCCCAGAACCGGCTGTCCATTGAGTTGCCTCTGTTATCTCCCATCATAAAATACTGCCCTTGGGGAATAATTAACGGGCCGCAGAACATGTCCTCTTTACATTTATGAAAATCGTACTCGCTCATAATGTAATCTTCTTCAAGAGGTTTATCATTAATGTATACTTTATATGCCCCGTTTGTTCCCTGTTTTATTTCCAATTTTTCTCCGGGAAGTCCTACAACTCTTTTGATGTACGCAATATCTTTGCAGAAAAATCCGGTCAGTCTGCTAAAAACCGCCCAGGGAGTTGTTTTTAGCTTTACAAACGGCGGGTAGAATATCATTATATCGCCGCGTTTTGGTGTGCATTCAAAGCTGTGGTTTTTTATTATATTCGGGAATTTGGATAGTTTTTCAACAACAATTCTGTCGCCTTCAACTAACGTCGGTTTCATAGAACCTGACGGTATCCATCTTAATTCCGCAATGAAAAATCTTATTAATATAACTGCAACTACTACAAATACTATTGTGTCAACTGTTTCTTTAAAATTCGCTTTTAATTTTTCTTTGTCAATCATATTATATTTAACAAATCCTCAAGCCCCGTTTTGTATGTATTCTCGGGAATTTCTAAAAGTTCTCTTCTGATTTCTTTTTTATAATTATCTATTAAAATAATTGTTTTTTCAACACCTAAAAAATCTTTTGGGGTATATATTTTATTTTTTTTATCCGCTTCTGCCGAGAAGGAATCTATATCATTTTTAAGCTGGAATAAGATTCCGAAATTTTTAGCAAAAGTTTTGCTTTTTTCTACAGAAATTCCGCTCAAGTGAGCACAGCTTGCAAATATTGCTTCAAATAAACTTGCGGTTTTGCCTTCTGCTATTTTTATATATTCTTCAAGCTCAGGCATTTTACCGCGAAGGAAGTACTGGTTAATTTCTGCTTCGCTCATTTGTTTTGTGCATTCTAAAAATATATTTAGTACCTCAAAATTTTTTATATTCATAAGCTTGGAGGTTGCAAAAGAAAGAAGAAAATCCCCTGTAAGGATAGAAATTTCCGGAGAAAATTTTTTGCTTATTGTAATATCTCCCCGTCTGATTTCTGCGTTATCTATAACATCGTCGTGCAGAATTGATGCGTTGTGAATAAGCTCACCCGCTGTCAATATATCTATAATTTGCGGTGAGAATTCTTTACTTAATGCTTTTAGATACAAAAGTGCTGTAAGTGAGCGGATTCTCTTTTTAGGGCTTTTCAAAAAAGAGTTTAATTCTTCGTTAAATTCTTTATGATTAACAGATATATGGAAAAGCTCTTTATCAACTAGCTCAAGCTCTTTTTTTACGAGGTTTTGAATATTTTCCATTTCTGTATAATATCATAAAGGTATATGAGGGTAAATGGTATATGTGGCTAAATAAAAAGGAAGCGTTTTTATGCGCTTCCTTTTTACCCGTTTTCCGGCCTAATCAACAGCTATATTAAATAATTAATCCGACTACACTAAGTTTAATGCGATACTAGGTGTCTGGTTAGCTGTTGCCAGAAGTGTTGCAGATGCCTGCTGCAAAATTTGTGCGGAAATATAGTTAGAAGATTCTTCTGCAACGTCTGTATCTCTCAATGTAGACAATGATGATGTCAGGTTTTGAGATTGTACATCAATTGCAGTAATAGCTGATTCAACCCTGTTTTGGGCAGCACCGATTCTGGTTACGCGTGCTGAGATGTCATCAATTGCTGCATCAAGGAATGAAAGCATTTGATTTGCGCCATAATGTGTTGTAGTTCCGGCTGCCAGAGTGTATTCGCCATTATCGTATACAAGTCCGCTGCAAGCTGACGCAAAGACTTCATTAAATGTGTCATCATCGATATCAACAGCTGTTCCGTTGTTAGCCTGCTGCAGAATCTCGGACAGTTGTGTACCTAATAAATTTTCTGAACTTAATAAATTAGTGAACAAACCGCTTACAGTAGCACTTGCAAACAATTTATAATCAAGAGTAATAACACTGTCTCCTTCACCATATAAACCGACCTGCAAATTTATACCATCAGTTGTTATACCTGTTTTACCGCCGTTTGTACCATCAAACGCCATTAATTTAATGCCGTTAAATTCAGCATTAGAAGCTACACGGCTTATTTCATCCAACCTTGCTACGATTTCTGCCTGAATTGCTTTTAATGATGCTGATGCATAAGTTCCGTTTGCAGCTTGTTCGGTCAAGTCTCTGATACGTTGCAAGTGGTCTGATAACAAGCCATAGCTCTGTTCTGCAGAAGTCAATAAGTCAGAACCTGTAGCAGCGTTATCAGCCGCTACGTCTAATGACCCCAGCTGTGTTTCCCATTGGTTAGCAATTGAATAACCTGCTGCATTATCTTTTGCGTGGTTAATCTTGTAACCGGTTGACATTCTTTCAATTGATGTGTTCAGATTGGTTGTTGCACTGTTTAAACTCCTTTGTGCAATGATTGATGAAATGTTTGTGTTGATTGTGAGTGCCATAGATTGTCTCCTTTCTCTCTTTTGATACGTACTCCTAATTCGGGCAAATCCGCGTTTAAACACAGACTTCCCCGGACTGCACAATCCCTGTGCAGCACTCTATGTCTCTCTTTTTTTATTCAATTTTAGGCAATACCTGCCCTTTAGCCTTATTTAGGGCGTAGTTCTCCGGCAGGGTGTTTCGGAAACAAAGCACCCCTGCTAAGCCTTTGAACTACATAAGGCTTAATGTCAATATTCTCTCTTTCTTTTGATATGTACTTCTATACCTTTACTAATAAGTTGTTTTCCCTTTGACGATTAAAAACGATTCATACACAATTTTTTATAAGCTTGCCTGCATCCTTTGCCAGCGCCGCTTATTAAAAATATACATTCCATGTATTTACTTATTAGATTTGTGATATATACTTCTTACAATAACATTATTGCTACACTATATAAAAAAAGTAAACCATTTTGTCTTATTTTTTTACAAATCTTAATTAAAGTTAAAAATTTTTAATATTTAATGAAAAGTTTCCTGTCACCCTGAATTTATTTCCACTGTTGTCACGAATAAATTTATCAACAAAAGCCATATATTACCACATTTCTGAATTCGCGAGATATTACAAAATGTCTGGACATAAAAAAGACCCCTCTCCCGAATTTCAAAGTTTCGCAATTGCTCAACTTGAAATTCTTCCCTCTCCCACAGGGGGCGAGGGAACTGTCAGGCGTTTTGCATACCCTCCCCTTGTGGGAGGGTCGAAATCTTTGATTTCGGGGAGGGGTTTTATATAAACATTAAGTTAAGAAATATTAAGTTTTTATCCCATAAAAAGGCAATTTTTTGAAAAAAAATGACTTTATATAATAAAGAGGATAATTATGGCACCAATTACAAATAATCTTAACCAGCGAGCATATTATGACGGTCGGGAAGTAACGGTAATAACTTATGATAAGTTTACCGGCAAATGCACTATCGTAATTGATGGTGAAACTAAAATCGTTGATTGGAATGACCTGTTTGGTATTAATGATAAAAAACAAGAATTTGCAGATTATTATACAGAAAAACTTGATAAAGTAACGGAACAGCTCAACAAGGCAAAGGGAAATGCAAGTTTTTGGGGACAGGTTTTTGATTTTAATCTTGCAGGTGTTAAATCTAACAGAAAAGAGCGGATGAGCTTTGTAAGAGAATACGGAAAAGATATGGCAGCAATGTCTGTTGAACAGCAGGAGGAATATAAAGCCTTATTAGCAAAAGGCTCTGATTATTCATCGGCTAAAAATTACGCTTTAGGACGCCAGCTTTCTTACACAAATGAAGTAATCAGTCTTGCCGGAAGCAAACAAAATTTGCTTAATCAGGTTTCTTTGTTCAATGCAATTCAAGGATAATTTTAAGACTGCCTGTGTGTAGAATAGAAAAAAACTTGTAAACCTTTATGCTGAGTTGTATAAAGGAGATTGTGCGATGAAGATGTTAATGTTTGATTTCAGGGATAGTGAAAAAGCGTTTTTTGAGAAAAACGAACTAAACGATTTTGAGATAACTTTTTTTAAAGAGCCTTTGAATGACAAAACAATTTTAACAGATGACCAGTTAAAAAATACTGATATAATAAGTGTTTTTACATCATCGAGCTTAAACGGGGCTATTTTAAACAAATTCCCGAATTTGAGAATTGTTGCAACCCGCTCTACCGGTTATGACCATATAGATGTAAATTATTGTATAAAGAAAAATATCGCGGTATTAAATATTGAACAATACGGGAAAACTGCAGTAGCGCAGTATGCAATAGGGCTGATTATATGTCTTGTAAGGCACATGCTTCCGGCAGCAATAGATTTTAAAAACAGAAAAGTTGATAACTCAGCTTATGAAGGAAAAACGCTGAATTCTATGACAATAGGTATAATCGGAGCAGGCGCAATCGGAGGTGCTGTAGCTAAAATTGCGCATTTCTTCGGGATGAATGTTCTTGTGCACTCTTATATGAAAAATCAGGAAATCGACAATATTTGTGATTACGTAGAGCTTGATAAATTGTTAAAAGAGGCGGATATTATTACTCTGCATATTCCGTATACAGGCGATAATTATCACATGATTGGAGAAGAGCAATTTAATATGATGAAAAACGGTGTTTATATTATCAATACTGCAAGGGGTGAACTTATTGATATCAAGGCTTTGTATGACAATCTAATCCGTGGAAAAGTTGCAGGAGCAGGACTTGATGTTTTAGAATGTGAATTTCTATGTATTCATCCAGGGGAATTAAAAGATGCGATTAAAGACAGCAAGCCAAATTGTGTAGAATCCGCCCTTATTACACAAAAATTATTTAATATGCCAAATGTGGTTATAACACCCCATATTGCATATAATACAAACGAAACTGTAAATTATTTGCTTGAAGAAACTTTCAATAATATAAGAGATTATATGAAGGGCATGAATACAAATAGAGTTTGTTAAAAATTTGTGTTAAGATTATCTTATGGCAATAATATCAGACGATGAAGGGATAAGGAAAAGGGAGAAAAAAAATCCCATAATTAAACCCGAAAACATAGAATATGATAATACCTTTGAAAACAGTATCCGGCCAAAGGATTTTGACAGCTATATAGGCCAGTCTGCGTTAAAGGAAACCTTAAAGATAACTTTGGAAGCTGCCAAAAAACGCGGAAAGCCGCTAGACCATCTTCTTTTTTACGGCCCTCCGGGGCTCGGGAAAACGACTATTGCAGGTGTTATAGCTTCTCAGATGGGTGTAGAAATTCGTATAACATCTGCGCCGGCTCTTGAAAGACCAAGAGATATCATTGGGATTCTGATGTCTTTAAAGGGTGGAGAAATTCTTTTTATTGATGAAATTCACCGGCTTAATAAAGTCGCAGAAGAAATTTTATATCCTGCGATGGAAGATTTTACTCTTGATATGACAACAGGCAAAAGCCAGACAGCAAAAACATTAAGAGTTCCGCTTCCGAAGTTTACTCTAATAGGTGCAACAACAAAAGCCGGAGAGCTCTCAAGTCCTTTAAGAGACCGATTCGGTATGATTCATCGGCTGGAATTTTATACAAAAGAAGAGCTTACAAAGGTTGTCCAAAGAACTGCTAAAATATTGGAGGTTGAAGTTACGGAAGGCGGTGCTCAAGCTATTGCGATGCGCTCGAGAGGGACACCAAGAATTGCAAACAGGCTTGTAAAAAGAGTCTCAGATTTTGCTATTGTAAAATATGACGGTGTCATTGATGAAAAAGTTGCAAATGAATCTCTTGATATTCTTAAGATAGATAAATTCGGACTCGATACAACAGACAGAGCTCTTTTGAACCTTATAATAGACAAATACGACGGCGGCCCGGTCGGAGTTGAAACAATTGCGGCGGCATTAAGTGAAGATGTAAGGACAATAGAAGATGTCTGCGAGCCTTATCTTTTACAGGCGGGATTCTTACAAAGAACTCCGAGAGGCAGAAAAGTGTCGCCGGAAGGTTATAGACATCTGGGAATTAAAATGCCTTCGATGCAGACAAGCCTGTTTGGAGAGTAGTATGAAAAGATTGCTGTTGATTTTTTTGTCATTTATATTTTTAATACCGGTTTTTGCTGATGAAGCAAAAATACTCCCGTCTGCACTTGCAAAGGTGTTAAGCGTACAGTATGTTGATATGGACGATGAGAATATTTCCCAGACAAAACAGCAGGTGGAAGTTAAGATTCTAAACGGAGAGTTTAAGGGTGAAACCGTAATTCTGGATAATGTGCTTACCGGGAATCCTTATTATGATATAAAGCTCAAAAAGAATACAAGAGTAGTTCTCCACATAGAAGATAACGGAGACGGGGCGGAGTTTTCAATAGAGGATATAAAACGCTCGGGTACATTAATGTGGCTTGCAATATCTTTTTGTGCCCTGCTTGTATGGATAGGACGCAAAAAAGGGTTGTATAGCCTTGTATCTATCGTAATTACCGTTCTTTTAATTACTCATATAATGTCGCCGATGATTCTTTTCGGAATAAATCCGGTTCTGGCCTCGGTGCTTGTATGTATAATCTCAACCGCTGTTACAATGTATCTTGTAGGCGGCTTTAATGCCAAAAGTACATCAGCGGTTTTGGGGGCTTTTCTGAGTTTGGTCTTTGCAGGAATTCTATCTTATATAACCATGTATACGGCTCATTTAACGGGTTTTTCTGATGAAAATTCAATGTTTCTTTATACAGCGCATCCGGAACTTGATTTTGTAAGCATAACCATTGTTACAATGGTTCTTGCAACATTAGGCGCTGTAATGGACATTGCTATGTCAATAGCAAGTACGGTTAATGAAATTTACAGTGTTGATAAGACTAAGACTGTTAAAGAATTATTTATTTCCGGCATGAATGTCGGACGTGATATTATAGGGACAATGGCTAATACACTAATCTTAGTATACCTGGGAGGCGCATTACCTTTGATATTACTTGCAAGTAATATCGATATGCAAAAATTCTTTAATCTTAATCAGGTGGTCACAGAAGTCGCATCAGCGCTGATTGGCAGTATTGCAATTGTAATTTGTGTTCCTCTTACAGCTTTTGCAGCCGCAACAATGATAAAAAAGTTCTGCAAAAAGGAACCTCTTGAGATAAAAATAGATTGCGTTTAAACAGGCGGTGTGCTATACTCGTCGTGAATAATTGAGAAATGAGAGGTTAATATGTATAAAATAAAATTTTTAATAACAATGCTTGCTTTATGTTTAGTCTCAACCTCTGTAATGGCAGCAGGTGCATTTAAGGCTGATGCAAGAACCAAAAGGATTCCGGCGGGAACAGTTTTCCAACTGCAGTTCTTACAGCCGGTAAGTACGTTCTCCGGAAGCGAGGGGGATTCTTTTGTTGCAACATTAAAAAATGAACAGGCATCCGGTGAGAATGTCATCCTTCCTGCAGGTTCGGTCGTAAGAGGCAGTGTGTTGAAGGTAAATACAGCAAAAAGATTTTCAAGAGGTGCAAAATTATATCTCGACTTTGATCACGTTGTTACACCGAACGGCAGACAAATCCCGCTTGATATGGCTGTATGTCAGTTTGAAAAAATTTATTATGACGGCGGATTGTATAAAAATCTCGGGTATGGAGAAGCTGTTAAAAATAACTATAACCGCGGAGTTGAAATTACAAAAGACGCAACAAATTACGGTATGAGAGCCGGAGATTCCGCGCCGGGAATACAATACCTCACAGCACCTCTATGCGCAATCGGAGGCTTTGTCGGCGGAGTTGCTTACTTCTTGTGGGATGATGTCGCTGATATGTTCAGAAAAGGACAGGATGTTTATATTAATAAAGGTGATATATTAAGCGTTAAACTCCTTAATCCAATAGACATTCCTGTTTATTAAAAATATGTTTGAGGGGCGGAGGTATAAACTATCCGCCCTTCATATATGATGATTAAACTCTTTGTTCGTTATTTTTCTTGATTATTTCTTTGAAACAGCTTGCAAGGGAAAGTTTTTTCAAATCCTCAGATGTTATCTCAAATATTTTTGAAGCGGCAAGCGTTAATTGAGAGTTGTTAATCGTTTGAAGCAGATTAATTCTATTTGTCTTTTGGCTTTCAACAAATGTCAAAACTCTTTGCTTAAGCGGGTCTGTAAGCTTAGAGAAATTCTTACCGGCTTCTTTCATTGCAGTTGAATAAGAAACACCGGCTGCTTCAATGTATTCATCAAATTTTGAAGTGCTTCTTAAAGCTTCGTTAATATTAATAGTATCTGATTTCTGTGTTTCAGAAGTTCTTTCAACCGTAAATTTAGGATTAGAATCTTCTGATGCCAGAGCAATTTGCTGCTGCAAGGTTTGAAGTCTTGTTGTATCAACAGCTTCTTTTTGAACAAATCCATAGTCAGGAATTGTTTGTACATCTTCTTCTGTTCCTTGAGCAGGTGCTTTTAAATCTGTATTGCTTCCTGATGCAACAGTTGAATAATTACCATTTGTTGCTTCATCCAAGATTTTAACAAGCTCTTCTTTAGGCATTGTTAAAGCTTCCGGATTATTTTCAACATATTCTGTAACTTGTTTAATAACCTCTTTGTAGTTAGGAAGCTCGTAAGCATCTTTATTCATTGTGCCTAAGATTTCAAGTTTAACTTCTTCTTTTATAATATCATTAAGTGCAGTACCAGAAATTTCACCGGCTGATACAGCTGTGAAGAAACTATCTCTTAATAGTTTTATGTTCTTTTCTTCATCTGTTAAGGCTTCTCCGCTTGCCTCTTTTTGAGCGATTTTTTCAAGTGCGTCTTTATTTTCTTCAAAGAATGCTTTAGCTTCTGTTTGAAAATCTTCGTGGTGCTCTTTTATGCCCTGTTCGCTCTTCTGAGCAGTCACAGCTGCAATACTTTCAGTTACTTCTGCAGAATCTGGCGTATTGCCTTCAACATCGGCTTTAGTTGCTAATCTTTTTGAATCTTCAACTGTCCAATTATCAGACCATTCTGTTCTGGCTTTTTGAGTTTCAAAACTTGTCAATACAGCTTTCAAACCTTTTACTCTATTTGAAGCAATAAGAGAAGTGATTGCCTGTTTGAACACGGCTTTCTCACTGTCAGGGGTATTAATTAATAATTTACCGAAATCCTGAAGCTGCTGCTTATATATTTTCTGTTTTTCTTCCGGTGTTTTTGCGGCCTTTAATTTTTCGACGAAAAATTGATTAAAATACCTGTCAAGGTATTCTTCAATTTTGGCTTGAGGCAGTTTTGTAAAACTTCCTTTTTCTAAACCAAAGAATCTTTCCATACGGTCAGTAAGACTTTCTCCGCCGGTTTTATTGACTTTCTTAAAGCCTTCGATTGTCCATCCTGTTTTTATTGCAACATAGTAGTCTTTACCAAGTTTGCTGACTTTTTCCAAATCAACTTTGCCGTCAACTTCTGAATCTTTTAATGCAGTTTTAAGGCAATCAATAATTTGTTTTAATTCTTCTTCCGTAGCGTTTTCAAGCTGCTGCTGATTCATGCCTGTAATCTTTAATAAAAGCCCGCTGTTTTTAATTTTCTCAGGAGTCAAATCATACTTTCCAAGCTCAGCACACAGCTTTTGAAGCATTTCATCAAGTTTTGAGGTATTTTTATTTTCTACACATCCACCTTGAGGCTGCTCTACAGTATAAACGGAATTAGGAACAGAGGCTGTCTGTCCGCTCTGTACAGCTTGAGCTTGATAAGTATATTCAGTTTTTACATTACTTACGTTAGTGCTCATTTTTATACCTCATATATATAAAGTATATATATAAGCGATAATTTCGTCAATTGAAAATAAATTTACAAAACTTAATAAAGATTTGTAAAGATTTCTTTTAAAAAACTAAAGTTTTAGAAAAAAATGCCGATATATAATTTGTAAGTTTAAAAAGAATAGGAGTATCTGTTATGTACGCAATGTGGCCCGGATGTTACAGTTTTAGAGATGAAATAAAGCTTTTTGCACTGTGGTTCAAAGAACAGACAGAGGCTCTGGTTTATAAGATTTATGAAATTGATCGTTTGATACACGGTTAATCTCTGTCATTAATTCTCTCTATAAATCTCTCTTTTCTCAAATCAAGCTTGTATTTAAATACAAGTTTTTTTTTTGTTTATTGCCATTAATTCTACTTTACCGCGTGTTTTTTTTCTGGTAAAATTATGATGAGGATTTGGGGGCATATCCTGTTTTTTATGAAGAGAATATTTTTTCTGATAATAACCTTTATATTATTTGTTTTTCAGACTTTGACGGTTATGGCAGAGCCTTCAAAGGTAATGTCTTTGAATTTTGATGACAGTTCTTCAATTGTTTATATAAATATGGAAGAGCCTGCAGAAGCCCCAAAGCGGGAATTGAAGTTCTCAAGGCTTGAAAATCCCAATAGAATCTATTTTGATATAGATAATGCTGTTTTGATTGGAGATAAGCAGCAGCTGGTTTTTGATAAAAGTGTTATAAAAGAAGTAAGACTCTCTCAGTTTACGGTTAATCCTGACATAGTAAGAACCGTTATAACTTTTGAAGAAGGTTTTGATACTTCAAAGGTAAAATTGTATTGCTTCAACGGAAATATTATCGTTAAAATTTCTAATATACAGCTGGGTAATGATTACTTTAATCCGATTTACGATGAAACATCCGAATCACTTTCATATTCAAGCATAGCAGTTAATTCACAAATAGTACAAAAAGTTCCGGTAACAAATGAGATTAACGGTTCTCCGCAGGTAATGAAAGAGATACAGGAAGCGTTTGCTAATTCTGTATTAAATAATTCAGACGGCAAAACCTATGATTCGACGGTATCTGTAGATTTATCTTCCGGGCTAAAGTTAAGAACAAAGTATTTTATAAATGGGTATTACCGAAAAAACGGCGGGCTTTTGATAAGCGGACTCGGACAGATGACCGCTTCAAAAATGTTTTATTTGGACTCACCAAAACGCGTAGTAATAGATTTGCCTAATACTTTTGTGGATAAAAAAATAAGAAATACAGAGTTATGTGTGGATGAAAGCTGTAAAGACAAAGCCAGAATAGGTCAATTTGAATATAATAAAGCAAGGGTCGTTGTAACAACGGATACTCCGGAAAAATATATTCCGGTTTATTCTGCAGATGCTCAATCTATGCTTTTTATTAATGCAGATAAACTAAACCATACAGATTTGGTAAATTCTGTTGCAAATATTAATAAAGCTTTTGTGAAAAAAATTGATACTAAAACAAATGAGTTGATTTTTTCTTTTACCGCGCCGGTAGTACATTCTATATTGCGCAACGACAATTCTTTAAATATTTATATGTTCAATGTTAAAAGTTATAACGAACCGGATTTGATAAAGACCTTTAATAATACTTATTACAAACCGTTTGTCCTTTCTCTTCTGCCTCAAATCGGGGTAAGAGGAACAATGCCGTTGAATAAAAACGATATTGTTAAAATATATCAAAGTGCAGATGGAAAAGCTGTAAAAATTTTGATATCACAAGGAATAAAAGAACCCTCGGAGATATTGGCTGAAAAAACAGCTAAAAAATCTCCGTCAAAAAATAAAATTGTTCTTGATCCCGGCCATGGCGGCTCTGATTACGGTGCAATAAGAGAAGGAATAAATGAAAAAGATATAACTCTTGATATATCCCAGAGAGTTGCTTCTATATTGAAATCAAAAGGGTATAAAGTAGTGCTTACAAGAGACGATGATAAATATGTATCATTAGAAGACCGAGTTGAAATAACAGAAGACGAAACGCCTGAAATTTTTGTAAGTATTCATGTTAACTCAGCAGTAGCAACGGAACCAAAAGGGATAGAGACCCACTATTACCATGATTACAGCAAGAGCCTTGCCAACGTTATTCACAGGCACTTGGCGAAGGATATAAATACAAAGGATAGAGGATTAGTCAAATCAAAATTTTATGTTATAAATCATACGACTGTACCGGCTGTTTTGATAGAAACAGGATTCTTGTCTAATCCGGAAGAAAGAGCAGAGCTTGTGAGCGATTCCAGAAAACAAAAGACAGCAAAAGCAATAGCCGAGGGTATAATTGAATACATTAAAGAAAGAAAATAAAAACAGACCTATAGGTTTTTTTGATTCAGGAGTGGGCGGTTTATCTGTGTACGCTGAATTTAAAAAACAAATTCCGAATGAGTATACATTGTATTTCGGAGATTTGAAACATTTGCCTTACGGTAGTAAAACAAAAGAAGAACTGGTTGGATATGCAAGAGAAATTTTAGACTTTTTCAAGGACAAAAATGTGAAAGCCGTTGTAATAGCTTGTAATACATCTTCAGCAAGAGCCTATGATGTAGTAAAGAATGACTATGATTTTAAAATATATCCAATAATTCAATCCTGCGCAAAAGTCATTGCCTCATCCGGCTTAAGCCGGGTCGGTGTGTTTGCGACAGAAGGAACAGTTGCATCAAAGGCATATACCAACGAATTGCATAAATATAACCCTGTTTTGAAGGTAAAAGAAACTGCCTGCCCTCTCTGGGTTGACATTGTTGAAGGGAAATGCCGAGCCGGTGACGACATTGAGAAACATATTAATGAGATGTTAAAATTTGAACCAGAAAAAATAATTTTGGGGTGTACACATTATCCGTATTTAATGAACGAGCTTCAAAAATACGCCCCAAAAGAACTTTTTCTAAACCCGGCAGGGATATTTGTTGATTTTATAAAAGATGATTTGCAAAAATGCGGACTATTGACCGGCGCATCAGGAACCGAAGAGATTTATGTAAGTGCTGAACCTGAAAGTTTTGTTCAACATTCAAGGATTTTTTATGATGTAAAGTCGCTGCCTCAAATTATCAATCTTACATTTTAGGCTCTTGAAAAAACTTCGGTATCAATATTGTCAAAAGTATTGTCAAAGAAAAATGCGGAAGATGCCACCATAGAAGCATTGTCTGTACAGTATTTCATAGCCGGTGCATAGACGCTGTATCCTTCATCTTTAAGACTGAATATTTTCTTTCTTATTTCTGAATTAGCCCCAACACCTCCGGCAAGAACAACTTGTTTGTAGCCTGTTTCTTCAAGGGCACGTTTTACTTTTTTGAATAAAGTTGATGAAACACATTCCTGAAAACTTGCGCAAATGTCATTAACAGGTATTTCTTTCCCGTCAAAGGATTTGACAAGTCTTAAAACGGCTGTTTTCAGGCCGCTGAAGCTGAAATCATATCCGCTTACTTTAGCTTCCGGAAGCTTAAATGCTTGCGGATTGCCGATTTGCGCAAGTTTATCAAGCTTTGGTCCTCCTGGGTAAGGAAGTCCGATTAGCCTTGCAACCTTATCGTATGCTTCCCCTACAGCGTCGTCTATAGTTTCGCCGATAATTTCCATTTCAGCATACGAGTCAACTTTTATAATTTGTGTATGTCCCCCGCTGACTAAAAGTGCAATAAAAGGAGGTTTTAAATCTGTGTCAATAAAATTAGCGGCAATGTGGGCATTAAGATGATTTACCCCGAGAAAAGGCTTATCATAAGCTAATGCTAAAGTTTTTGCGGCATTCAGCCCGACAAGTAGGCATCCGACCAGTCCCGGGCCGGCAGTTCCTGCAAAAGCCGTAATATCTTCTCCTTTTAAACCGGCTTGTTTAAAAGTTTCGTCTATAACCAAATTTATAGCTTTTAAATGCTCTCTGGAAGCAATTTCCGGAATTACTCCGCCGTATTCTTCGTGAATTTTTATCTGTGAGGCTACAACATTTGCAAGAACTTCGCGTCCGCCTCTTACAACAGCACAGGCAGTTTCATCACAGCTTGATTCTATAGCCATTATAAGCGAATTTTCATCAAATGTTACAGGTTTGTTACTGAATAATGTATTTTTAATTTTGTTCATAGTAGCATTATAATACAAATAAAATTAAGGTCACAAATCAATATGAAATTTCTTGATAAAGCAAAAATAAGGGTAATCTCAGGCCATGGCGGAAATGGTATGGTCGCCTGGAGACGTGAAAAATATGTAGACAAAGGCGGGCCGGCAGGAGGTGACGGCGGACGAGGCGGTGATATATTTTTTGTTGCGGATGAAAATATGTCTACTCTTTTAGATTTTAAATTCAAATCAGTTTTTAAAGCACCAGCTGGAGAAAACGGCGGTATAAAAGGTATGCATGGTGCCTGCGCAAAGGATTTGTATATAAAAGTTCCCGTTGGAACAATTGTCAGAGATACAAAATCAGGGAATATAATTGCAGATTTAACAGAACACGAGCAGACTGTTCTCATTGCAAAGGGCGGCAGAGGCGGACGCGGTAATGCAAGGTTTGCAACAGCACAAAAAAGAGCACCTCAGTTTTGCGAGCCGGGCGAACCGGGAATTGAACGTGTTCTTGAATTAGAACTTAAATTAATTGCAGATGTAGGTCTTTTGGGGATGCCAAATGCAGGTAAATCAACTTTTATAAGCGCTGTGAGTTCTGCAAAACCCAAAATTGCAGATTATCCGTTTACAACACTAGTTCCGCATCTGGGGGTTGTAAAAAAAGATGACGGCGGCTCTTATGTTATAGCCGATATTCCGGGGCTTATAGAAGGTGCAAGCGAAGGAATCGGGTTGGGGCACGAATTTCTCAGACACGTTGAAAGATGCAGATTCCTCATCCATATTGTGGATTTGACAGCAAGTAATCCTGTAGAGAATTATCAAATTATTAACAATGAACTTAAAAAACATTCCGAAGCACTCGGGAATCTGTACCAAGTATTAGTACTAAATAAGACAGATGCTGTTTTGGAGGAAGATATAGAAAAATATAAAGAGGAATTTAAGCAATTTTCTAAAGAGATATTTTTGATTTCTGCTGTCACCGGTGATGGTGTGAATGAATTATTACACTTTGTAGCACAAAAAGTTGATGAAATCCCAAAACCGGTATTTGATTTGGATATAGAAGAAGACTTAGGGGCTTATGATAATGATGACAGCTCATTTGAGATTATAAAAGCTGCAAAGGATGCTTATATTGTATCAGGCGGGAAAATTAACCGTCTTGCTAAAGTAACAGATGCAAGAAATACAGAGCAGGTTATAAGACTTCAAAATATTATGAAAGGTATGGGTGTTTTTGATGAGCTTCATAAACACGGGCTTAAAAACGGGGATACGGTAATTATAGGACATTTAGAGCTGGGATACTATGATGATGAAGTCTGGGGAGGGGGGTAAATTTAGTCTGCCTGAAGCCGACGTGGATTAAATTTTCCGGGCGTTTTCTACAGTTTGAGCGTATTTATGGAAACGATTTATGGATAATGCGATAAAAGAAGCTTTAAAGTGTAAAATAGATGTTCCGATAGGGTGTGTTATAAAAAAAGACGGAAAAATTATTGCCTCTGCTTCTAACAGACGGGAGTTGGATAATGATATTACAGCACACGCAGAAATTCTCGCAATTAAAGAAGCACAAAAGCTGCTTAACTCTTCAAGACTAAAAGACTGTGAAATGTATGTAACTCTTGAACCTTGTCCTATGTGTGCATGGGCAATTATTCAATCCGGAATAAAAACTGTATATTTTGGCGCATATAATACACAGTACGGCGCGTTTGAATCTGTCTTAAAACTTCAAAAGCTTGCAAATTCTAAAATTAAAGTGTATGGTGGAATACAGGAAGTCGAGTGTAATAAAATATTAGAGGAGTTTTTTAATACTTTGAGATGATTACTAAAGAAGAATTAGACCTGCTGGCAGAAAAATATGAAACTAAAGAGTTTATAAAAGATGATCCGATACAGTTTATTCATAAGTTTAAAAATAAAGAGGAGATTGAACTTGCCGGGTTCATAGCGTCTTTGTTTGCTTACGGTAACCGCAAAATGTTTATACATAAATTGGATGAACTATTCCGAAAAGCTGATAATGATATTGTAAACTATGTTAAAAACGGTGATTTTTCTAATCTCAAGGGGTTTGAATACAGGTTCTCTAAGGACTATGATATTATACCTGTGTTTGAAATTCTTAATAGGTTATATAATGAGTCAAAAGGGTTGGAAGAGCTTTTTGCTTACGCTTTTTCTCAGGATAATTTTTTACAGACGGTTGTAGATTATTTTTACTCTCTTGCACCCCGATCAGCAGGACAAGGATTTTATCATATGATTCCGAATCCCCAAAACGGGGGTGCTATGAAGCGTATGAATATGTTTCTGAGATGGATGGTAAGAAAGTCTGTTGTAGACTTGGGTATCTGGAATTTTATGAAACCGAAAGATTTATTGATACCGCTTGACATTCATGTCGGAAGGGTGTCAAGAAATATGGGCTTATTGAGAAGAAAAAGCAATGATTTTAAAGCTGTAATTGAGCTTACAGACAAGCTCAGAGAATTTTGTCCGGAAGATCCGGTAAAATATGATTTTGCAATGTTTGCTTTTGGGGTAGAATTAAATAAAAGACAGGAGGATCTGAAAAGTGAATAATGATTCTAAAAGATATGCAATACTGCTTGGTATAATTTGTGTAGTGTTTTTGGTAGCTGTGATTAATGCCTTTTTATATCTGCCTAAAACCAATGATACTGAAGATGCAGAAATGATTGCATTAAATACTCCCAAAATAACAGAACAAAAATTTGAAGAACAAAAAATAGCGGAAGAAAAGCCTTCCGAACCCGAAAAGGGGTTGAATGTAGAATTAAAAGCTGACGAAAATATAAATGAAATAAATGACCCTCAGACATCCGATGAAACAGGACAATTCCTGGATGAGAGCCCGGAACCGTCAGAGCCGTTAGAGCCGGTAAACATTTCTGAAGCACCAGAAACTAATGCACAGGCAGTTATTGATGAGACAGAATCTGCATTTATAAAAGCAAAAAATTTAAAAAATGATAAACAATATGTAAAAGCAATAGAGGAGTACAAAAATATAATTGCGCAGAATCCCGATTTAAAAGTAAGAGCAAGATGTTACGAAGAAATTGCAACAATATATGCTATAGTAAAAAAATACGGCTCTGCTTTATCTTATGCGCAGAGGGCATATAATCTGAGCCCGTCTTCCTCACGGGAAGTTCTGCTTGCAAGGCTTTATTATAAAACAGGGGATTTAGACAAGGCCTCAACAAGAATTAATAATGTTTTAAAAAGAGATTTTTCAGCAGATAGAAATTAGGTGGATATGGAGTTAGAAATTTTAGATACAACAAGAATCAGAAAATTATTGTTTTTAGGCCCAAAGGGTTCTTATAGCGATTTTGCAAAAAATAAGTTTATAGATGCGTTTGATTTAAATTGCGTAAGTACTAACCTAAAGTCGATATCAGGCGTAATAAAAGCTTTAAAAGATGAAAATTCTGAAGATATTACTGCTGTGATTCCAATAGAAAATTCTATAGAAGGAATCGTAAGAGAAACTCTGGATAATCTATCCTCTCTAAAAAAAGAAGGGTTTAAGATTCTTGCGGAAACAACTATGGATATAAAACATGCGCTTATCGGCTATGCAGATAAAAAATCTGATATAAAAATTATACGCTCACATCCTCAGGCACTGGCACAGTGCAAAAATTATATTCATGTAAATTTTCCGGATTCTTTAATAGAAGAGGCGACTCTGTCAACCTCGATGGCAGTCAGATCACTGTCCGAAAAGGATAATACAATAGCATCTATAGGGAGTGAAGAATGTGCAAAAATGTACAATGTTCCTGTAATAGAAACTTCTATAAATGACGAAATTAATAACAAAACTAGGTTTATACTTCTAGGCAAATTCCTGTCGCCTCAAACAGGCGCTGATAAAACAAGTATTACATTTTCTACCGAAAATAAAGCCGGGGCCTTGAATAAAATATTAACAATTCTGGAGAATCATAATATTAATATGTCATACATAGATTCAAGACCGTCTAAAAAAGAACTCGGAGAATATGTGTTTTATATTGATTTTGAGGGGCATATTCTTGATAATAAAATTGATAGCGCCATACAAGAGATTAAATCTATTGTAAAGATGTTTTACGTTATAGGCTCTTATCATACAGTAAATTAATTGTCTTTAATACAGGTTTATTATAAAATACCAAAAGGGAGTTTGAAATGATGCTTACAGAGGCGGTAGAATATATAAACAAATTTACGAACGATTATAAACCTCAAATTGGAATTATTTTGGGTTCAGGTTTAGGTGAGCTTGCAGACGAATACTGTGAATATTCAATTCCTTATTCAGAAATTCCGGGTTTTGAAGCGTCAACAGTTTCAGGTCATAAGGGCAGACTTGTTTTTGCGGAAATTAACGGTAAAAAAGTTATTATGATGCAGGGGCGTTTTCACTTTTACGAAGGGCATTCTATACAAAAAGTTGTATTTCCTGTAAAAGTAATGAAAAAATTAGGCGTGCAAACCCTTATAGTGACTAATGCGGGTGGCGGAGTTAATCCTGACTTTAAACCGTCCGACTTAATGATAATAACGGATCATATTAATTTTATGGGTGTAAATCCTCTTATAGGTAAAAATGATGACGAGATGGGTGAACGTTTTCCTGATATGAGTCATATATATACTCCGGATTATGTTTCACTGACAGAATCAGCCGGAAGAGATTTAGGAATCAAACTACAAAAAGGAGTGTATATGGCTTTAACCGGCCCGTCTTATGAAACACCTGCAGAAGTAAAGATGGCAGGAGTTTTAGGGGCTGATGCTGTAGGAATGTCAACTGTGCCGGAAGCAGTAGTTGCCTCCTGGGCAGGAATGAAGGTGATAGGACTCAGCTGTATTTGTAATTCAGCAGCCGGCGTCAGTACTGTCGGCCTTTCGCATGCAGATGTTATAAAATCAGCCGGCGACGCAAAAGATAAATTTAAATCGCTGGTAAAAGAGGTGATTAAACGCTTATGAGATTGGACAAGTTTTTAAAAGTTTCACGTCTTATAAAACGCAGAACTGTAGCTAATGCAGTTTCAGAAATGGGCAGGATTTTTGTTAATGGGAATCCTGCAAAACCGGCTAAACAATTAAAAATAGGCGATATTGTGGAAATAGAATATTCAAACAGGGTCGAAAAAATTGAAGTATTGATTATACCTTCAGGAAATGTGAGTATTCAGGAAGCAGCTTCTTTATACAAGGTAATAGAGTCGGTATAGCAGCTGCAGTATTTAGTTAGAATAGTAAAACAAGGAAAGTCTTGAGGTCAGTAATGCCGATAATTAATGAGAATTTTGTTGTAAATACTTTAGGAAATAATGATATTATTGATATAACAAAGCATGTTCAGAATTGTGTATACCAACATGCGTTAAAAGAAGCTTTGGTATGTGTTTCGGTTCAGGGAAGCACTTCTGCTGTAACTACTATAGAGTATGAATCTGGATTAATTCAGGATTTAAAAGAGGCATTAGAGCGAATTGCACCGACTGGAATGGAATATCATCATGATGAAATTTTGCATGACGGGAATGGGTATGCACATGTTCGTTCAGCATTAGTTGGAAGTTCTGTAAATATTGCGCTTAAAGACGGGCTTTTAAATTTAGGAACCTGGCAGCAAGTAGTTCTTTTAGATTTTGATAATAAACCGCGTTCAAGAAATATAACTGTACAAATAGTACATTAAGTATTGCGTTTTTATCAAAATGTAGTGTAAAAAATATCAGAGCATAAAAAAGCAAGACGTAGCAAATAAAAGCTATTCCTCTTGTAATAAAGTCGACCGGACAATAAAATGAGATGTTATCTTGTAAGCTTTTGTCATCCTGAAAGCGTAGAAAATCGGGGTAATAGAATGAGAAGTAGGGTAGACTGAAGTCTACCTACCCGTTCTATTTCTTGTATCAGCAAGCTGGAAGGACAGGATAAACTATACGTTAAGTTGTAAAAGTAGAGTTGACTTAAGTTTCCCTTTATCATTGCTGCTTTTTCCTCGGTATACATAAAAAAAAGGCCCTTCAAGAGAGGGCTGAAACTTGTAAGTAAGATGTAAGATAATATAAGAGAGTAGTTATTTTTTTTTTGTTTTTATATTCATTAAGCTTGTAGTTTTTACCAACCGGTCAAATACATTTACCTCGTGCCGGAGGACGCCAGGCTTGTAGTTTTTACCAACCAGCCAAATACATTTACCCCTAGGCGATGAAGTTGTTTCCGAATCTGTTAGCGCCGTAGAAGAACGATTCTCTCATTACCTGCTGTAAGTTTCTTTTTCTTACAACACGGCTTCCGACTTTTGTGTTTTCAATGTCTTCAAC
>CALVBV010000025.1 GCA_944325815.1 Candidatus Gastranaerophilales bacterium
TTCTGTTCTGGTATTGTTGTTTATATATTTAATTAACAGTCGCGCAGCATCACTTGTCACATTAAAAGTTATAAATACTCTATTAGGTTCCGGCATGAGTTCGCGTTTGTTTACAAATCTGCGTGAACAAGACGGACTTGCTTATCAATTGGGCTCTGCATATTCTCCTAAAATGCTTGGCGGAATATTTATGACTTATATCGGTACAAATCCGGCAACTCTTGAATATTCGAAGAAAAAAATGCTGAACGAGATTAATCGTCTAAAAATGGAATTTGTCTCTGATTCCGAACTCCAAGATGCAAAAGACAGGCTTAAAGGAGGTTTTATTATCGCGATGGAAACAAACTCCGAAAAAGCCTCCAATATTGGCTTGTTTGAAGCGTACGGATTCGGATATGACTTTTTGAACAGCTATACAAAAATGGTTGATGAGGTTACGGCATCTGATATAATAAGAGTTGCAAACAAATATTTTAATAAAAATATGGTTCAATCGGATGTAAAATAATGCGGAAAATTCTATGTTTCGGAGATAGTAATACATTCGGATATATTCCAGGAAACGGCAAAAGATATGGTATAAATGAACGTTGGACTGGAATATTACAAAAATTATCCGCCGGCATGTTTGAAATTATAGAAGCCGGCGGCTGTAACAGAACAGGTTTTACAGACAGCATTGACGGCAGTGAATTTACTGGTTACAAAATCCTTCCCGGTTTATTAACCGACGATTTATACGCCGTAATTATTTTTATAGGAACCAATGATTTACAAAAATTCTATTCCGCTACAGAAAAAGAGCTACAATGCGGTCTTGAAAAAATGGTCCAAACCGTCATAAACAAAAATATAAAAGCTGTAATTATTTCTCCCGCAAACCTTAATAAGAATATTCTTACAAGCGGATTTTCCCAAATGTTTGATGAAACATCAATAAAAAAATCTTTTTTACTTGCAAAAATCTACAAAAGTGTAGCAGAAAAATTCAAATGCCGTTTTTTAAATCTTAATGATATTGTAAAAGTCTCTTCAATTGACGGGTTACATTTTACAAAGGAAGCACATAAATTAATAGCGGAAAATGTATTTTCTATTATTGATAAATTGGTAATTTAGGTAAAGAAAAAGAGGTCGGAATGCAAAGCATTCCGCCCTCTTTTTAAATATCTGATTTTTCCTATTCCTATCTTCCTTCAACAACTGCTTGCGCTGCTGCAAGTTTTGCCTGAGGTATACGGAATGGAGAGCAAGATACATAATCAAGTCCGATTCTGTATGCAAATTTAACTGAATCAGGATCTCCGCCGTGTTCACCACAAACACCGCCGATAAGTTTCGGATTGACAGATTTACCTTTTTCCATAGCCATTTCCATTAACTTACCAACACCTTTTGTATCAAGTGTTTCAAACGGGTTAGCAGGAAGGATTTTCTGTTCAACGTAACGTTTCAGGAACTTGCCTTCTGCGTCGTCTCTTGAGTAGCCGAATGTCATCTGAGTTAAGTCATTTGTACCGAATGAGAAGAACTCAGCGTATTCAGCAACTTCATCAGCTGTTAATGCTGCACGAGGAATTTCTATCATAGTACCGAATTTGTAATCAACTTTGATACCTTTTTCGTTCATTACATTTTCTGCAACTCTTTCAAGAATTTCTTTTGCAACTTTCAACTCATTAACGTGGCCGATAAGAGGAATCATAACGTAAGGAATTACGTCAACACCTTCTTTTTTAGCGTCACATGCTGCTTCAAAAATTGCTCTTACCTGCATTTCATTGATTTCAGGATAAGTTAAGCCTAATCTGCAACCTCTTAAGCCCATCATCGGGTTAGATTCAGAAAGTCCTTCAACAACCTGAAGAAGTTCTTCTTTTTCTTTAGCATCTTTGCCTTGAGCTTTAAGAGTAGCAACTTCAGCAATCAAATCTTCCTTAGAAGGTAAGAATTCATGAAGCGGCGGGTCTAAAAGTCTTACTGTCATCGGCTTGCCGGAACCAAGAGCCTTGAACATATTATAGAAATCTGAATACTGCATAGGAAGCAGATGGTCTAGTGCTTCTTTTCTTGCTTCCGGAGTACCTGCAATAATCATCTTCTGAACCCAAGGTAATCTGTCAGGATCCATGAACATGTGCTCTGTACGGCAGAGACCAACACCTTCTGCACCGAATTTAAGCGCATTTGCAATGTCTTTTGGAGTATCTGCGTTAGCTTCAACTTTCATAGTCTTAATTTCGTCAACCCATTCAAAGAATGTTGTGAAATTATCATCAATCTGAGCGTCAGCTAATTTAACAGCACCGTCCATAACAAGACCTTTACCGCCGTCAAGAGAAATCACATCGTTCTTGTGATAAACAGTACCGTCAGCACCTGTCAATGTTTCATTTTCAAGGTCAATCTTCATATCTTCGCAGCCTGCAACGCATGGTTTACCCATACCTTTTGCAACAACTGCTGCGTGAGAAGTAGCACCGCCTCTAAGGGTTAAAACACCTTGAGCATCTGCCATACCGTGAATATCATCCGGGCAAGTTTCGATTCTTACAAGAATAACTTTTTCGCCTGCAGCACCTCTTTGAGCAGCTTCTTCCGTATCAAATACGATTTTACCAACTGCCGCACCAGGAGAAGCGTTTACACCGTGTGCAACTTTGTGAGCTTCTTCCATTGCTTTAGCATCAAAGCAAGGTAACAGAATCTGGTTAACTGCATACGGATCAACCAATTCGATTGCTCTTTCTTTTGTGATAATGCCTTCTTTGCACATTTCAACCGCGATTCTTACAGCTGCAGCAGCGGTTCTCTTACCGTTACGTGTTTGAAGGATGTATAATTTACCTCTTTCAATAGTAAATTCCATATCTTGAACATCTTTGTATCCAAGTTCAAGTTTCTTTGCAATATCAACGTATTGTTTGTATAAATCAGGCATTTCAGTTTCCAGTTCAGCAATCGGTTTTGGAGTTCTGATACCTGCAACAACGTCTTCACCTTGGGCGTTTGTTAAGTATTCGCCATAGAATTTGTTTTCACCGGTAGCAGGGTTACGGGTGAATGAAACACCTGTAGCACAATCATCGCCCATGTTACCAAATACCATTGTTTGAACGTTAACAGCAGTACCGTAATTGTGATCGATTTTGTTCATATTTCTGTAAGCAACTGCACGGGGAATATTCCAGGAACGGAATACTGCTTCGATTGCTTCTTGAAGCTGAACATAAGGATCTTGCGGGAATTCTTTTCCAGTTACTTCTTTGATAGTCTTTTTGTAGATAGGAATAAGAGATTTCCAGCCTTCTGCAGATACTTCAGTATCAGATTTAACGCCTTCTCTTTCTTTAACTTTTTCTACTTCTGATTCAAAGTATTTTTGTCTGTCCATTTCCCAGGCCACTGAGCCGAACATTGTTAAGAATCTTCTGTATGAATCATAGCAAAATCTAGGATTATTAGTTAATTTAACCATTGCTTCAACAGTTTCATCATTTAAGCCGAGGTTAAGAATGGTTTCCATCATACCAGGCATAGAAATTCTTGCACCGGAACGTACAGATACTAATAAAGGATTTGAAGTATCGCCGAATTTCTTTCCTGCTTGTGCTTCAACATCCTTAAGAGCTGCTTTAACTTCATCCATCAAACCTTCAGGCATTTTGTTGCCGTGGTTGATGTAATCCATACAAGTTTCTGTTGTAATAGTAAGTCCCGGAGGTACCGGTAAACCTAAATTTGTCATTTCTGCAAGGTTTGCACCTTTGCCGCCTAAGAGGTTGCGCATATTTGCATTACCCTCTCTAAATAGCCATACACGTTTTTCAGCCATTAGTTTCTCCTTCTTTTTGTATACGCTTTTAATAAAATCCTAGCACCCAGATTTTAGCACAAAGATATTTTTATGTATACAATCAATTTAAAAAAGAAAAAGAAAATTTACCGGAAAATTTACCCCCGTTTTATAAACGGAGGCAAATTACGGCTATATCTTTATCAGGAAAAATTTGCTGTCTTTCAATGCCAGAACCTTATGTTCAGCCTCCTTTTTAAACATTAAAATTTCTCCTTTATCTACAGTAAACTTCTCTGCATCAAAATGAAGCTCAATTTCACCGTCTATAACATACACTGCTGAATCACAAACTGAGGTGTGAGTATCAATTATTTCCTCTTTTTTTAAAGCGATTACACTTAAACAGCTGTCATTGTTTTCTAAAAGCACTTTTCTTTCAAATTTACCGCCGTCCAGATTGACTAACTCCTTTGCCTTCAATACATCATAAAACATAATAAATTTCTCCTTTCTCTACTTATTAAACAAGGGTGCAAGAAAACTAACATCCTCCTACTGTATACAAAAAAAACCTGATTCTTTGAATCAGGCGCTGTAGATAAGTAAGTTTGGGGAATTAAATTAGATAAGTAAGATTAAGATTGGTATATAGGTAAATCTCCTCTAAGATTTGACTCGCGAAATAAATGTTACTCTGGATTTCATATCCATAGCAAAGAGCCTCATCTCATCCATCAACACATAGGACTTATCGTCCGGTGCATTATCATTAATATAAAATTCTTTTGATATTTGTGTTGCCATTGCATTAATGTTATAAGATTGTAGTAATGCCATATTTATCTGCCTCGCCTTTCCGGACAAATTTACTTAAGCCTGCAAATTGAACATAATTCACAGATTTTAAGACCTGCAGGTCATGCCTGCCGGATTGTTATTAAGTTTTTCTTTAACTCTCTTGAATTTGTCTTACATATATATAAAGTTTATATACAAATTCAAATTTCACTAATTTTTATCTTTGTAACATTTCTTTACACAGAGAGAACCGTAGATTAAAAAAAAATCGCAAGAGGGGGAAAGGATGAAGGATGAAGGGTGAAGCGTGAGGCGTGAAGAGTGCGTTAATGAAGTGATTAAGTGACTAGGTGACTAAGTGACTAAGTGACTAAGAAATTTATTATAACTACTTTTCAACTATTCAACCTTTCCACTTTTCAACATTTATAACTTCTCCTAAACTCCTAAACTTATACCCCCCCCCAACCAATGCCAGCACCCACCTAGCCTCCCTCATTAGGGAGGAACTGTTACAAACTCCTAAACCCAAACAGCCAAGCTCAAAACGCAGACTACAAGCAGGTTTTACCCCCCTCCCCTAGGGGCATGAGGGTTTCAGGCAAAATATGCGCAATTCCATTGAACAAAGCATTTTCTTCTTGCTCTCAATGATTGGACTTTAACATTTCGATATCACATTCCTTGAAATATAAATATATTCCACATATCGACTATGTAATAACATTTTTTTATCATTACAAAAATTTACAAAGCTTCTAAAGCAGCAATCTTCATTTTATCTGTATCCGGCAGCTTTCCCGTCCATATCTGAAGAGCACGTTCCGCCTGATATATCAGCATATCCAATCCGCCAATGGTTCGCAAGCCCCGCCTCTGCGCCTCTTTTATCAAAATAGTCTTTGATGGATTGTAAACTATATCATATACTATTGTCTCAGGCGTTAATTTATCCAAATCACGTCCCTCTAACGGCATCTGGTCTGCCATAAATCCGCGCATGCCTATTGGCGTTGCATTTACCACCATTGATGTACCTTCCAAGCTGCGAATATTCTGAATCTGATACACATTAAACGTAATTGCCGGAAACTTTGTCCTTACATACTCCAGAGTTTGGCGCGAGTTTATTATATTCCGGGTATAAAAATCAATCTCGCTAACACCCAATTCCGCAAGCCCAGCCACTGCAGCTCTTGAAGCACCCCCTGTGCCTAAAATACTTACATTCTTGCCGCTCAAATCCACATCCGCCGGAATTGCACGCCTAAATCCGTATATATCTGTATTATAGCCGTAAAATGTTCTATCTTCCATAACTTTCACGGTATTAACGCATCCCGCTATATTTGCATAATCATCTATATCATCCAAAAACAATGACATCGGAACCTTTAGCGGAATTGTTACATTAAACCCGTTATAGCCGTTTGCTTTAATATACTTGATTCTGTTAATTAAATCCTCCGGCGGGGTCTCCATTACGTCATACGTGCCTTCAAGACCTATACTCTCAAGCCCTGCTTGCTGAATAACAGCAGAAATTGAATGCCCTAAAGGATAGCCTATAATTCCTAATTTATACATAAATCCCTCTCCTATTTTATATCAATTACGCTTACACCGTCTCCGCCTTCCGTATCCTCGCCCGCTCTATATTTTGCAACATAAGGAGATGTCGAAATAAAATCCCTTACAGCTGATTTTAAAGCACCTGTTCCATGCCCGTGAATAATATAAACCGGAGACAAATTCACAAGACTGGCTTTATCCAGATATACTTCCAAATCATCCAAAGCCTCTTCTACGCGTTCCCCGCGTAAATCCAAGGTATTTGAAATATCTATTTTTTTCAAGCTGAATGATGTATCTTTCTTCAACGCACCAAGAGGAAGATTTACTTTCTTTGCAAGCTGGGGATTATAAACCGCAAGTTTATTTTTCTTAACCTTTGTCTTTATCATTCCCATTTGTATATACAAAGAATCGGTCTTGTCAGGCAGCGAAAGCACTGTTACCTGCTGGTTCAAATCTTTTATCATAACCTTATCATTGACTTGAACCTCATCCCAATCAAGTTCTGTATACTGTTCTTTTTCCTCAAGAGAATGCAAATCCGCTCTAAATCCCTGCTCCAACTTTGCTAAGCGGGCATAAGAACGTCTCGCAATCTTTTCTGACTTTTCTTGTCTTAACTCGGTTAAAATCTCTTTTATTTCATTTTTTGCTTCTTCCAGCTGGCCTTCAAACTTATCTTTTATAACTTTTATTGTCTTTTTCTTTTCTTTTTTGTGCTCGGAAAGCTCTTTTTCATACTGCTGTTTGAGCTCGTCTGCTTCTGCATTCAAAGTTTCCGCCTCTTTCAAATTCATATCCAGTTTTTGCTGCGTATCCTGCAGCCTTTCTACTACAATACTTGATGTATCGCGCTGGGTAATCAGCAGTTCTTTTGCTTCCCACACCAAATCCTGCGGAAGCCCTAAATTTGACGCAATAGAAATCGCATTGCTCAAACCAGGAATACCAATTATAAGCTTATATGTCGGAGACAAAGATTCTGTATCAAATTCTACGCTTGCATTTTTGAAATAAGAATCTGTATACTCCAAAGTTTTCAATTCACCGTAATGAGTCGTGATAATTGACTGAGAATGCCTTTTTTCAAATTCCTTAAGAATAATCTCCGCAAGCACCGCCCCCTCTTGAGGGTCAGTTCCGGCACAAAGCTCGTCTATCAGAATAAAAGTCTCAGAATCTGCTATTTCCAGAATATCAATCACGTTTTTCATGTGAGAAGAAAATGTTGATAAATTCTGCAAAATACTCTGCTCATCACCAATATCTGCCAGAACACGCTCAAATGGATAAATATGAGCTTCCGCACAAGGCAGGAACAAGCCTGATTTCATCATAAGAATAAATAACCCGACTGTTTTGAGTGCAACAGTTTTTCCGCCGGTATTTGAGCCGGTTATTATAATTGATTTATAATCACGGCCAATTTCAAAATCATTTTCTACAATTTTTTCTACCCTGCCGATTAAAAGCGGATGGCGCATTAAATCTATCTTAACAAGCTTATCAAGACTTAAAGCCGGCTCTATGGCCTGCGTTTTCACTGCATAACGTGCCTTTGCAAAATGAAAATCTATCTGTGCAAGAAGGGTCTCGGTTTCCAATAATTTATCCATCTCTTGGCGAACCTGATTGCTTAAGACTGTCAGAATCCTGATAATTTCCGCATAAATTTTTGATTTTAATTCCCTGATTTTATTATTTATAGGAACAATCTGAGCCGGTTCTATATAAAAAGTCTTGTTTGTAGCAGAAACATCGTGCACAATTCCTCCGACCTTACTCTTTGAGGATGCTTTTACCTGAAAAACAATCCTGTCGTCTCTAAGAGTATAGATATTTTCCTGCAAATGTTTTTGAAACTCCGCTGAGTTCATCAATTCCTGTACCCGCTGTTTTAAATTCGCCTCCGTATCTCTTAATGAGGCGTAAAGCCCTTTTAAATCCGGGTTCGCATTCTGCTTTACCGTGTAATTTTCATCAAAAGTATCAAGAATCTTATCTTCAAACTCTTTGTTTGAATACAAATTATTTGTGAGTTTATGCATCAAGGCATCAAACGGAAGATTTTCTTTTAAGAAATTTCTCACAAGCCTTGAAGTTCTCATTGTTTTGGCTATATCAACGAGTTCTTCTTCAACAAAGTATTCATTTCTCTCTTTGAGCTTTCTAAAATCCTGAATTTTATCAATAGGAATATCTCTGGCCAAATCCAATACATCTTTTGCTTCACGTGTAAGGATTAATTGAGTTTGAATATCCTCTGATTTTACATAAGGTGTTAAATCAAGACAAAGCTTTTTAGACTGTTCGGTTTTAGCAAAATTAGCAAGTTCCGACAGAATTTTATCATATTCGAGAGCTTTTTGTGATTTTTGGACAATACTCATATAAAATGATTATAGATAATAAAAAAAAATCCGCAAGAGAGTGGGAGTGGATTGTGGTTTAGAAGAGAATAAGTTTAGAAGTTTTGGAGAAGTTATAAAAGTTGAAGAGTGGATAAGTAGTTATCCACTCTTCAACGGCACAACTGTCCAAGTGTAGGTAGACTTTAGTCTACCTCGTTATCTAAACCTTCTCCAGATGTCCTTTTCTTGTACCGGCAAGAAAAGGGCAAAATATAAAGTAAAAGAAGGTGATATTTTTAAATACCACCCTCTTTAATCTTGGATTATAATTTTTAAAAATTATAATTTAGAAGCAACCATCTTAGTTGTTTCAGCCAATCTTGTAGAATAACCCATTTCGTTATCGTACCAAGAAATAATCTTAACCTGGTTGCCGCCCATTACACGAGTTAATAAAGCGTCAACAGTTGAAGATTGTGAAGTGCCGATGTAGTCAGAAGATACTAACGGTTCTTCTGTATAGCAAAGAACATGTCCGTCAGCACCAGCTTTTAATGCAGCGTTAACTTCTTCTACAGTTACGTCTTTAGCTAATTCAAATACAACGTCAACTAATGATACATCCGGAGTAGGAACTCTCATAGCGAAACCGTCCAATTTACCTTTTAATTGAGGTAATACAAGAGCTACAGCCTTTGCAGCACCAGTCTTAGTAGGAACGATATTCAAAGCACCAGCTCTAGCACGACGAGGATCTTTGTGACCTGCGTCTAAGATTCTCTGGTCACCTGTGTATGAGTGAACTGTAGTCATCAAACCTTTTACAATACCGAATTTTTCATCGATAACTTTAGCTACAGGAGCTAAGCAGTTAGTTGTGCAAGATGCCATAGAAATTACATTATGTTTTGCTGGATCGTATTCTTTATCATTTACGCCTAAAACAATTGTAATATCTTCGTTTGTTGCAGGTGCAGAAATAATAACTTTCTTAGCGCCTGCTGTGATGTGAGCTTTAGCTTTTTCAGCATCTGTAAAGAAGCCTGTTGATTCAACAACAACTTCTACGCCTAAATCTTTCCAAGGTAATTGAGCAGGATCTTTTTCTGCGAAGAATTTAATCTTCTTACCGTTTACAATAATACCTTCTTCATAAGCTTCAACAGTTCCGTCAAACTTACCCATTACAGAGTCGTGTTTGAAAAGAAGTGCAGCTTCTGCCGGCTTAAGACCAGGGTCATTTATTGCAACATAATCTATTTCATTGAAGATACCTTCTCTGATAGCTGCTCTTAAAGTGTTACGTCCGATTCTTCCGAATCCGTTAATTGCTACTTTTACCATAATTTTCACTCCTTCTTATCAGTAAAATTATTTCTCTTAACATGTTTATCCTAATTCAAACAAAAATCTGAATCAATATTAGAATTATTAATTTTTTGTTAATTTTCAATAAAAAAGCGGGCAGAGGCAAACCTCTTACCCGCTTTTTTTAGCTTTAATATTATTCAGCCTTCTTAGAAGGTATTCTCATTGCATAGAATGAACGGATTACAAATACTAAAGCAACGATTAGAAGTACAACTCCGGCAATCTTAGCGTGTTCTTTGAACGCAGGGTTAATAGCAATTTCCATTGCCAATAAACCAAACAGAGTTGTAAACTTGATAATCGGGTTCATTGCAACTGAAGAAGTATCCTTGAATGGGTCACCTACAGTGTCACCAACTACTGTTGCAGCGTGGAGTTCTGTACCCTTTTCATTCATATCAACTTCAACAATCTTCTTCGCATTATCCCAGCATCCGCCTGCGTTTGCCATAAATACAGCCTGGAACAGACCAAATACTGCAATTGCTATCAAGTAGCTTACGAAGAATGATACCGGAGCTGAATTGTCTCCAACCGGTGCTGATAAGCAGGCAAGTGCTAAAGCAAATGCGAACAATGCGATAAAGATATTGTACATACCTTTCTGTGCGTATTGTGTACAAATCTTTACAACTTCTTTTGAATTTGAAAGGTTTGCACGCTTATCATCAGCTTCACCCAATTTAATATTGTCTTTAATGTATTCGGTTGCAGAGTATGCACCTGTTGTAACAGCCTGCATAGAAGCTCCTGAGAACCAGTAAATTACAGCACCGCCTGCGATAAATCCGAGAAGTGTGTATGGATTAAGGATATTCAAAATCATTTCAGGCTGAATACCCAATGTTTCTTTGATTACAAGAATCAATGAGAAAATCATTGTTGTAGCACCAACAACAGCTGTACCGATAAGTACAGGTTTTGAAGTTGCCTTGAAGGTGTTACCTGCACCATCATTTTCTTCCAGGTAAGTTTTTGCATTTTCAAAGTCAGGCTTGAAACCGTATTCTTTTTCAATTTCTTCACCAACATTCGGAATTTCTTCAATCAATGATAATTCATAAACTGATTGAGCGTTATCAGTAACAGGACCGTAGCTGTCTACAGCAATAGTTACAGGACCCATTCCCAAGAAACCGAATGCAACTAAACCAAATGCAAATACTGACGGATAAATCATTACATCAGAAGGAATATGTAAGCTTGCAAAGTAAGCTAATCCCATCAATAATACAACGATTGAACCGATCCAGAAAGCGGAGAAGTTACCTGATACAATACCTGAAAGAATTGTAAGAGAAGCACCGCCTTCTTTTGAAGCTGTAACAACTTCGTGAGTATGTTTTGCCTTAGGGCTTGTAAATACCTTAGTAGCTTCCGGAATCAATGCTGCACCTAAAGTACCGCAAGAAATGATTATTGAAAGAACTAACCATAGGTTTTCGCCCATATCTTTAAGTAAGTAGTTACTTACACCAAATGTCATTAAGATAGATAATATTGAAGTAATCCAAACAAGACTTGTTAATGGAGCTTCAAAATCGAATTTTTCAGCTTTCGCTGTAAACACTTTTGTGATGATACCATTTATCCAGTATGCAACAACTGAAGTAATAATCATCAAAAATCTCATAGTGAAAATCCAAGCCAATAACTGAACCTGGAAGTCTTTAAATACACCTAACAAAATGAAGCTTACAAGAGCAACACCGGTTACACCATAAGTTTCAAAACCATCGGCAGTAGGTCCGATAGAGTCACCTGCGTTATCACCGGTACAGTCAGCAATAACACCCGGGTTACGAGGATCATCTTCTTTAATACCGAACTGAATCTTCATTAAGTCAGAACCGATATCCGCAATCTTTGTAAAGATACCGCCTGCAACACGAAGAGCAGAAGCACCTAAAGATTCACCGATTGCAAAACCGATAAAGCATGCGCCGGCTAAGTGACCCGGAACAAACAATAGAATTACAAGCATCATGATAAGTTCAATTGATACAAGTAAAACACCAATACTCATACCGGCTTGTAAAGGAATGTTTAAAATATTTAAAGGATTTCCCTTAAGTGCGGTAAATGCAGTTCTTGAGTTTGCAAGAGTGTTCATTCTGATACCAAACCATGCTACCAGATAAGAGCCCAAAATACCAAGAACTGACCAGCCTAAGATAATTAAAACTGATTTTAGCGCCATTCCTTGTAAATACCAGAAATAGAACGCAATACACAAACCAATAAGTATTTCTAAAGCAAGTAAGAATTTACCCTGTTGGATAAGATAAGTCTTACAAGTTTCAAAAATAGTGTTGCCAACATTGTTCATGGCTTCGTGTACTTCAACTTTTTTAACTTTCAAGAACTCTATAAGTCCGAAAATAACACCGACTACAGAAACAATAAGCCCGATAACCAAAAGATTGTAGCTATCGAGACTTTCTGCTTTGATGTTAGGAACTACAAGAGATGCTTCTCCGGCAAATGCCGGTGCGGTCAAAATCATCGCAAAAATTGAAGCAAACAATGATTTCAACCCCCAACTGTTTTTCAACATAAATCTCTCCTTTTAAGTATTATATAAATATAAACACTACGAGATTATTATAAAGACTTAAAAAAAATAAAACAAGAGGGAATTTGTAAAACTCCTCCCAGAAAGTTTAAAGAGAGTCTTACAAAGACTCTCATCCGGTAATATAGTCAAAAAGGCAGACCAATAGTTTCTAATATTTTGAAAAATTATAACTAATGTCTGCCGTCTTAATGTACTTTTCTTTATCGGTTACTTTTTCTTTTTAGTAAAGAAAAAGTAACTGGGCATGAAGAGACTCGAACTCCCACGCTTGCGCACTAGTTCCTAAGACTAGCGTGTCTACCATTCCACCACATGCCCATATTCAATTGTCAAAAAGGTTCTTTCAGAACCTTGGCGTGTCTACCACCTCTCCTCGGAAGATACTTAATCTTCCTCGTCGGCAGAGTACCACATGCCCATATTTAATTGTCAAAAAGGTTCTTTCAGAACCTTGGCGTGTCTACCCCTCTCCTCGAACGATACTTAATCTTCCTCGTCGGCAGAGTACCACATGCCCGTATTTGATTGTCACAAAATCCAATATATCAAGAGCACAACCTTTTGTCAAATCACTGATTTCAGTTAAAATATTAAGTTTTGTAACAAAAGCCGTTTCTCTTGAAATTCACCACATCTTATATACTTTATATATATGTAAGACTAAGTTGGAAAGATACTAAGATGACATTCCTGAATTTTAACAGCATGAATATGATGAATACGAATATGCTAGGCGGCTTCGGCATGACCGGTCTGGGAATGAACGGATTTGGCGGCGGCTTATTCACCAACTGTTTCGGAGACTTTGAATATGATAAAATGGCCGGATTTGCAGTTGCAAACAGCTTATTCAGTGTTGGTGTCCAAGCTTTTCAATCTGTAAGATCCCAAAAAGAACCTGAAGTTGATTACAAACAAGAAATAAATGATATAGATACACAAATTGATGAACAGCTCGAAAAACTCCCCGGAGCAACAGAAAATGATTATTACACATATCAAGTAGAATCAAAATACGATGATGCAATATCTACTGCTGATAAGAATATAGAAAATGCAAGAGCAAGTATTGCAGAGTATGAAAATACTATAAATACTCTTGGTGCTAAAAAAGAATCAGAAATGACTGCCGCTGAAAAAAGCCAGTTTGAGGAAGCTAAAAAGAAAAAGGCAGAGCTTGAAGAAAGTATAGAAGAAGGCGGCAAGCTTTACGAAGCATTAAAAGAGGCAGAAGATGCTAAAACACAACGTCAGGAAGAAATCAATGAAATTATAGATAATATTGATAAACTTTTTGATAAAAAAGACAAAATCCAAAACTCTATGGATATGCAAACTCTTAAAGATGCTGACGGAAATCGGCTGACAAGAGCCAGAAAAGAGTGCATGACTGAAAATTATGATGAAAATAATCCGGCCTCTAAAGCCGATATCAGAAGAGCTTTCAATGAATTTATTAAAGCTAAAGATAAGAATGAAAAACGTACAGCTGCTGACAAAATCTTAGAAATGTACGATTCCAATCCAAAATTAGAAGATAAATATTCTAATGAGGTTAAAATAATCAAAAACTGGATAGAAGAAAACCCTTAAATAATATTAAGTTTTGTAACAAAAATCCGTAATAATGAAATTACGGATTTTTTATTGACTTTATATATATGTAAGATATAAAAACAATGAGAGTATAAGATGGGTTACTACACAGAAATCAGTAATAGTGAATATGCGGCAAAGGATACAGCTTTGATTAACCGAATGCAAGGCAATGACAGTCACAGCATTGTTGGCGCAATGCTGGCAACTAATGCGACAAACATTCTGGGCGCAGGGCTCACAATCTTTGGGAAACTTACTGCAAAAGACACCGTGCCGGAAGAGGAAAATCCTGATTCTACGGAAGAGAGAACTTCTAACACAGCAAAATTTAACGATTTACGCAGAGAGTTTAAAAATCATCCCTCGCAAGAAACGGCAAGAGCACTACAAGAATTTTACACGGAAAATTCGTCAGATAATACAATACACAATGGATATAAAATATTGCGAAAGGATGTTGAGGAGTATTTAAAGAAAAGTGCATAAAAAAAACCGGTGTCATTACCGGTTTTTCTTTTTATTTTTGTTTTATCAAAGATTTAACCTCTGATATTAAGTTCTTTAATCAAGCTTCTATATCCTTCAAGATTCTTTTCTTTCAAGAATGAAAGAAGTCTTTTTCTTTTACCGACCATCATCAAAAGACCGCGTTTTGTTGCAAAGTCTTTTTTATTTGACTTCATGTGTTCTGTTAGTTCAGTAATTTTCTTTGTTAACATTGCGATTTGTACTTCTGCAGAACCTGTATCCTTTGCATTAGCACCAAACTTTTCAATAATTTCTTGTTTGTTTTTCAAATTCATAATTTTCTTCCTTTTCTATTTTGCACCTTAGTAAGACAAATTGGGACAAATAAGCTTTTTGCAAATGACCGTCCGGTCTTATTGCCCCTGCCCTCACCGGGCACGCAGATGTGTCATTTCGGCATAAACACTCTACGAGAATAAATATAAAACAGAAAAAACTCAAAAGCAAGAGATTCTTTAGAAATATTAAGAAAAAAGAAGATTACTTCTGCCGTGAAAATATTATTTATTTTCCGCAAACACAACAAACCTCTTGCAATAAAATATTTTATGTGTAATAATTAAATTAAAGGTTGGGAGCCTTATGGTATAAAGTTTTTATATACCATTTTTGAGTATTTAATGAAACCCTAAAAGGATGAGTACCTCACTTTCATGAGCGAATTTAAGTTTAATTATGATTTTTTAAAGAAAAACGCTACTCCCGGAAGCTGGAGACGCGGTTATGAGTATTATCAGAAGGATATGATTCTGGAAGCTTACCCTGAGAAGAACTTTTTTAAAGGCAAAGTTAAAGGTAATTATCAGGATTTTTATGTAACTGATTTAATATTTAAGAAGAATAAAATTGAAGCCAGATGCAACTGCCCTTTGAAAGAAGAATGGTGTAAGCATTCTGTAGCAATTGCGCTTAAAGCAATAGAAGAGGGTGCATACGAAAGATGGATGTACGAAAAATACGGCGTGGAACCGGATACATCGGATACTGATACAGCTCTCAAGGAAAAGCCTAAAGGAAGTTATATTTTCCACTTCAACCCTAAAAGACGGCAAAACTTTTTTTTTTTTTTTGTTAGAGACAGGTCTACAAATAAAATAGTCCGTTCTCTGGAAAGTATTCTAAGGGTGCTTATTGAACTTCAGAGAACCACTCCTGACTTTAATTTAAACGATGCTCAAAAAAATGAATTAGCGCTTTTTCAAATGATGCTTAAAATAGCTAAGCAGGATAAAAAAGCCGGCTGGTATGATATTCCTATAACCAAATTTGCACCGGTATTCCCTCTAATGGCGGATCTGGAAGAAGTTCTTGACGAAAAAACAAAAGAACGCATTGAATTTAGAAGTGATGTTTGGGATTTAAATCTGGATGTTTCCACTACAAATGTAAACGGCGGAACAAATATCGTTCTGGAGTTATTCTGGACAAGGCCTGATAAAGACGGAATTTATCCTTTTGAAGAGGTTAAATATTTTTCAAGACAAATCAAGTGGGGAAGGTATAAAAACATTATATTCCCGATTAATATCGCAATGAATGAGCTTCCGCAAAGCATTATTAAATCAACATTCACAGACTTGAAAGAAGCTGACGGCGGTAAGTTTGTATACGAAGAGCTTCCGCACTTAAAAGAAATAATGAATGTGACGATTGCGGACAATATAAGCAAACTGCTTTTAGACCACAAACCGCCTCTGAACATTGTAAGCCTCGGAATTGATTACGACCAGTCACTTAAGGCTTCATTAGAATTTGATTACTCCGGTGTCAGAGTTCCATATACCAAAAGTAAAGACAAATCACCTTATATTTCAGTAAAAAGTCAGGAAGAGGACGGGCTTGTTTATTGGATTAAAAGAGATTATGAACACGAGCAGAGTGCTTACAATATGCTTCTTGCCTGCAAATTTGTTCCGATGCAGACGAACAACCTTGCATTAGAAAAAGAAAACGCAATAGATTTTTATAACTATTATATCCAGCAGGCCGGAGAAGGTTGGAAGTTTGAAGAAAAGGACGATATGAATTTCTTTAAGCTTCTGAAAGAACCATTTAAGATGTGCGCGAAGATAGACTTCTCGGAAGAGTCTGCTGATAGTATGGAAATTCAGCTCTACGGTCAGGTAGGAGATGAGATTATTAACTTTGACGATATTTATGAGACGATTCAGAGCGGGGAAAAATATGCCCGTGTAAGAAGTTTGGGCTTTGTTGAGTATCCGGCACAGAATATTTATCAGATTATGCGCTCTTTTAACTCTTTTGATGCTTACAGAAACAATGAAAATACATTTCTTGTTAAAACATACCGTGTAGGTTTAATTACAGAGCTTCAAAACCAGGGTTTTGAACTTGTAATGAGCGAAAAATTCCAGAAATTCTGGGAACAAATCTCTACATTCTCAACAACATCTGACGGAGTCGAGCTTCCTAAAGGCGTTAATGCTGAATTTAGAGAATATCAGGTTAAGGGCTTCCACTGGCTGTGGTTCTTGTATCAATATGGTTTAAACGGAATTTTGGCCGATGATATGGGGCTTGGTAAGACTTTGCAGGCTTTGAGCCTTCTGCAAAAGGCGAAAGAAGTTGACGGGCCTATGCCGACGCTGGTTATTGCACCGACTACGGTTGTATTTAACTGGGAAGCCGAAATTCAGAAATTTACTCCGGAGTTATCCTGCCTTAAACTTTCAGGGGCTGACAGAAAGACTTTATTCAAACATATTCCCGAGTATGACATTGTAATCACAAGCTACGCGCTGGTAAGACGTGACATTGCAAAGCTTAAAAAATATAATTTCAGATACATTATCTTAGATGAATCGCAGAATATTAAAAATGCGATTTCACAGACAGCGCAGGCTGTTAAAGAATTACAGTCAGAACACAAGCTGGCGCTTTCAGGAACTCCTATTGAAAATAAACTTGAAGAGCTATGGTCAGTCTTTGACTTTCTCATGCCGGGCTTCCTGTTCAATGTTGCGGAATTTAATTACCGCTACGTAACACCGATTATGGAACGTCAGGACAAGACTGTTGAAAAACGTTTGAAACTGCAGATATTCCCGTTCATCCTGAGACGTATGAAACGCGATGTTGCAAAAGACCTGCCGGATAAAGTTGAAAATATGGCTTACTGCGAGCTAACTGATGAGCAGAGAGACTTTTATCTTGAAGTTCTCGACAGTACAAAAGAAGAACTCTTCAAGAGTATTGAACTTAACGGTCTTGAAAAGAGCAGAATGTCAATATTCTCGGCACTTCTCAGACTGCGTCAGATTTGCTGTCACCCGAGACTATACGACAAAGAAAATGTCAAAGGCATCATGAAATCCGGTAAGTTTGAATACTTAAAAGGTATGCTGGAACAGATTATTCAGGAAAAACACCGTGTTCTTCTGTTCAGCCAATTCGTAGATATGCTGGATATCATTAAAGCTTGGCTTGAAAGAGAAGGCATACCTTATGAATATTTAACAGGCAAAACAAAGGACAGGCAAGCTGCGGTTGAAAACTTCAACAACAATCCGAATATTCCGATATTCCTTGTAAGCTTAAAAGCCGGAGGTACAGGCTTGAACCTGACCGGCGCGGATTATGTTATCCATTACGACCCTTGGTGGAATCCTGCAGTTGAAGATCAGGCAACAGACAGAGCTTATCGTATCGGTCAAACAAAGAAAGTATTTGTATACAGACTTATAACCAAAAATACGGTTGAAGAAAAGATTCAGAAAATCAAAGGCCGCAAGCGTGACCTTGTTGACAGCGTAGTTTCCATTGACAGAAATATTACAAAATCTCTTACAATGGAAGATATAAAAGACATCTTCTCTGTAGATTAATTTATTTTATAATGCCGTTCATCAGACGAAGTTTTGTAATACGCGCATCAAAAATTTCTTTAAAATTATCACTCAAACCTAAGATATCCTTTTCTTTTTGGGTAATATTTTTATAAAGATTTTTCATTGCACCGATGTATTTATTAGTAAAATTAGTTTCGTCTTTAATATACATATGCGAAAGAATCGGAGGCGATTTAGGCTCTTTAGGATTTACAAGGTAATTTAAAACCACAGCAAGATCAGTTCTGTGCAGCCCTAAAAGACAGGCCATGTAATACCTGCCCCTGTTCATAAGTTCAAAGAAAGCCGGCAGTCGTTCCACAAACTCCCTGTTCTCCCTATCCCTTTCCTCTGTTGAAAGTTTTGAGGCCAACGGCATATTAAATATCGGCATATTAATCTTAAGCTTAAAGTTAAAATAATCCAAGCCATTATCACAACAGTCTTTTGCGTAATCAGAATCGGCATTTGCCTCTGCTCGTAAATCAATAATAGTTTCAATACCCGACTCTCTTAACTCCTTTAAAATTTCCTTTTTCTGATTCGCAAGTGTTACCCCGCGAATGGAATTAGAATCTATAAGTCTAAAATGAGATATATTTAAAGCCTTTATCCTTGCTATATCAACTCCGCCTGTAGTCCTTACAAACTCATCCGATGCCAACGAAGTGTTAATCGGTCTGTCTGAAGCAGAGCACCTAAAAACTGCGGGAGTTATTGAATGTATGCTTGATAATCTCATACTCAATAAAACCCGCTGAAAATATTTTTTGCTACTTTTCTTTAACAATCATAAAAGATTTTAGGGCTCTTCCTGTACCGCCCCCGTTTTCTGTAGAAACAACATTAATCTTTTTATAGTTTAAAGAAGTAGAACTTCCGCCGTCAAAAGCCATTGCATTGTCAAGTCCGTTTTTTAAGCACAAATCCCTTGCCTCATAAATATCCATGGGATGCTCATTTGTTACAATAAAGATATGCATTTCCTGCTTCCCTTTATTTGTCTTTATCCCGACGATTGTTCTTGGAGTCTTCTGCAGGACAGAAGCGGACTCTCTTATAACATTTCCTTCTTTATCTTTTACCAGAAAAAATTCCTCTTCTAATCTTAAATTAGGCACAAGCTGCGGTCCGCCCTGAGCTGATGTTATGATTGAACATAAAAAGTCTACCTTGGAATTATGCGGTGCGATCTCATACTTTAACTTGCCGTCACAATCCATAAGCCTAAATTCAGAGCGGTTTAATATCTTCTGCAGATTTAAACGCATTACAGGATTATTCATAAGATTTTCATTAAAAATCGGATCCTCTACCGTCTGTGTATCATTTACGATATATGATATTGATTTTTGATTTTCCGGATCAAAGAAACCGGCATTAATAGTCAACAACGAAGCTGATTTATTATGCGCCTCCTTATTCGTTATAAGGCTTGGCGAAGAGACAAATTCAATCTGTTTCATAATCTTATCGCCTTTGAGTATAAAATGATAAATACCATCCTCATAAGTCATATTGATAGGCCCTGCACTTACAGCCCCGGTAAATACTATTAAACTCAAAAATACTAAAAATTTTCTCATCATTACAAGTCCCTCGATTTATAAAACGCTATAATTGCCCCTAAAAATGCCCCCGGCGGAAACGCTGCAGTTATAAACGGATGAAGCACTCCTTTTTCTGCCAGAAGATCAAAAAACGGCAGGGTTATATAGTAAACAAAAATACATCCGATAGCAATTGTAAACCCGATTAATCTTTGTTCTCTGGGCTTGCTGAATCCCAGCAGACAGCCCATTACTGCTAATAAAACACAAACAAACGGATGGAAAAATCTTTGAAGATATTTGTTGAACATCAGTCTGTAATCCTCATCAAGATTTTCCTTCTTTAACAGACTGACGTAATGTTTCAAATCTTTATTATTAATATCACGATCGCGCTTAGTCGAATTTATCATAATAGTGTAAGCATCCTCAGCCGATTCTCCGTTTAAGATATCAACTCTGTCTTTTTTAGTGATATGTTTAAAAATTCCTTCTTCACTGATATCATAAGAAGTCACATCCTCCAGAACCCAGCAGGACTTGCCGCGGTTATCAGTTCCTTTATGCCCTGTTTTTGCAACCAGAATATTTTCCAGTCCGTGCAAATCGTCAAACACTTGTTTTGAAAAATTCAAAACTATGACATCCGTCATTTCTCCCCGGAAAAAACGTGAAACAATAACAGCCTGCTCAGGATGATTATTCTCGTCTTTTTTAGTATAAATATACTGGGTAAGCATACTTCCGCCCTTTATTTCCTGCAATTTCTGGCAGGAATACGGAATCCATTTATCATAAGTTACAAAGCATAAATATGTGACAATCAAGCTCAACACAAGAACCGGCGCCAAAATTCTTGAAAAAGACATTCCAACCGCCCTGAAAATAGTCAGCTCAGAATCTTTGCTTAATTTATCAAAAGTAAACAAAGAACCCAGCAGAAGTCCAACCGGAAAAGCCTTCCCGAATATTTTCGGAAGCTCGTAGACAAGAACCAAAACACCGGTTTTTACGGTATATTCATGCGCAAGAATTTTCTTTATTGTATTCAAAAGCATCTCCGGCGCAATCCAAACTATTGTAAACAAAAGTATTGCAACAATTGTTGTAATCAATACCTGAGTAAAAATATACCTGTCATATACCGTAAAAAACTTTTTCATTCTACAGTTTGAAATCCTTTCCTAAATAAAATTCTTTAGCAACAGGATCATTTGCAACATCTGTACTTTTTCCTTGAATCTTGATTTTTCCGTCAAAAATTACATAAGCTCTGTCCGTAATAGAAAGTGTAGCCTTAGGGTTGTGGTCAGTAATCAAAACCCCAAGCCCCTTTTCTTCGGAAATTTTTCTGATATTATCCTTAATTTCGCCAATCGCAATAGGGTCAATACCCGCAAACGGCTCATCCAACAGCATAAAATCAGGACTTGCAGCGAGCGCTCTTGCTATTTCTACACGCCTTCTCTCACCGCCGGAAAGCGCTACCGCAGGGGCTTTTCTCAGCTTCATTACCCCAAATTCAGTGAGAAGTTCTTCCAGCTTCTGTTTTTTCTCATCAACAGTTAACTTGTCATTCATCTCAAGAACAAGCTTTATATTATCTTCAACAGTAAGCTTTCTGAAAATAGAATTTTCCTGAGGCAGATACCCGATACCTGCTTTAGCCCTCAAATTCATAGGCCAGGCCGTAATATCTTTTCCATCAATATAAACAGTTCCCGTATTTGGCTTAACTAAACCTACAATCATATAAAATGTTGTTGTTTTCCCCGCACCATTTGGGCCTAAAAGACATACAACCTCACCTTTATCCATAAAAAATGACACATCGTTTACAACGCTTCTGTCGCCGTATATCTTAACCAGATTTTTTGCCTCAATTCTCATCTAAATTCCCCATACTTACCTTTTAACATAATACAATAAAAGCATTAAGGAAAGAAATGCACAAGCTGAATTGTAAAGTTTTGTTACATTTTTATTAAAAAATATCAATTTTTCGAAATATAAAAACTTTATTAATATGTAAGGTAAAAGGTTAGTTAAAAGCAATTTTGCAGGAGGTTACTATGTTACCCGGCATAACAGGAATAGGTTACGGTCCATATTCAAGTCCTATCGGGATGTACGGCCTTGGAGGAGGCGGTGCGTTCAGCTCTTATGGAGATCCGGCAAGTATGGGATATTATTCACCATACGGAATGATGGGTTATTATCCTGCGTTTATGGGACAAATGAACCAGGTTTATCAAAATATTGAAAAATCACAGTTGCAGCATAGCGGTGATATGCACGAGCTATTACTGCAAAATCAAACCAGAGCTTTCACAGAACAGGATAGAATGATTTTTGAAAAAGCAATGGTCGATGCCGGAGTAAACCTTGGTATAGAAAATCTTTCCAAAAAGATTAAGGAAGGTGATCAGGATGGTATTTGTGAAGAGTTCGATAAATTAAAACAAACTCTTTATCAAAAGTATGGCGACTACTTCAAGGCAAATAGTGATAAATTAAATCCTTCTGACAGTGTAAATCAGTTTATTGAAGTCTTGTACGGGAAAATCCGTTCACAGCAGGAAGGTAAAATTGTTGATTTGAGATCTGATATCAAAAAATATGGTGAATCAGCATTTGAGCATGGTTTCTGGAAAAATCTTCACGGCAAGGATTACCATGACAAATATACAGAAGAAACAATGAGTTATTTATATGGAACCTCAATAGACAATAAAGCCGGAAAAGACCGAATGCAGAAACTCGGCGGCACAGTTGAAAGTGCAGTAGAATATGCGGCTGCACCTGCTGTCGGTGCTCTAGCCGGCGCCGGGGCTGTAGGTACTGTGACCGGTTTAGGCAAAGTTTTTGCACCGGACTGTATAAGTAATCATATAACCTGGAAAGGTTTCAAAAAAGCAGGCAAAGTCGGCGCTTGGGTCGGCGCGGCATTAGCTCTTGCAGGTGATATTTGGTGGCAACAATCCCGAGCTTAATTAATAAATTCCTCCTATAATCCTTTATCTTATAAAAGCCGATTCTAATTAGAATCGGCTTCTTTGACAGCTTGACAATTTATATTGATATCTTAAGATATAATATGTGACCCAATGGGGCGTCGCCAAGTGGTAAGGCAGCTGGTTTTGGTCCAGCCATCCCGGAGGTTCGAATCCTTCCGCCCCAGATTCTCACAAAAACAAGGCTTAATCAAAAGCCTTGTTTTTTTATTATTATATTTGACAGACTGCGTACTTTTTTGTCCAGTTTGATTTGTGTATTAAACCAGACATTTCAATCCTGTACGGTTAAAATGATTTTACCCCGTAAAGTGGCTTTGTGTTTAGGTTTTAACCTGCCGGAAGTGTCCGAAAATAATCAAACCAAATTACTTGAAAAGTCCACGAAGTGTCCGTTGAAGTCCACCCC
>CALVBV010000026.1 GCA_944325815.1 Candidatus Gastranaerophilales bacterium
AAAAATTTACAAGCCAACATCTCATTTTATTGTCCGGTCGATTTTATTACAAGGGGAATAGCTTTTATTTGCTACGTCTTGCTTTTTTATGCTCTTTTTTTACCGGACAGCAGTGCCTAAATGAGGGAAGGGCCGGGGATGGGTGATAATTGCGTGAGGCGTGAAGCGTGAGGGGGGAAGGGTGCATTTATGAAGTGACTAAGTGATCAAGTGATTAAGTGACTAGGTGATCAAGTGATTAAGAATTTATAACTACTGTTCAACTATTCAACCTTTCCGGGTGAAGCGTGAGGCGTGAGGGGTGAAGAGTTCGTTAATGAAGTGATTAAGTGATCAGGTGATCAAGTGATCAAGAATTTATAACTACTCTTCAACTTTATTTTGTCATGCTGAACTTGGTTCAGCATCTTGCCAGCCTGAAATTATACTTTTGAATTTGTAAGATCCTGAACAGCTTGAAAATCGGGGCAATATGAATGAGAGGAGTAGGTAGATTTTACCCCGATTTTCTACGCTTTCAGGATGACAAAAATTTACAAGCCAACATCTCATTTTATTGTCCGGTCGATTTTATTACAAGGGGAATAGCTTTTATTTGCTACGTTTTGCTTTTTTATGCTCTTTTTTTACCGGACAGCAGTGCCTAAATGAGGGAAGGGCCGGGGATGGGTGATAATTGAGTGAGGCGTGAAGCGTGAGGGGTGAAGAGTTCGTTAATGAAGTGACCAAGTGACTAGGTGATCAAGTGATCAAGAATTTATAACTTCTCCTAAACTCCTAAACTTCTCAACTCCTAAACTATTCAACTACCAACCCCTTCCCCTTTTCCACTAAAAAAAAGCTGTGGGGTTCCACAGCTGTTCACATTAATGTGTTATATGTTAAATAGAATCTGTTTTATAGAGACAATGTCTTGTACTCTAAGTTTTGTTCGACCAGGTCGGTCGGGTTTTCATAATCGAAAGGAATAACTATACTTATTTCACTCTTTTCCGGAAGTTCTTCAAGTCCGTATGAATTAATAAAGTTATCATCCAGCTTTAACGTATATTTCCCCGGTGCAAGTCCCGAAATATAGAATTCTCCCGATACACCAACGGTTGAGTAGTTTACTTCTTCTCCGTTTTCATCAAGCAGTACCACGACAAAGTCTGTTATTTTTAAATTACGCTCAAAGTCATCAGTGATTTTTAGCACCCCTGAAACAGAACCGACTGTACTTACAAGCGGAATCTCCAGAAGTGTTGTTGTGCCTCCGTCAATTTTAACCTTTTTTTGGATTAAATCATTGGTTAAAGGTGCTACCGTGATTGGAAGAGAGTTCATGTCGATAGAAACGGTATAGATTCCTTGTGTAAGACTGGAGGAGTAAACCTTTCCGCGTTTATTGGTAATACAGGTTTCTCCTGACCAGCTTGTAATCAGAGGAACATTCTTTATCGGTATATCAATCTTTTTGTCATATTTACCGTTTTTATTATTATCAACAAAAGCAACTGCCTCAAATATACCCTTATCCAAATCCTCATCTCCGACAGATTTAAGACCGTGGTTAAAGATTTGGAATGCGTCGTTAAACATAAAGTTTATTGAATGCCTGTTTGTCATTGGAGTAAACATATTATCAATAAAATATCCGCCATTTTCAGAGTATTGGTATCCTACGGTCATTGTTTGGCCGGATTTAGCTCTGTATGAGAGGTTAACATTAAAATCATTACCGCCCTGTCCGTAGTATCTGAACCCGTAACCGAGACCGAGGGTGAGTCTTTTCCAGGTCGGGAAAGTGTATCCGAAGCGGAACATATTGTAGCCGTTTTTATAAGTAGCGGTATTATATCTGATGACGCTGTGACCGAGTGTAAATCTGCCATGATTTCCGGGTATAGGAACATCAAGCTGTGCGTAATTGTCTGAGTATTTGGAATGATAATTTCTGTCCAAAACAGTCGGATTATCATATTGTGTATCATAAAGGCTCTCTCTGCGTCCGGCCTGAATCCTGGCCCAATGTTTAATGTCTCTGGAAGCGTTTGCATCATAGAAATAATTTTTGTTTCTGCCAAGTTCATTTTCACCCCGTCTGTAGTAGCTGTTAAATCTCAGCGTTGCTATTTTAGGAATCTTAGTGGAGGCATTGATGCTTGCTTCGTCAAACTTAATTGTTCCGCCTCTGTAGCGATGATTCATATTTGAATAATACCTGCTGTAGCTTCCGCTTGCACTTGTAGAATTAAAGCTTATGCCGCCGGAGACTTTTCCTCCGGTGCGGTCGTTTTTAGAGGTGGTATCGGAACTTGCGATATAAAAGTCCGGAGATGTCTGGAATAACTCGATTTTTCCGTTTAATTTTTTGGGTTTGAAAATCCCTTTTTTATATTTTTCCAAATCTTTTTCGTACTCGCCTGTACCTTTTACAATGTAACCGGCATGGGTATGCTCTTCTCTCACGTCGTGCGCTACACTTGCGCCGGCAGTCAGCCGGGCCTTAATATTTTTATTATTCGGGTTTACCCACTCAAGGCTGTTGAGTGATGTTGCACCCTCAAGATAGTTTACGCTTTTTTGCGTACCGCTTACAAGCAGGGCGTCATTCGTCGGTACCCGATAGATTACGCTTGAACCGTTTTTATCATAAATTTTGTCGCCGGTTAAGCGGGATTCAAAAGTTATATTGTCTTTTACACCGTACTGGTAATCAATACCTGCGGTAACTTTTTTGTTGTTTCCGCGGTAGATGTTTGCACCTTCCCGGAAGAATCTGTTCTGATAGCCCCATACACCTGCAAATGCGGACGCTCTTTGTTCTTTTTCAAACGGTTTATCGCCGTAGATGGAGTATCTTTCTTCTTTGATAAGCTCTACTGTGCCGTCCTCATTAATCTCTTCCAGCTTAATACTCTTAACCGGATTCGGAAGCTGAACATCTTTGAGTGTATAATATCCTGCATAAGTGCTCAAGGTTACCGGCTCAAGGTCATTTACGGTAAGCCGCACAAGACTTGTCGGTTTTACATATCCTTTTATCTCGCTCGGATGTTCTTTGTCATAATTATAATTCCAAATCTGGGCGCCGAAAATATTGGTTCCGATAGACGCATCAACATCGCTTCTGCCTTTAACCCTTCCCAGTTCATAGTAGTATTTGTCTTTAAATTTGTTTTGATAAGTTGCGGTGAGTCCTCCGAACATAAATGCGTCAGAGCGGTAGTGGTATTCAGTAGCTTCTACCCGGTATTTTCCGCCTAAGATATTACCGCTGATACTTCCCTGTGTGCTGCCTGAAAAAGTGTCGTTAATTGTGTGGTAATTATTTCCTCTTATTGACATGTTGTCACTTAAGAGATTTGTGCGCAGTCCTATTTTGTTGAGAGTGATTTTGCCTGTTTTTTTGGGGACTACTACATCCTGATAAGCTCTCGGGCCTTTGTTTTCAGCTTCGACGGCATTATTAAGGTTTTGTAGCAGCGGAATATCGCGTTTAACTTCAGCCGTGAGGGTCAAATTTTCAAAATCGGTATCGAGTTTTATGCCCATAATTTTTGATGCGGCATCAGCAGGAATGTATGCTTCATTAAACACCCCGTCCATAATTCCCTGATTGATAAAAACAGGTTTGCGTTTTGTGATTGGATAATCCTGCACAAATACGCCGTTTGTATTAACCATCCCTTCCTTGCCGTCGTGGGTTTTAAAACTAATCATTTTATCAACGCGGTTTGCACTGTATTGAATGTTAAAAATATCTGCAAGCTGTTTAAACGGCACGAGAATTTCCGCCTTATCGGTTACTACGATTTCAACATCTTCATAGGCCATATTGTTGATTGTTATGTATGAAACAGTTGATTCATCAGCAAGTACCGGTAAGCCTAATAAACACATGCCGGTTATAAGCGTTATTAAATTGTATTTGATTCTATTTAACATTCAAGATTATTAAATCTTTTAAGCTTATGCCATATTTTTTTATCCCCGGGCACAGCTTTTGTTCCACTAACGGACATCCATTGTCCGGTCAATCCGCTTTCCTGCGGGTATTATTCTATTTAACATTTTTTTTGTTATTAAGCGGTCTGCCTTGTGAGGCATTTTTGCGCCGCGTCAATCTTTTTTTATTTAATTGTCAATCCGTCTACTTGCTTATAGCAGTGAAAGTTACCACAGTTTGATAAGTCCCTGCAGGATCCTGACCTATATTGTAAGTCCCTGATACAGGTGTTTGCCCGACTGTATGCGTCAGAGTTCCTTCACTGCTGCCGTTAACCTTAACAACATAGCAATCTCCGTATAAACCGTAGTTTTGTTCAAAATCTACTGTCATAGGTTCTGTTATGGCCGTGGTTACAGGATATGCAATAACATTTTTATTCATATTCCCTCCGTTTTTGGCATTTTCAATCGCTTCTGCGGTTGGTGTTGTGAACGTGTTACCAAAGAGAATACAACCATTGTTTCCGTATGCAGATACCTCCCCTCCCTCTGTTAATATTTTTGATGTAACAATAAAATCATAGTCTTCATCATCCCCGTTTGTTTGAATACTGAAAACAGACTGCAGACCGGTATGAGTTCCTGTTTGTGCGTCTGCTGTTGCAGCTTCAATTGATGTTGATTGTTTTTCTATGGAAACGGAGGGCTGAACAGCCGTTGATATAGGCTGTTCAGCTTCTGCGTAACCATAAGCTTTTACCGTACATAAAAGTACGGACATTATTGATATTAATAATTTTAATGATTTTGTTTTATTCATTGTTTCCTAACTATGGGCTAACTTGTGACATAGTAAGTGTTGCTTTGTATGTACCGTCTGTATCATGAGTTGAGAATGTGTTTGCTACAGCGGTTTGAGCAAGTGTGTAATTAAATTCATAAATACCATTGCTGAGCTCATACTTAACTCCGTCTTCTTCTTTTGTAGGAGTTGCTTCTTGTGCGCCTGAATTATCATCTGGTGTGATAGTAGGTGTTAAAGTAAACGCTATTGCATTGGCATTTTGAGCCGGTGCAGCAGTACCGCCTGTAATATTTGTTACGGCTGTCTCTGTTGCAGCTCTGGCATCTGTACCGTTATTGGTAAATACGAGCCTTAAGTTTGTTTCATCATCACCATATATTGCATTAACCTGTCCTCCGTCTGCTAAAGCTGTTGCCGTGAGTTTTATTACTTCATCCGGATTGTTAGTTATGACTTTAAACTTTGTATTCATTGCGTTATCAAGAGTAATAGTGGTATACTCGTCATTAAAACTTGCAGATGTTTCTTCCACTGATGATTCATCATGTGTGATATTAATGAATTTCGGTACAGTAATTACCTGATCGGAACTTGCTTTATTTGTGGCTGCAAACGCCGGGCAAAAAAGCATTAGTGCCATTGCTACAGGAAGCAGTTTTGTGATTTTTGATTTTTTCATAGGGTAAACCTTCCTTTCTTTTTTTTCTTTTTACACGTTACCTGTTATGTTTAAGTTTGCTTCTTTTTTGATATTTTTACGCTTGCCGTTCTCGTCAAAGTACGAAAGTACCACGCGTAATGTATACTCTCCTGGTTCTTTTATCTTTGAGGTATCAATCTTCTGTTTGGCAATATGATAATTGTTATCTCCGACAACTTTGCCTTTCAGTTCGTACTCATTGACAAGCTTTTTACCTTGCATTATCTGAACATTTCCCGTATACCTGATTTTGCTGTTGCCTTTTGAGACAACTTTCATATCAGTATAGAGCCCGTCTTTGTTCTTTATTATATTCAGATACTCAATTTCTGCAATTTTATTGACTTTACCTTTGTCTATGTATATCGGAACACCTATTCTTGTTTTTACAATAAGCTGGGCGCCGATTCCTGCCCTGCCGGTCGGAATGCTCAATTCTTTAGGGTTTACATCTTCTATATAAAGCATTGTTCTGTTTTCTCCGTCAGGAAGCTGGTTTAAGCCTGCTATATTTATCCTGAGTTTTTGGGATTTGCCTTGAGCAACAGTAAATTCAGACGGGACAAAGCGGATTTTTTTTGATAAATCGTGAGGGTCTGAGGTGCTGTCTTTTATAACGACTTCGCCTTTTTCATCTATTGTGAAAAATCCCGGATATGCCTTAAACCTCATCGGTTCTTTAGAATCTCCTTTAACTTCAATTGCGGTTGTTATGTAGTTTGTTTTTATTTTATTAGCGTTAATTTCTATCCTTGTCGGCGAAACAGCAACAGATGCAAACGCAGGGACGGCAAGGCCTAGCGCCAGCAGTAATCCTAAAATTTTAATTTTTGCATTTTTAAAAATCATTAATTCCTCTTTTCAATTTTTTCCGCGAATCATCTTCCCGATTCTCTCAATATATACCTGACTCTGTTGTCATAATTCCCTGCAGGTATAAATTCCTTATCCTTACTCTCCAATGAATACTCTACCGAAATAAATTCATTGTCGGCAGGCGCCTTGCCTCTGGCAAGAATTATCTCTTTGCCGGGCTGCAATAAAACCCTCTCCTGCAAACGTTCGGAAACATTTGCAGAGGCTGAAATCGTTCTCACGTAATAATTCCCGGCTTCTTCGCCAAAATCATCCGAATTTATGCATAACTCCCAGTCACAGTTTGAGTTGATATAAACCATCGGAGAAGTTTCATTTGCAATTTTTTTCGTTTTATCAAACGCGTCCGAAGCACTCACAATTATACGCGGAATTTCACCGTGAAGGCTTATCTCCTGTGATACCGGAACTACAAATTGCAGATTAAATGTCGTCATAGATGCTATTGTTCCGCTCTCAACATCGGTTGCCTGGACTTCTAAATTCAGATTATACACACCGGCCGGAACCATCCCAAAATCACGGATTTTGGCGGTCATATTCCGGGCGACCCCGCCCATTGTTATGCTGTAAAATAAATTAGAATAATCGTTATACCTTAAATACACATCTTCCTTTGTGTTGTTAATAAAAACTTTGTCCAAAGGTATCTCAACGCTTCCGTCCGAACTCCTCATACAATCGTCAAGCGGCCTCACCGCTATATCATACACACCACCGTCATCGCTGTTTATTATCAGATTCCGCTCTACGCTCTGCTGGCGCACTACTGTATCCCCTTGATAATCAATGATTACCATCGAGGCCTCCGCAGAAATGCAGAATGAGAATATAAGCGCTGTTAAAATCAGAAATTTCTTCATCAGGATAGTACTTTCCCTTAGTTTAAACTATTTTGATTGTAACAATTTGTAACAAAATATCAATAAAAAACAGAAAAAAATCATCCGTTTAAACGAATGATTTTTCTAAAAATCCTATATATAAACTATACTCTCAAACCCGGTTTATTTATTAAGCTCGTAAAGAAACCTCAGCCCCTCTAACGTAAGATACGGGTTCACAAAATCGAACCGGCGTTTCATATATTTTGAAATAAGCTGGCTGTAACCTCCGGTTGCAATAATAACCGCTTTCTCTTTGAGTTCTTTTTCGCACTGTTCAATCAAACCCTCTATTGCGCAGGCAGAACCTCTTATTACGCCGGATAAAATCGCATCTGCGGTATTATTGCCTATAGCTCTGTCTACGGTGTCCGCTTCAATCTTCGGAAGTTTTGAAGTGCTTTTATTCAACGCGCGAAATTGGAGATTCAGGCCCGGCATAATTACGCCGCCTAAAAAACTGCCGTTCTTATCTATTATGTCAAATGTGGTTGCAGTGCCTAAGTCTACTATTATTGCCGGTTTAGAATACAATACATAAGCCCCGCACGCGTTTGCAATTCTGTCAGCGCCGGCTTCTTTCGGATTTTTTAATTTTAAGTTTATTCCAAGATTAAGCTTAGGACCAAGAAGTATTGAATTGATATGGAAAACATTATCCAGCGCGTGTTTCAATACTTTGCTCAACTCATCTACTACTGATGCAATTATACAGGCATCTATTTTATACTTTTTAAACAATGTGTGCAGGAGTATCTCATACTCCTCCTGAGGAAGTTCCTTGTCAGAGGCCAGCCTGAATGTCTCAAGAATACTTTCATTCTCAAATACGCCCAAAGTTATATTAGTATTTCCGATATCGACTGCAAGCAGCATCACAAACTCCCGTAGTTATTCAATGCAGCGTCTATAATCTCAAACATTTCATCGCGGTATGATTTCGGATTGATTATTTCGCAGTCCTTATCATATCTTAGAAGTCTTGCAAGTAATATATCCTTGCCTTCTCCGCGGTTCGCAACTTTTATCGATTCTCCGTCATAAGGCTTTAGAAGCTGTTCGTTCTCACGTAATGCGTACCTTTGGGCAAGACCGCCTTTAAGCTCGAAAATTACTGAAGGCTCATTGAAATTCCCTATAAATTTTCTGCTTAATACCTCAAGGCCGGAAACTCTTTCTGCGTCTATCATCCTATCCTTATTCTTATAAAAAACATTAAAAAAAGTTCTGCCCTGATTCTCTATCATTTTTATCGGTATGCAAATATATTCCAAACCGTTTTTCAGCATAAGCTTAATTTGGCGTCGTTCTGATACGGCATTTTCAAACATTTCTGCCGTAAGCTTGTATGAATCTTTCTCAACGCGCATTATCCGCTTGTTTGAAAAACGATTGAGTTTATCAAGAAATGTATTAAATAATTTATTCATACGGCTTGTCATATCACGGCGGACTATATTTTGCAATGAACCGAGAAGATCTATATCCACAGCTGTTAAATCTAAGCCGAACGGAAGATTAGTAACAAAATATTTATTATGTATTTTAGGAATCTCTATTCCGCAATAACGGCAGGTATTAATGTATTTGCTCACAACACTGTTATTGAATATGGGTTCCGGCTCTTGTGAATTGAGCTTTTCTACAAGCTCATGCATCGTGAAATTTCCTTGAAGCAGTATCTGCAATGTCTTTAATACCTGCATGGATGCAATATTTTTCTTAGATGATAACTTAGGCATTATAAATTTCCCTCATCTGTTTAAGTTTTTCGATTATCAGCTCTCTAAAATTTTCCGGTTCCAAAACAGTGCAGTGCGAGCCGAAAGATAAAATACGCTGGCATGCTATAAAATCGTTGTGGTATACTCCTTCAACCAAATATCCGTTATCATGTTTTTCCAATATAACTTCATTTTTTTCAGGTTTATTAATACCGAAAGATGTGAGAAAAAATTTGACTCTGCAAGCCGGAGTACTCACATCCTGGCCTCCGAATGTACGTGATATGACAGATATGATACGCCTTAGGTTCAATGTTACGGATTCTTTTTTGTTAATATCGTAGCCGTACAAATAAATTTTGTCGTTTTTATATACAAGTTCCTGCGCTAAAACTTCTTTCCGGCTCTGTTCTTTGGAAGAAGGCTTTTGATATAATATCGTTATTATATTATTCTTCCGGCAGTCATCAAGAAGCTCGCGAAGTTCTTTTATCTTAAACTCCTTTAGCGCGGATATGCCGTATAAAGATTCCTGAACCTCTTTATCAAATACATATTCCGCAAGTTTGTTAAACAGAGTATCAAACTCTATCAATGTTTCAATGCTGACATTATCTTTGAGCCTTTTATATACTTTTTTTACCAGAGCAACTTCTTCTTTTGTTATGTTGAGTTCAAACGGGTGTTTGAGCAGAACATACCTGTAATTGGTCTTTGAGTTTGCCTTGGTAATATCACAGCCCATAGTCCTCAGGGTATTCAAATCTATCCTGATTATGTCATCAGAATGTTCCGGTTCCATGATATTCAGTTCAATAAAAGTGTTTCTTATCTCTTCAAAAGTTCTCGGTGCTTTCATTAACATGCCTAAAAGCACAAGCGCCCTCATGCCTGTTAGTGATATCTGGTTTAAATCTGTTTTTTCTGCTGTCTTAAACACAATTACCCTCTGGATTAATTATTTACCAAATTGAGTAAATATTCAATTACATTTTCACAATAGCGTCTGTTTACTGCGCTGAAAGGCAATACATCACCGGAAAAATCTTTCTTTATCTTTGATATAACCCCGGCTGCTTTGCCTGCCGGAATATAATCAATTTTTGTAACAATAGTAAAAACGGGCAGGTTATATGTTTCAACCCATTCCCGCATCTGGAAATCGTTTTTTTGAATATCATGCCTTGCGTCAATAAACTGGATTAATGATTTAATTTGTTTCCGGTTAAGCAGGTATTCTTCAAGATACTTCTGCCACCGCGCCTGTGCTTCTCTGGAAACTTTTGCATAACCATACCCCGGAAGATCGGCAATAGTGAATTTGTCTGAAAAATTGAAAAAATTTATCAGCCTTGTTTTTCCGGGAGTATTAGATGTTTTAGCCAGTTTTTTGTTATTGGCAAGGGCATTAATAAATGATGATTTTCCGACATTTGAACGCCCGAGAAGCGGAAATTCCGCAAACGGAAAATCAGGACATTGGGAAAGTTTTTCTGCGCTTATTATAAATTTTCCGTTAAGCTGTTTCATCGCACAGTTCCTCTTTCTTTTTCTTCTCAGCTCTGTGCTGGACAAGAGACAAAAGCTTATATACCTTCTCATTGTTTACAACGGTTAACTGCGCTTTGTTTTTCATCAAACTGACATCAATTGACGGCTTATTCTCAAAAATATTCCCTGTCTGTATGCTGACAATCTGGATAAAATTATCTTTTAGAATACTAAGGGGTTCTTTTAGGAAAATTTCAAATGTTTTAAATATATTCATAAATAATTTCTGCTTCATTTATTAATACGGATATTGTATAATATTTAGGGGTAAAAGTAAAGCTTGGGAGTTTCTGATAGTTAAAGGCGGAACTTTTTTCTAAGCTCTTAAGTTAAAAAAATGAACACAAAAGAGAAGAATTTAATAGAGGAATTTAAAAATTATCTGGGTGTGGAGAGGAATTTTTCCGAACACACACTTAAAGCATACTGCTCTGATATTGTCAGTTTTATACTTTGGCTTGAAGATGCGGATGTTCTTACGGTTGATTTTAATAAATTAAGAGAATACCTGCATTTTATTCAAAGGTTTGATTATAAAAAGACGACAATTGCAAGAAAAACCGCCTCCATCAGAACTTTTTACAAATTTTTGCTCAGAGAGAGGTATATAGATTCAGACCCTGCGCTTTCTCTTTCTGCGCCCAAAAGGCCGAAATCACTTCCGAAATTTCTTACCCCTGATGAAGTTGAAAAAATTCTTAACAACGTTAATATTGATACTCCGGCAGGATTCAGAAACAGGGTAATTCTGGAATTATTATGGGCAACCGGCATGAGGGTCTCTGAGCTCAGCAATCTTAACTTCGGGGATTTGAATCTTGAAGAAAACGAAATAAAAGTTTTTGGCAAAGGCGCGAAGGAAAGAATCGTTTTAATCTCGCAGAGAGCTAAAAACTATCTGATTCAGTATATAAATTCCGCAAGAAAATTGATTGCACCCGGATATGATATTGGTACAATTGATGATACCACACCGCTGTTTATTAATAATACAGGATACCGGCTTCAAAATAAGACAATACGTAATGTAATAAACGAGACGGTTGAGAAAATAGAATTACCCAAGAAAGTAACCCCTCACGTTTTTCGTCACAGTTTTGCAACCAAGCTTATAGAAAACGGCGCAGACTTAAGAGTGGTTCAGGAACTCTTGGGGCATGCCGGAATTTCCAACACTCAGATTTATACTCACGTTTCTGTGAAACACATGAAAGATGTATACGAATCTGCCCACCCGCACGGCGCAGCTGACCGGTAAAAACTCAGAATCTCCTTTCCCCGGTCTTGCTCTTTGCGTTCAGAGATTGCTGCGGCGCTTCACGCTTCGCCCGGTAAAGTTTAGGAGTTGATAAGTTGAGGAGTTTGTAACAGTTCCTCCCTAATGAGGGAGGTTAGGTGGGTGCTGGCCTTGGTGGGGGGAACGCGTAGGGTAGACTTCAGTCTACCACATTACAGAAAGGTTTAGAAGTTGAGTAGTTTAGGAGTTGAGAAGAAGTTATAAATGTTGAAAAGTGGAAAGAGTGAAATCCCCTCTCCCCTTGTGGGAGAGGGCCAGGGAGAGGGGTCTGCTTGCGTTGAGGAAAGGAAAAGTTTAGTAGTTTAGATGAAGTTTTTTTCTATTCTTCTTTTTTCAACCCCCAAACACCCCTCCCCGAAATCAGAGATTTCGACCCTCCCACAAGGGGCGGGTTAAGCTTAATCACTTAGTCACTTGGTCACTTAATCACTTCATTAACGCACCCTTCACGCCTCACGCCTCACCCTTCACCCGGTAAGGTTGAGGAGTTTATAAGTTTAGGAGTTTAGGAGAAGTTATAAATGTTGAAAAGTGGAAAGGTTGAACAGTTGAAAAGTAGTTATAAATTTCTTAGTCACTTAGTCACTTAATCACTTGGTCACTTCATAAACGCACCCTTCACTCCTCACCCCTCACTCCATCATCACCCCTCACCGGATTACCTTTGTTTTATTAATCGTTTGGTTTATAATATGAAAAAAGAGGTGTATATGAGAAAATCTTTAGTAAAATATCCGTTTTTGACAAAAGAAGTTGAGATATATGAACAGAATAACGGACATAAAATTGTTCTTGCACACAAAGAGGGCGGAATGGTGAGTGTGTCTTCGTGGGTCAAAACTGGCTCGATTAATGAAAATGACAAAAATAACGGGATATCTCATTTTTTGGAACATTTGATGTTTAAAGGTACTCATAAACACAAAGCAGGCGAGTTTGACCATATTCTCGAATCTAAAGGGGCTATCGTGAACGCCGCAACGTGGAAGGATTATACTTTTTATTACGTAACGCTTCCGAAAGGCGAAAATAATGAGAATTTTTATACAGCAATCGATTTGCACGCAGATATGATGACAGACCCGGTAATCCCTGATTACGAAATGGGCGCACCGTTTGATATTAATGATAAAACAGTAACCGACAAACGCGAACGCCATGTTGTAATTGAAGAAATCCGAATGAGAAAAGACCAGCCTTGGACAATGGTATATAATGCAACGAACAATGCGATGTATACTTCCCATCCGTATAAAAGAGATGTAATCGGCACACCTCAAATTATTTCTCAGGTTTCGCAGCAGGAAGTTATGAACTACTACAGGACTTTCTATTCTCCAAAAAATGTTACGACAATTATAGCCGGAGATTTTGATTCTGAAGATGTTTTGAAACGTGTTGTTGAAGCTTTTAAGTGGGGGGAAAGGCCGGAACCGCCGCAGAGAAACATTCTGCCGGACAAACCTGTATCTGAGACCGTTTATATTGAAAATGAGGCTAATATAAATTCTTCATTTATGATGTTCGGTTTTTTAGGCCCCTTAGCAAAAGATTTAAAAAATTCAATCGCGCTGGAGATGCTCGCAATAATTCTGGGCGAAGGCACAAGCTCAAGACTTTACACAAATCTTGTTGAAAAACAGGAAGAGCATATTTTTAACATGATTGATGCAGAAAATTATCTTTTCCGCGACGGATGTAATTTCTTTGTGCAGGCCAATTTTAATCCTCAATACAAAGACAAGGCCATATCTCTTGTTAAATCAGAGATTGAAAAACTAAAACAGGGAATAACCGAAAAAGAATTGAATAAAGCTAAGAAAAAACTCAAATCGCGTTTTGCCTGCGAGGTTGAAACAGTTTCGGATATAGGAGAGACTATCGGATATTATATGACAGTGTGTGATGATTTAGCGCTGGCTGAAGAGTATCTGCCGGTTTGCGAATCAATCAGTACAGACGATTTAGCAGAGGCTGCAAAAACATATCTTGATTTGAATCATGCTGTTATATCGGTCTTAAGACCTAAGGATTAAAACGCAATTGATATTATTGGTAAATCCAATAATATATGATATTATAACGGTGTAAAACCACACTCCGGGACGGTGTTGTACTATATGGATAAATTAAACCTTAAAAGAACGACTTTTAAAATCACGACAAAATGTACACTTAAGTGTGAACTCTGTCAAGCTTTTATTCCGTATCTTAAAGAACATAAAGATACTTCTTTAGAGCAGTGCTGTCAGATTTTAGAAAGATATTTTGCCCTTGTAGATAGTGTCGGGACATTCTCTGCTACGGGAGGCGAACCTTTTATTCATCCGCAGCTTGCATTAATTATGCAAGAAATTTTTAAATATAAAGAGCAGATTACCGGAAATATTGATATTGTAACTAACGGAACTTTGGCAATAAGCGATGAGCTTTTGGAAACTCTTGCAAAACATAAAGACAAAGCACGGGTTATTATTTCAAATTACGGTCCTCAATTGTCAAGAAAATTTGAAGAGTTGAAAAATAAATTAACACAAAATGATATTCTTTTCAGGGTAGAAGAATATTTTGATGAAAAGAATTTAAAATACGGAGGATGGATAGATTATCGAGACCATTCCCTGAAACACAAAACTGAAGAAGAAATAATCGAACAGGCAAGTCATTGCTTCTGGAGACAGGGAAGATATTATGAAATCAATTTCGGGGAATTACATCCATGCGCCCGCTCTTTTTACAGGATGAAAGAAGGTATTATAAAGAAAGACGAAAACCAATTTATAAGCCTTATTGACAGTAAAAATTCCATTGAGGAAGACCGGGAAAAATTGAGAAAAATAGATAATCTTATATATCTTAATTCCTGCGCTTATTGTTTTGGTAATACAAAAAATGTTAAAAGACATAAGCCGGCTGTGCAGTTAAAAACTTAAACAGAGCAAATATTTTGTACCATTTTGGCTGATTATTTGAAAATTTTGTTTTAAATAAAAGTCTAAAGACGAGTCAAAACATTCCAGTTGAATGTTTTTAAATCCTTTTTCCCGTGCTTTTTTCACAGCCGTTTCAATCATTTTTTCCCCGAGCCCGGTTCGTTGAAATTCAGGCTTAACTGCTATATGAGTAATATATGCTTGCTTTGTATTCAGATAAATTGCAAGCAGACCGGCAAGGTTGTTGTTATTATAAGCCTCAATAACCAAGGCATTGCGGGTAATTTTTTCGGCATAAGCCTCCGGGTTTTTGACATAGCTGCGTAAATCCGGCTCAAAATAATCTGCCCAGCAAACTAATATATTACTCAGTTTTTGAGAGCTCAATGTGTTATATCTAAATTCATAATATTTCATAATTATCCAGCATTTTTTTGATATCATTTACCGGGTTGAACATCATAACGTCGATTATCGATAACCCTTCTTCAAAATTTTCACGGCCGCGGCGCTGAGAATAAAAAGGCAGGGTCTGTTTGTAAAAATTCAGTTTTATATTATTTTGTTCGTATTTATTTTTTGAAAAGAAAGATGTTCCGCCCTGCGGATTTATGTACTCATCAACATTTTTTAGGGCCAGGCATATATTCAACGCCCATTCATCAGGATTTTCAGGTTGAATAATATCAAGATTCATCTCGGAAAAAATTTCACAGTCAAACGGAATTTCTATATATTCACAAACATTCTTTAAAATATTAAAATTTAATTCTGTAATATTATCAGTGTCAATATCCAGCGCTTTTCTAATAACCTGAACAGCCTCAGTATAATATGGCGCTTTTTTCTTATAGTGATTTAGCTGAGCAAAAATTTTATCACGCCATTTCTCGCAATTATTGATTTTTATATCTTTAATAATGGTTTTCTGATGATGCTTCGCAAGCGGTACGCATATATATTGCCATCCTTCTCCGGGTTTTAGAATCCTGTTTCTCTCAATCCAGCCGTGGCGGATAAACTGGACTGTATCAAGAAGTATAAATTTTTGTGTATACTTTATTAATCCGAAATACCCGAGGTACGGGAAAAAATATGGCTGCATTATTGCAATTTTCAAAATTATCCTCTCTTAAATAAGCTTTTTAAGTTCATCAAATAACAAATGCACTTTTTGCTGCACCTTTGGAATTTGTTTTTCTAAATATTTCCTATAATCATCTTTTTCTTTATAACACTTTTGAATTTTTTTAATAATATCATTCTCAATTGCAGGGTAAGCAATATATTTTTCGGTTCCTGCAATTTTATGAAAACCGATAGTTTTATGTGACAAAGGCCCGTGTCCGTACATTATGACAACAGTTGGCACACATTCGGAAATCCCTCCTACAGAAGCGTGAAGTCTGCCGCTTACAAGCATTTCCAAATTTCTTATTATTGCTTTTGTCTGCCAAGGATTATATGGACGGGATATCAGATGAACAAAGTTCATATCCGCTGCCCCGCGTTTTTTTAGAACATTATAAAGTTGTTCCTGAATATAATAATCACGCCCGTTAATCAGTTTAAAATCCGGAGAGAGCTCGAAACCATTGGAGTGAGACATGAGAACAACACGTTTGTGAAGAGTGTTAACAATGTATTCTACAGCCTCAGCAAAAATATTGAAATCTTCGTCCGGTCTGTTTTGCATATCATAAGGGCCGTTAAGCATATTAAATCCGCATAATATAAACCCTGCGGATTTTTCACCGTCAACAATAATTTTCTCTCTCTCTAAAATATCTTTTACTTCATCATCTCCTGCCCCACGGAATAAAAAAGATGAACACGCGCCGGACTTAACGTTTTTGGTATCAATACCGTATTGTTCCAAAATTTTGGCAGTTTCCGCTTCACGATTAAGTATTAAATCAAAATTTTCAAGAGTTTCTTTTGCTATAGGAAGAGTTTCTTTGCTGAAAGGCCCTTCGCCGGAGACAATCAACGAAGTTTTTTTGCCGAGCAGCTGAGCCGTTCTGTCTTTTAAAACACCGACAAGGAAACGGTTTTTGCCGACAAGGTCGGCATGAATGCTTGACCACATTTCTCCGGAGAAATCCAAAATTAAATCACTTTTCAGAACTTCTTCTATATAAGGTGTTTTTTCATTCAATATTCCTGTTTTAGAGAATTGAAGAGCAATCTCATATTCCTTGCGGGCAATGTCCAAATCATCATCACGCCAGGCGTAATACAATTCCATAGGAAGAACTTTTATTCTTTCACGTTTCTGAAATTCTTCTGTCATCTGCATTGTAGTAACAATCTCCGCGTCAGGAAAAACACGGTGCAGTTCTCTTATCATCGGCTCTGTAATATAATAATTTCCGATATTTCCGTTCTCCATTCTGCCCCAATGAAGTGAACACTGGCCTGTTATAAAAATTCTTTTTTTATACTCCATGATTCCTCCTGTTTATATTTATAATACAATAACAGAGTCTTATTTCCTATTATTCGCCGGCTTCCGCTATAAGTGTTGATTCACGTCTTGTTTCCAGATTCCTGAGTATAGCATGTTCACTCTCACGTAATCTGCAAAATTTAATATTTTGAAACCCGGCTTCCTTTAATCTTCTCTCCAGTTCTTCCCGGTCGTAAAGCCATTTATGTCCCCATAGCCGGAATGAGTAATTTATTCTTTCCGCCCTGGTCTGCACCTCAAACCCATACATGGATGCAGGAGTTTTTTCTCTCCAGTTGGAATCAAAATACATTTTTACCGCATTCTCCAAATCCGGCATAGAAATACGCAGCACTCCGCCGGGTTTGAGAACCCGCCGGCATTCTCTTAAAAATTCTAAACCCTCTTTTGCGCTCAAATGTTCAAGAAAATGTTCGTTAAATATATAATCTACAGAATTGTCCTCAAAAGGTATGCCTCGGGATAAATCGCATTTTAAATCCAGCTTCTTTATATTTTTATACAAATCAGCATCAATATTAACCCAGCCTTTTTTGTAATCGTTTCCGCACCCAAGATTCAGGCATAAAGGCGAGGATGGAAATTTTTTATTATAATTTTTTCTTAGACATCTGATAAGATGTTTGACTTTTATTAAAAACAATTCCATAAATTCTATTTCCTTATAATCTCACTACAGATTTTTTCTCTTTCGGCTTCTTCCAGGCTTCCGTAAAACGGAAGGCATAAAACCCGCATTTTCATATCATTTGCTACCGGAAGGTTCGCAGGCAATGAAGACGGAAGTTCTCTGTAGCAGTCGTAATCCGAACACAAAGGATAAAAATACTTACGTGCATAAATATCCTTTTCACGCAATCTTGAATACAAATCATCCCGCGAAATCTTAAAGTCATCTTCTATTATTATCGGATAATATTGGCAGGAATCTGTCGTATTCTCCGGCATTTTCGGGATTCTTATTCCCTTTATATCTTTCAGGCGCGTGTCATAATATTTTCTCAGAACCCTTCTTTTTTCTTGCTCTGCTTCATACAAATCCAGATTCAAAAGTCCGACTGACGCCTGAATTTCATTCATTTTGCCGTTTATACCTATATCTTCCACAACTTCTTCCCCGCGTATCCCGAAGTTTCTCAGATTATAAATTTTTCGTACAAGATTATCATTCCCGTAAGCCAAACATCCGCCTTCAATTGTAGTAAAAAGCTTGGTTGCGTGGAAAGAAAACATGGTAATATCTCCGAAATTACCGATATCAATTCCGTTAAGCTTTGTCGAAAACACATGGGCACCGTCATAAATGACTTTCAGATTATATTTATCCGCAATTTTCTGGATTTTTTCAACATTACAGGGAAATCCGTATACATGAACCGCAAGTATCGCAGATGTATTTGGTGTGACTGCTCTTTCAATTTTATCCGGGTCAATGCACATTGTCTCCGGTTCAATATCGCAAAATACGGGTTTTAACCCGTTCCAGCTTATACAATGCGGGGTTGCGGCAAATGTAAATGGCGTTGTAATGACTTCACTGCCATAAGGTAAATCAAGTGCTTTTAATGCTGTCAAAAGGGCAATGGTTCCGTTATTAAACAGAGAAACATTTCTCACTCCGAGAACTTCCTTAAGCTTTTCTTCAAGCAGATTGTGTCTTGGCCCTGCGTTTGTTACCCTTTTTTCTTTCCATATTTGTTCAAGTTCCTTGTTTAAATCGCTCAGCGCCGGCAGCAACGGTTGTGTTACAAATATTTTTTTATCCATAAGCCCCTCTTTATAAATCCGCTGTTTTTCTTTTCTTGAGCATTTTTGCCTGATACTCAGGGTCATACTGGAATTTGTACCCGTTGATAAAACTCTTCACAACAGCTTTAGAAAAAGTTCCCCCGGCGTTCCAGTAAGATGTGTGTGCAAAAGGAAACAGCCGTTTACTCCATACACTTGAATCATCATAAATTACACCGTTCGGATTTTCAATAGTCATCCCGATTCTATCCGAAAGTTCATTGACAGTTAGATTTCTGCTTGACGGAAAACCTAACGGATCTTCTTTGAAATTAACAGTCAGCCAGAAAATCCCGTTTTCGTAAATATATTTTGTCATTAATTTGTTACAGAAATTAAGTTTGTATTCAGAATCCGCAATATCAGAATAAAAAAGCACAAGCGGACTTGCAAAATTTACAATCCCTCTCAGTTTCCTATCCGGCGCACAGACATCTTCCGTAATCTCATCTATTTTCAAAACACCCGCCCTGAGTTCATCTTCATCACGATTCAGCATAATCTGTCCTGTGTTTGATACGACACCGAGGCCGGCTGATGAAATAGCAGAAATACAAGTAAGTTTTCTCGGATTTTCCCGGACAAAGCTCAGAAAATCAGCGTCTGTAATGAATGCTTCGAATAATTTTTCAATATTAATATATCTCAGTTTATTAAACAAATACTCGTAAGTTATGAAAGTTCCCGCAGAATATCCGTAAAGAATTACATCCCTGTCCATTGCTGTTTCTTTCTTTACATAAGAATTAAGCTCGTCCAGAATCGGGAACATATTGTGCGGTTTTTGGACCCAGATGGCATCGTGCATATACTGTGTAATAAGGCTTCTGACAATATATGCACCCGTAGAACTTATTGCCTTCGATATATCAAGTCTGCTTTTTACAAAATCCAAATCATTTTTGCTTTTATCGCCCCAAAAGAAAATTACCGGCTCTTCTTGCACATTCAGCCCTCCCTTTGCCGAATAATATTTCTTTATATCGGAGTTTGACATAAATTTTTTTCGCAAAACCGGATGAAGTTTTTTAACACCGTTGATATACCAGTTTTGCATTTTTTCGTCATTATTATTTGAGCCGTTGATATATATAAAACTGACATTATTTGACGCAAACGCTGTATTAAAAAGTAACAGACCTGCAAGAATTAATAAAACCTTCCTCATAATGTTAGTTTAGCATTGACAGGCCAATCGTTCAAGTTTAAAAACTATGAAGAATATACAAATTCTTCACTCCCGTCATCTCCGAGAATCAAAGCACACAAGCGGGCATTCGGATATTTCCCGCACCCCAGGTCGATACAGATTTTATCATCTTTAATGTATGGCTCGTCAAATTCTGTGTGTCCAAAAATTATCTTCTGGGGCAGGTTGTGTTTAGAATATATAAATTTTCCTCTTATATACACCAAATCTGTTTCGTCTTGCTCTTCCAGCGGAAAATCTGGATTGATTCCCGCATGCACAAAAAGGTACTTATCAGTCAGATAATAAAACTTAAGACTTCTGAAAAAATCACCATGTATTCTGAAAATATTATCAAAACTGCCGTAGCTTCTTATTGTAGCCGGTCCGCCGTAATTATCAAAAAGATATCTGTAATAATCATCCGAAGGCGAGTGAAGAAGTGCATACTCATGCGACCCTGTTAAATATACGCATTTATGTGTTTCACCCTGTTTAATAATACGTTCGACAACCCCTTTGGAATCAGGCCCGCGGTCAATATAATCACCCATAAAAACAAAAATATCGTCAGGGCGTGTTTCAATCTTTTCTAAGACACTTTCAAGCTTTTTAAGTTCTCCGTGAATGTCTGTTATTGCAATATATCTCGGCATAATTTTATTATACCACAAGTCAAATGGTATGTTTTTTGCTGCGGCCGGTTAAAAAATTTCCTTATGAATCCTTAAGGTGTTTAAAATGTTTGTAAATATACAAAACACCGAGAATTGTGAAAATAACAACAATAAGTATATCAAACTTGTGCCATATATGTTTGAACATTTCCATATTCTGTCCGAATTTTACGCCGACATATACCAGCAGATAACTCCACACAAGCGACCCCAGAAATGTCAGAGTAAAAAAGATTCTTTTACGTGCTTTTAATATGCCTGCGGGAAGCGAGATAAATGTTCTTACTACAGGCAGCATTCTGCAGATGAAAAACGCCCAGTCGCCGTATTTGTCAACCCATTTGTCTGCATCATCAAGGTCTTTGTGTGAAATAAGAAAATATTTCCCGTATTTTTCTATGAATTTACGTCCTCCGAAATATCCGAGGTAATAAGAAGGAATTGAGCCTAAAACACAGCCGAAAGCACCTGCCCAAGCTGCTATGTGAAAATTCATCTCACCTTTGCTTACGATATATCCGGCAAAAGGTAATATTGCTTCGCTCGGAAGCGGAATATTACAGGATTCTATTGCCATGAGAAGGCTTATACCAAAAGGCCCAAGAAGAGTTATCACCCCTTCTATAAAATTTACGAGATGAGATAAAATCAGATTAATAAATTCCATAAGCCTCCCTTTTTGTTACATAAGTATTTTACCAGAAATAAGAGCAAAAAAGAACAATTTATCCGAGGCCCCATTTATGACGGAGACGGGTTATTACATTTTTTTGTCTTAAATCTGTTATGGCAAAATCTATATTCTGTTTAAGTTTAGCAGAGCACCGTCCCTTTTTAAATCCGATTCCGTAGGGTTCACGTGAATAACGCTTGGGCAGTAATTTTACACTTTTATCTTCCAGCGCGAAACCGCTCAAAATAGTATCATCAGACGTTATTGCATTTATAGCGCCGTTTTTCAATGCTTCATAGGCTTCGTGGTATGTCTTAAACCCCAGGACATTAGCAGACGGCACAAGATTCTGCATATTTCTTTCTGCGGTTGTTCCGAATATTACTCCGACATTTTGTCCTGCCAAATCATTTATAGAAGTTATCCGGCTTCCGTTCCGCACCAAAAGCGCCTGTCCTGCTGTATCATAAGGGATTGAAAAATCCAATATTTCCTGTCTTTGAGGGGTGATTGTCATTGTGGCGATAACTATATCAACCTCTCCTGTAGAGGCTTTCAGCATTCTGTTTGCCGGTGTTACCGGTACAAACTTTACAGCATTCGGGCTTTTTACTATATAATGTGCGATATATCTGGCTAAATCTGCGTCATATCCGGATATCTCCCCGTTTTTATCTATAAAACCGTAGGGTTTGGAATCAATATTAATTCCGACTTTTATCACACCGCTGTGCATAATTTTGTCATACAAATCAGGCTGTTGATATTTTTCAGGGGCAAATAACAGGAAATATGTTCCTGCAAGCACTGCAAATATTAGGACTAAAACAAATGCAAGATGTTTCATTTTTGAAGCTGGGGCATCCTTCCGCAAGATTTATCCTCATCACAATACCCAAGTCGTTCGCATTTCGGAACCAGATAAGGTTTTAGCCAGGGTTCTTCTTTTAATAGTTCATCGCACATCATCTTTATTAAAGTTCTGATTTCATACTGTGCCCGTGTGCAAAGACGAAGGTTAGCAAGGTGAATCATTTCCCGAAGGTTCAGGCTTGCGACAATTGAACTTGCGGCAGCATTCGGGAGAACGGCGCGGGCGTCCTCTGCAGGGATTCCGGCGTCTGTAAATTCACTGTACAATTTTGATATTTCACCCATAAAATTAACAAATTTTGATTTTAATTCTTCGTTACGAGCTATAGTGGGCGGAATTATGTAATCAAATTGTCCTTTCTCTTTAACATATCTCTGGGATTTTTGGGAAAAAGACATGTGTCTGTGTCTCACAAGCTGATGTGTACAGGCTCTTGAGACATTAGAAATAGCAAAAGAGACCTGAATATGTTCTATTGTAGAATAATGTCCGGATGAAATTACTCTTTCAATCAGTTTAAGCATTTTTTCTTCATCGTCAGTGCTGTTGTATATTTCATACGGGCTAAGCGCGCTATAACAAGTTCTGCACGCGGTATAAATTGTTTTTAGCATATTTTCCGGTTTAGAAATCAAGTGGACTACCGGTTTATTATTCTCTTCCATACTTACTCCCTTTACTTAATTTTATAATAGCATAATAAAGCCGGCTTGTGAATATATTAATATAGTTTAGGAGTTGGGTGGTTTAGGAGTTGAGAAGTTTAGAAGAAGTTATAAATGTTGAAAAGTGGAACAGTAGAATAATTGAACAGTAGTTATAAGTTTTTAATCACTTAGTCACTTAGTCACTTAATCACTTGATCACTTCATAAACGCACCCTTCACGCCTCACGCCTCACGCTTCACCTAATGATGCGGTAGACTAAAGTCTACCCTACCACTTAGTCACTTAATCACTTGATCACTTCATAAACGCACCCTTCACGCCTCACGCCTCACGCTTCACCTAATGATG
>CALVBV010000027.1 GCA_944325815.1 Candidatus Gastranaerophilales bacterium
TCTTCTTTATTCAACCCCCAAGCACCCCTCCCCGAAATCAGAGATTTCGACCCTCCCACAAGGGGCGGGTTAAGCTTAATCACTTGGTCACTTCCTAAACACACCCTTCACGCCTCACGCCTTCCCCTGTTTTTGTGATAAAATTTTTTTATGTTCAGACATTTAGCACCAATTATTCTGTTATTAATATCAAATATATTTATGACTTTTGCTTGGTACGGGCACCTGAGATTCAGAAGCCTCCCGATTCTTATAGTAATTCTTGCAAGCTGGGGTATCGCATTTTTTGAATACTGCTTTCAGGTGCCGGCTAATAGAATAGGATACAACTGCTATAACGCATTTCAGCTCAAAACTATACAAGAAGTTATTACGCTTACGGTGTTTGCCTTCTTTTCGGTACTGTATCTTAAAGAACAGTTCAAATGGAACTATCTTATCGGATTTATTTTTATATTCCTTGCGGTATTTTTTATCTTCAAAAAGTGGTAATCTAGCCGGCTCGAAGGCTTAATTGAATTAAATCATTCACAACAGTGTCATATTCAATCTTATCGTCTGTTGACTGAATTAAGAATTGGTTAATGTCATCCATCATCATAATAGCCTTATCACACACAGGGTCAGAGCCTTTGACATAAGCACCGATGTTAATCAAATCTTCATTTTTTTTATGCACCGCAAGCATATTCCTTAAAATACCCGCAGAATCCCGGTGCTCTTTTGTTGTCACATCCCCCATTACACGGCTCAAAGACTGCAGAACATCTACAGCCGGATAGTGATTCTTATGCGCCAAATCACGAGACAAAACAATATGACCGTCAAGAATACTCCTTGATGTATCAGAAATCGGTTCATTAAAATCATCACCCTCAACCAAAACGGTATATAAACCGGTAATGGTGCCAAACTCATTTGTACCGGCTCTTTCCATTAATTTCGGCATAAGGGCAAATACAGAAGGCGTATACCCTCTTGTTGCGGGAGGCTCGCCGATTGCAAGCCCGACTTCCCGCTGCGCCATTGCTATACGGGTGATAGAATCAAGCATAAATAAAACGTCCAGCCCCTTGTCACGGAAATATTCCGCGATGGATGTCGCAACAAAACCCGCTTTTATTTTTACAAGAGACGGCTGTTCGGAAGTCGCAGCTATTACAATGGAACGCTTCATTCCCTCAGGCCCGAGAATTTCTTCTATAAATTCCTTAACCTCACGTCCGCGTTCTCCGATTAGTGCAATTACGTTTAAATCTGCCGTGGTATTTTTTGCCATCATGCCGATTGTCGTACTTTTTCCGACGCCTGAGCCAGCAAATATCCCCATTCTCTGCCCCTTGCCGACTGTAATAAATCCGTCTATAGATTTTATACCCAAAGGAAGCGCCTCGGTTATTCTTTTACGCTTTAAAGGATTTATGGCTTCTGCACTTGTTGAACGGTATTCCGAAAAACGGATTTCGCCCAATGTATCAATAGGTCTCCCAAGCCCGTCCAATACCCGGCCGATTAACTGATTCCCGACACCTATCTTCATCGGCGCACCGGTATTAACTACCAAAGCCCCGGGATGGATGCCGTCAGGAGAACCAAGAGGCATCAAAAGTATCTTGTCTTGTCTGAAACCTACCACTTCCGCCATTGCGGGAGTTCCATTAAACTCATTGTATATATAGCACAAATCACCGATTGATGATTTAGGGCCGTCAGATTCTATTGTAAGACCGATAATTTCGGTTATCTTCCCTATCTCTTTTATTGTGTTGGTATTTTTGATGATGTTTAAATATTTATCCTTATTCCAGCTCATCTTCGCTTCCTGTCAACATCTTCTCGCTTATTTCCGCTATTTGAGCCGAAACCCGTGAATCCAGCCTTATTGCAGGTGTCTCTACAATAACGCCGTCTATGGAGATTGAATTATCCTCCAATATCTTTAATGTCTTTAGCTGGGGTATTTCTGCTTTAAAATCGGGAACAAGCTTATTTATATTTTCTACAAGCCCCGGATTTACTATGATTGTTATACTCTCTTTATCATTTAATTGTTTTATCGCATCAAGTGTAATTTTATAAAGAACTTCATCGTCAAATGCTTTATGACAGATTTTGTCTGCAATAGCACTGACCAAGTCAACAATATCGCGGGAAGCGGAATCAATAATATTTTTCTTTAATTCAAATGAGCTGCCAGATAATGTTTCCAGCGCTTTGAGACTGTCTTTTGAATCCTGATTAAACTTTTCAAGCCCATCCTGCCTGCCTTTTTCAAATCCTTCCTGATAAGCCTGATTCTTTATGTTTTCGTATTCCTGCTGCCCTTTTTTTTTGGCATCCTCAATAATTCTTTCAGCCTCGGTATTGGCAGTCTCTGTAATAACCTGCGCTTTATTTTCGGCACTACTCAGAATCTGCCTTGCCTTGGCGTCAGTCTCTTCTATAATCTGCTGAACTTTTGCCTGCTGGCGCGTTATATTTGACTGTTCTATCGGCAGAACAAAATTTTCGCCTATTTTTATCTCATCACTTTTAATTCTGTTGCTACTCAATTAATTCGTCCTCAACGCTGGCACGTGTAATAGTAATTTCGCCTGTTGCTTCAAGATTTCTGATTGAATTAACAATCGCGGTTTGTGCTTCCTGTACTTCTTTTGCCCGGACCGGACCAAGGTATTCCATATCATCAATAAGCATCTGTCTTGCTCTTTCTGACATGTTTTTGAACACTTTATCCTTAATTTCGTCTTTTGTTCCCTTGAGCGCAAGTGCAAGCTGCTTGGTATCGATTTCTCTGAGAAGTCTCTGAATTGCTCTGTCATCCAGAATAATAATATCTTCAAATACGAACATAAGGTCGCGTACTTCCTGAGCCATTTTTTGATTCTCAATATCGAGCCATTCCATGATATTCTTTTCAGTTCCTCTGTCGCAGCAGTTGAGAATATTGGCAAGAGATTCAACACCTCCGGCGTTAGAAAAGTCTTGAACAAGCAGTGCTGAAAACTTGCGTTCTACAATATCTTCAATCGTAGATAAAATCTCGGGGTTAGTAGGCGTCATATCCGCAATGCGCATTGATACTACCGCCTGGACATCAGGAGGAAGAAACGCAAGTACCTGTGCAGAAAGTTCCGGCCTCAAATATGCCAAAATCAAGGCAAGAAGCTGTGGGTTTTCTGATGCAAATGTATTCGCGAGCTGGGAAGGGTCTGCTTCGTTTAAGAAATAAAACGGATTTGTGTTAACCATAGAGTTAACTTTTTCAAGCAGTTTTGCGGCCTCCTGTTCGCCGTAAGTTTGGACAAGCAGCTGTTTTGCGTAGCCTACGCCTCCCTGGGCAAGATAATTCTTTGCTTTAAATACTGTTTTAAATTCATTAAGAACATCGTTTAAGTCTTCATCGGAAACTTTGCCCAGATTTGCAATATCAAGAGTAATCTGTTCAAGCAAATCTTCATCTTTTATATTTTTGAGTATTTCGGAAGCGGTAGTCGGGCCGAGTGCAATAAGAAGCGCCGCAACCTTCTGGCTCGGACGCGTTATTGTCTTTTTGGCTTCTTCTTTTGCTTTTTTTATTTCTTCTATACCCATTGATTACCTTAATCTTTTATAAATGATGTTATCAGTTTTGCTGCTTCCTCCGGCGCGGCCATAATTGTCTCGTTGAGTTCATTTATACTTTGTTCTTTTTGTGATTTCAACTCTTTTTTGTTAAATTCAATTTTTGGCATATCTTCTTCCTGCTCAATATCTTCGCCGGCTTTCTCAACTATTTCTTCCGGAATAATTTTTTCGGCATTTCTGGATGACGGAAGTTTAGAGATAAAGTTTTTCAGGATATAAAGACCGAAACAGCCGAGTACAAGTACGATTATCAGCGGAACAACTGATGACATTATAAAGTAGATAGTCTGCTCTTGTTGATATTGTTTGTTAAATTCTTCCTGAGCTTTCTTATCTATTGTAGCACCCTCGAACTGGAGGCCTGAAACAGAAATTACATCTCCTCTTGAGTAGTCAACCCCTGCGGCGGAAAGAACAAGATTTTTCAACTCTTCTTTTTCTGCTTCGGTCAGAATTTTATTGACTGCAACTGCAATGGAGAGGCGCTTTATTGTACCGGGTGCGTAGATGACCTGTTTAACCTCTTTTGAGACACTGTAATTCACGGCAGTCTTTTGTTTTGAATAATTGAGATTTCTCGGATTAACATTATTCGGGTTTGGAACATTATTCGGATTTTCGTAAGTTTCTACTTCGCTTTGCGAGCTGGTTACAACCCCTTCTCCTTTATCATTTACGGGGATATAGCTTTCTATGGTCGACTTTGCGGAATTAAAGTCAATATCGGCATTTACCTGTACGGAGACATTGCCTTTGCCTACGATTTTTTCCAGAACATCAGAAACTTTTTTAGCAGTTTCTTTCTCAAGATTGCCCTTAAAACTTTCCATATCTGTTGAATTTTTAGAGGTCTCATCTGATAAGCTGTTGCCGTTTTGGTCTGTAATAAAAACCTGGTCGGGAGTCATTCTCGGAACGGCGTAAGCTACTAAATTTTTAATAGCTTTTACTTGAGAGGATTTTATTTTATACCCCGGCTCTAATACCAAAACAACCGAAGCGGTAGGTTTGTCATCATTATCATCAAAAATAGACCGTTCAGGTTCTGCAAGCTGGACGCGGGCGTATTTTACACCTTGTATTTTTTCTATAGAGCGGGTTAATTCGCCTTGAAAAATTCTTTGTTTAGTTAACCTGTTTTTAAAATCAGTAGAACCAAGCTGCATGTCATCTAAAAGCTCAAAGCCTGTGTCTCCGTCTTTTATCAGGTCATTCTCTGCCACAAAAACGCGCATTTCATCGCGTACATTTGACGGAACAAGTATGGTTTTATGATCTTCGGAAACCTTATACTGGTAGCCGTTTTTTTTCATATTTTCAACGATGCTTATGGCATTTACTTCATTCAAATCTGTATATAATACAACCCAATCCGGTTCCATAGCTTTTGACAAGAAGAATGTAGCCGCCGCAATTGTTATTACAATCAGGACAAGCATACCGAGCTTCTGGTTGCCGTCTAAACCGTTCCAGAGTTTTTTTACGTCATTCGATAATAGTGCAAAATAATTATTTTCCATGTCTCCCCAATTATTCAATATTATTTTATCTTAACAGAAAAATCTTTTCAAATTGTAAATATTTATGACAGACTGTACTTTTAATCTGACAAACTTGTCAGGAGATTTACTAAAACTGTTTTTATTGTTAAAACACCTTTCAGGCTTTCTATATATGTTGACAAGGGTCAGATTGTTAAGACATTTTTCCGTATCCTGATTACAAATTCTCATTCATCTTATACAAATCAACTCCGCCGGTTGCCTTGTATAAACTTATTGTTGATATTAATGTATTAATTTTATTAGACACTTCTTCTTTTTTTACGTTCAAATAGGCCTCTTTTGCGTACAGCACCTCCAAATCACTTGCTGAACCGATATCATATTTATCCTGCGCAAGCGTATATGTTTTCCCCTGGAGTTCAAGACGGCTGAGACTTTCATTGTAATTCCCGAGAGCCGTTTTATAATCAGCAAGGGCGGAATTAACTTCTTTTATCCCTTCCAGAATGGTTTTTTGATAATTATTTAACCCCTCTAGATATTCTAATTTTTTCAGTCTTAAAAAAGCAGTTTTTCTTCCCCCGGAAAATAAATCAACAGAAGGCATTACACCGGCATTAAATAATTGTGAGGCGGAATTAAACAAAGTATCAAGATGATAAGCATTTAACCCGATTTGTCCGTAAATTATAAACTTTGGCAAAAATTCTCTTTTGGCAGCTTTTACATCAAACCCGATACGCTTTATGTCAGCCTCTTTCTGCAAAAAATCAGGCCTGTTGGAAATAATATCTGTACTGTATTCCGACGGAATGTTTTTCATCACCCGCAGGCTTTCGCAAGCGCTTCTTTTTATATCACCGCCGGAATCAGCAAGATAAACACGCATACTGTTTATTAATATCTCGCGTGTCTTTATATGAATGTTCTTTTCTTCTTTTAAAGCTGTAAGTATTCTCTGCTCTGCCAGAAGTTCATTTATTGAACAAAGCCCGATATTATATTTGTCTGCCGTTTTAGATACAATATCCTCTTGGGTCCGGATAATTTCTTCCTGCAGGTTCAGAAATTCATCCGCTTTAATAAGATTAAAATAATTGGAAGCAAAATCGGATGTCATAGCAATATAAACAGCCCGCTCTGCTTGTTTTGCAATCTCAAGCTGCTGCTTTACGCTTTTTGTCCTGAGCCTGTTTGTCCCCCAAATATCAACTTCATAGCCGGCTGTGAGCGGCAAAAGGTAATTATATTGAGAATATGGAGTAATACTCATATTTCCGTACTGCTGGTACGGGCCTCTTAAGTCTCTTGACAAGTCGCCCGCCAAAGAAAGATGCGGAAGCTCGTTTGCAAACTGCATTTTTACAACCTGTTCGTTTTCTTTAACCTTTAATTCCGCATTCTTTAAATCATAATTCTTTTCGTAAAGCTTCAAAAGATTCTGCATTAAATGCTCATCCTGATATTTTTCCCACCACTGAAGATTCATATACTCCAGCCTCTCCGCAGTATTTTTAGTCTCCGCAGTTACAGGCACGGCAAAAATTATACTAATTATAAATACCAGTGCAAAAATTTTTTTCATAAAAATCCTATAAAATATTCTTGTGCTATAATTACATCACAAGAATATGTAAATGTAAATATTTTTGAACATAAAGGCAATGAATGTATAGAGATTATCTAAAAGACAGAATAGGCTCGCTGATATATATAACCGGGACATTAATCCGCGGGTTTTCCACCCAGACTTTTGCGGAAAGAAAATTCGGACTTACTCCGGACCAGTACGTTATATTGTCATTGCTGCTGGAAAATGAAGAGATAATGTATCAAAGACAGCTTGCGGAAATTATGTTTAAAGACAGGGCTAATATCTCAAGAATTATAGAAATAATGAATAAAAAAGAGCTTTTAGAAAAAGTTCCGGATTGTCATGGAAGAAAGATTTATAAACTTATAGTGACAGAAAAAGGGAAAAAAGCTAAAGAAAACATTTTTAAAACAGATATGGAACTGAGAGAAAAAATAACAGAGAATATAACCCGTGAGGAACTTGAAACAACATTCAAAACACTGGAGAAAATGAACAAAAATCTGAGAGATAAAGTAAAATTGCAGACATAAAGGAGATATAAAGTGGACGAAAATAAAGCCGAAAATATAAAAGATGTTTTGGAAGAATATGAAGAGGAAGAAGATACACGCCCGGAATATATGAAAAAGCGTGTTCTTGTGCCGTCTGTTACCGCGATAATATTTCTTATCTGCGGAATTTTCTATTCCATTCATACAGTTTATTACAAATCTACGGATGACGCGTTTATAGAAGGTCACGTAATAACCGTTGCGCCACGTGTTTCAGGCCCGGTATTAAAATTAAACATAGAGGACAATCAGGAAGTTAAAAAAGGAGATTTTTTGCTTGAAATAGACCCGAACGATTATCAGGCCAAGTTAAAAGAAACAAAAGCAAAACTTGAAGAAGCAAAGGCCTCGCTTATAAGTTCTGAAAACCAGGTTGTAAGAACCATGTCGGATTTAGATTTTGCAGAGGCCGATTATGACAGATATACAAAAATGTACGCTAAAGGAATTACTTCCAAGCAGGACTATGATTCAAGTCTTAACAAACTAACCTCTGCGCGTTCAAATAACAAATCGGCTCAGGCGAAATATGATGAGATAACGGCTTCAATAAAAAAGCTTGAAGCAGAGGTTGAACAGGAAGAGCTGAATCTTTCTTATACAAAGATTTATGCCCCTTCTGACGGCAGGATTACAAATCGTACAGTAGAACAGGGCAATTATGTTCAAACAGCACAGCCGTTGTTTGCTATAGTACCGGAAAAAATGTGGGTTGTTGCAAATTTCAAAGAAACCCAGCTTGCGAATATGAAAAAAGGCCAGCCGGTTAAAATTAAGATTGATACATACGGCGGTAAAAAATTTAAGGGCGAAGTTGACAGCATACAGCGCTCAACCGGTGCAAGAGCGAGCCTTTTTCCGCCAGAGAATGCTGTAGGAAGTTACGTTAAAATTGTACAAAGGGTTCCCGTAAAAATTATATTTACTGAGGATATTTCCGAATACAACATAGTTCCCGGCATGTCGGTTGTACCGGAAGTAAAGGTTAAGTGAAATGGCGAAAGCTCGATATAAACATAATCCTGCACCATTGTGGCTGGTTGCTTTATCAATTCTTCTGCCGACATCTTTTTCCTGTCTTGCGACATCTGCAACAAATGTTGCAATCCCGCATATTTCAGGATATTTCGGCTCTACTATTGATGAAGCTAACTGGATTATTACATCATATATGATTGCTAATGCCTGTTTAATATTGATGTCCGGGTGGCTTGAAGGTCTGCTCGGGCGGAAAAATTTCCTTAAAATATTTATTGCAATTTTTACATTGGGCTCTTTAATCTGCGCTGCCGCACCGAACTTAAACCTAATGGTGCTGGGCAGATTAATCCAGGGGATAGGCGGGGGGCCTATGACCCCTGTTTCCCAAGCTGTTCTTCTCTCGGCATTCCCGCCGGAAAAACGCGGTATTGCCATGAGTTTATACGGGCTTGCGGTTATGGTGTTTGCAATATTAGGACCGACATTCGGCGGATTTATTGTCGATAATGCCGACTGGCAGTGGATTTACCTTGTTAATGTTCCTGTCGGAATACTTTCAATTTCTATGGTGCATGCTAATATCGACGACACAGAGCATTTGACAAAAGCAAAAAAAACAGACTTCCCCGGCATGATATCTCTTGTCTTGTGGCTGCTTTCCATGCAGGTGGTGCTGGATAAGGGCCAGCAGTACAACTGGTTTGACTGTGCCTGGATTTCTTGGCTTGCCGGATTTTCTGCCTGCGCGCTTGCATTTTTTATTGTACGAGAGCTTGAGGCTAAAAACCCGCTTATAAATCTGAGATTATTTAAAGACAAAAATTTTCTTGTAGGTACAATCTTAAGTCCGTCTATCAATATGATAGTTTTTTCAACAATAGTTCTTGTTCCGCAGTTTCTTCAGAATATGATGGGATATACTGCGATTCTGAGCGGATACGTGCTTGCACCGAGAATTTTTTCCTGTGTTATAATGATGATTTTTATAAATCCTTTGATGAAAATTTTTGATAACAGGATTCTTATTGCAATCGGGTTTTTCCTGCTCGGCGTTTCCGTGTTGTTCTTTGTTAATCTGAATTTATCAATATCATTTATTTATATGGCAATTCCTCAGGTTTTGATGGGTGTCGGTGTAATCTTAACATTTATACCGGTCTCATCCCTTGTTCTCGGGACGCTTCCCAAGTCGCAGCTTACAGCGGGCGCAAGCCTGCATAATCTATGCAAAAGCGCAATGACGGCCATTATTGCATCAGTTGCTTCAACTCTTGTCGCCAGACACAGCCAGATGCACCAAGTGTATCTGGTGGATAATTTATCAAATTTTAACCTTGTTTTTCAGCAAAAATTTTCCGCTCTTCTCGGGACTTTTATGGCAAATGCTTCAAGCTCTTTTGCCGCAATAAAAACAAATTCCTATTTGTATAAATCACTTCTTACACAGTCGCGGTTAATGGCCTATGTGGATGTTTTTGCAACTTTTGCACTGATTTCGTTTCTTTTAATACCGCTGGCTTTTTTGTTTGATACAGAAAATAAGCACAAAAAACTGCATAAACACAAGGTTTTGCTTATGAAGCAGATTCCGGGCGATAAAATTTAGTGTGGATGTTTCATTTCAGATTTATCTTCCAGTTTAAGATTAGAAAGAATCACTGCCGTAATCATAAAGAAACATCCTGCAATTTCTTTGGGAATCATTGTTTCATTGAGAATTAAAACGCCTCCCAGAACGGCAAAAACTGATTCCAGGCATAAGATAAGAGAAGCAATCGCAGGCGGAGTATATTTTTGTCCGTAAATTTGCAGAGTATAAGCAATACCGCAGGTTAAGACACCTGCGTAAAAAATGGATACCCTTGAGGAGATGATGGAAGCAATTGTCGGGTGTTCAAAAAGAAACATCAAGAACATGGAAAGGAATCCCACAACAAAAAATTGCACACAGCAGGCTTTGGCCGGATGCACGCGGTCGGAATAGTAGTTGACCACAAGTATATGTATGCCGTAGAATAAAGCGCCGGCAATTAAAAATAAATCATTCATCTCAAATCCGCTTTCAGGTTTGAAACACAACAGATACAGGCCGATGACTGCCAGTATAACACTTGTTACAACATTTTTGTTGAGTTTTTCACCCTGCAAAACTGCAATAACCGGCACAAAAACAATGTAAAGAGCGGTAATAAATCCGGCTTTCCCGGCGCCGGCATACTGCATACAATACTGTTGAATACTCATTGCAATAAATAACGCAATACCACAGCCTATTCCCGCTCTGGCAAGATTTATATGCTGGTATTTTTTCATTCTTTTTGTGCGTTTATCCGGTTTAGAAAATTTTACCCACGCGATAACCGGAAGCAGGCTCAAGCCGCCTAAAAAACTCCTTACAGTATTAAACGTAAACGGCCCGACGTGTTCCATTCCTTCTCTCTGGGCAACAAAAGAAAGCCCCCAGATTAGAGCTGTTAACAAAAGCGCTAAGTTTGCAAGTATTTTATTTTTCATAATAAATATTATATCTTAAAAAAACTCCCTTATCGGGAGTTTTTTTTAAATCTAGTATTTTTTTGTTATCCACAAAAGATGGTACCCGTATTGTGTTTTAACCGGATCTGAGACTTCGCCGATATTGCCGTTAAATGCAGAATCCTCAAACGGTTTGACCATCTGGCCTCTGCCAAAGCAGCCCAAATCACCGCCGTTTCTCCCGGACGGACATGTAGAATACTGTCGTGCAAGATTTTTAAAATCTTCAAAACTTTTTATTTCGCTTTTCAGCTTTATTGCTTCCATCTCTGTAGGGACAAGAATATGATTGGCACATACAGTAGAAAACTCTTCTGCAGAAACCGAGAGTCCCGCCAATAAAACTAACATTGTCAAAAATTTTCTCATAAAGCCTCCTCATCTGTCATCATTTTAGCCTTTTTCCAGAGTTTGTCATATTCCTCATAAGTATAATCTTCAAGCGGTTTTTCTTTAATTTCTTCCATTTTTTTAAAACGTTTAATAAATTTTTTATTTGCTCTCAAGAGTGCTTGTTCGGCATCGATTTTATACCATCTTGCAAGATTAACTGTTGCAAAGAATATATCGCCCATTTCATCTTCCATCTTATTTTTATCACCCGACGCAGCCGCTTCATCAAACTCTTTGTATTCTGATTTAATACAATCTTTCAAGCTTTGTATAGAATCCCATTCAAAGCCGGCTTTTACGACTTTTTTGCTTATTTTTTGTGCGGACATAAGTGCGGATTGTGCCTTTGAAATCCCGTCCAGGATTGATTTTCTGTAAGTTTTTTCTTCTTTTTTAAGCTTATCCCAATTATCAATAATATCTTGTGTAGAGTTAACTTTTGTTTTTCCAAAGACGTGCGGATGCCTGTGAATCAATTTTTTGCTGAGTTCATCTGCTACATCTTCGATATCAAATTCATTGTTGTCTTTTGCGATTTGAGCGTGCAATACGACTTGCAGAAGAACATCGCCGAGTTCTTCTCTGAGATTATCGATATTGTTATCATCAATTGCGTCAACCGCTTCGTATGCTTCTTCAAGCATATTAGGCCTCAGGGATTTATGTGTTTGTTCTCTGTCCCATTCACATCCGTTTTCACTTCTCAGGACAGCAATTATATCGACAAGTTTTTCAAGTTTTGGATATTTCATAGAATAATTATACAATAAAAACAGATTGGATATCTGTGATTGGGTGAGGGGTAAGGAGTAAGGGGGAAGGGGGAAGTTATCCCTCCCTAATGAGGGAGGTTAGGTGGGTGCCAGCACTGGTTGAGGAGTTGAGAACGGGTAGGGTAGACTTCAGTCTACCACATTACAGAAAGGTTTAGAAGTTTAGGAGTTGAGAAGAAGTTATAAAAGTTGAAAAGTAGTTATAAATTCTTAATCACTTAGTCACCTAGTCACTTAATCACTTCATTAACGCACCCTTCACGCCTCACGCATCACCTAATGATGCGGTAGACTAAAGTCTACCCTACCGCTAATGAGGGAGGTTAGGTGGGTGCCAGCACTGGTTGAGGAGTTGAGGAGAAGTTATAAATGTTGAAAAGTGGAAAGGTTGAATAGTTGAAAAGTAATGTGGTAGACTGAAGTCTACCCTACTGCTGCTACCTTCTTAATCACCTCATAAACGAACCCTTCACTCTTCACGCCTCACGCTTCACTCATTACTTGAACAGTTGAACAGTAGTTATAAATTCTTAATCACTTAGTCACCTAGTCACTTAATCACTTCATTAACGCACCCTTCACGCCTCACGCATCACCTAATGATGCGGTAGACTAAAGTCTACCCTACCGCTAATGAGGGAGGTTAGGTGGGTGCCGGCCTTGGTTTAGGAGTTGAGAGGTTTAGGAGTTTAGAAGAAGTTATAAATTCTTAATCACTTAATCACTTAATCACTTCATTAACGCACTCTTCACCCTTCACGCCTCACACCTCACGCCTCACGCCTCACACCTCACGCCTCACGCCTCACGCATCACGCATCACCTAGTCACCTGATCACTTGGTCACTTCATTAACGAACTCTTCACGCCTCACGCCCCACCCAATTATTGTGTTGATTTTTTTACTCCGTTTGGAGTATAAATATATTATATGAAGAAGGTTATTTTCTGGGGATTTACAGCTTTATGGTTTTGTTTTCTTCCTGTGTCTGCTCTGGAAGAGGTCGTGACGCTGGATAAAAACAGCGTTGAAAAACCCGCTTTAGAAATTAACAAAGAAACAAAACCGCTTCAAGGCTCGCTTTTAGTAAATAATTCCGAGGATTTGGCACAGATTATAGAAGAGCAAAAAGACCATGATATAAAGGATTTGGAAGCTCTTTGGAAAGGCACTGTTGAAAATAACCAAGTAATAGGGTTTGCGCTGAAAAAACTTGCAACACCAGAATCCCAGCGCAGGATTCATTCGTCTTTGATGGCTAAGACGCTCTCTGCAATAGTCGCCGGCGCTTCTTTTGTTCCGAGTTTAATGGGTGCGGATTATGCACTTCAAACTTCGGCTTTTTCTGCAGGAAGACTTGCCCAAGGGCTTCTTAACAGAAAAAATGTCCCGCAGGAAACACCGCTTACTGATACGGAATTGATTGAACTGGCCAGCATGGTGGAACAGCTTCAGGATACATTAATCAGCTCTTATTACAACTACAAAAATACATTATCCCAGCTTAAGGACACACGTTCCAGAATGCTTTTATACAGCAGAAACTACTCTAAAGCGCTGGATAGTGCAAATGTGCTTGAGATTGCAATCTCCTCATCTTTATACGATTCTATGCGGATTCAGGAGTTCAACCTCGAGCAGTCTGCTAAGAAATATCATATTCAACTCCAGAGGCTTGCCGGTAAAAAAGTCGTAGATTCCTTAGAACTTTATCAGTATGACTTTAATTCTGTTTTGTACAAAGTTCCGGATAAGAAAACTGATAAGAAGGGAGGTTCCGGTGGCAAGAAATAAACTGGCATTTCTGCTTCTTTTACTGATGATATTTCAGCCGGCCTTTGCAAAAGTTGAGCTGGAAGATGTAACAACCGTTAAAGAGCCGTTCTTTAGGCTTGGAACTACTGATATTCCGGAGAATAAGATTGATGTAAACGGGAAAATTGAAGTCAAACCGGCAGTAGTAAAAGAAGAAAAAACTCCCGGGCTTACTTATGCTGATTTGAGTATCAAAAAAATGGCTGTAGAGGTCTCAAAATCCGTAGATGCAGATTACAATGAAATGATGGAGGATCTGTCCCTTTTATGGCAGGGTGCAGCGATGAAGAGTGATACCATAAAGTTTGCGATATATAAATTATCCAATCCGGATAAAGATAAACCTGATTCCGGCGCAGTAAAGAAAGTGCTTACAACAATTGCCGGAATGTCAACCTTTCTCGGCGCAGGTATGGGAAATCCCGTTTTGGCAAGTGCAGCACTTATCGGCGGGAATACTCTCGGGATTATGTCACAGGATACAAAGGCCCTTAATTATAAGTATTCCCAGGTTACAGATGCGGATATGATTATACTGGTGAGAAAAGTCGAAGATTTACAGCAAAAAGTCGTTGATATGTACTATGATTATATGACGGCAAAACAGCTATATGATATGACGACAGAAATGGTAAATCAAAGAAACAAAAATTATCAAAATGCGCAAAATCTTTCCAGGGAAGTCATTTTGGTTACAGACACATTCTATCGCGAAGCAATGGATGAACAGATTAAGGCCAGAGGAAACTTTTTCGAAAAACGTTCACGCCTGGAACAGCTTGTGGGAAGTGATATTTTTCACCAGTTTGAGGACAGGGTGAATGAAAGGGACGGCAAGGAGGCCGGCAAGTAAGTTATATTTACATTTAAGATAACCTGTGATATCTTAAAATAAGAAGGAAGTATTATGTTTGAGAAGAACTTAGAGCATTTGAATAACCAGGAGTTGAAAACAAGGCTCGAGCATATAAGTATGGAAGAAGCCGGAAGACACATGTCTTATTGTATGTCGGCCTCTAATGATTATGTAATTCTTAAAAACGAAATTCCGCTGGATGATTTGACTAATCCCAGAAATGCGGTAAAGGATATGCTTAAGGCTAATATTAAGCATAATATGGAAAAAAATGATATTATTATTACTTTTGGAATAGGACTCGGGTATATTCTCGACGAGGTTTATAATACTTATCCATCCAGAATAATTGTGTATGAACCGGATATCCAGCTGTTGAGGTTTGTGCTTGCAAATGTTGATATATCTGAACATCTGGCAAGCGGAAGGGTCTTTATTACAAGTGATTTGAACGAGTTTGTCAAAAAACTCTCAGAAATGTATATAACAAAAGACAAGGTTGAAATCGTTTATCTTAAAAATTATTCTGTTGTAAAAAATAAAGAGCTTCTTGTATTAACCCAAAAGGTTTACGAAACCTGCAAAAGCAAGATGATTGATATAAATACAATCAAACTCTTTTCGCGTCTCTGGCTAATTAATACATTAAAAAATATAAACACGATAAACAATATGCCTAACGCATACAGCTTATGCGATTTGGAAGGAAAATTCTCCGGCCAGACAGCATTAATTCTGGCTGCAGGCCCGTCTTTGAAAGATAACATAATAAATATAAAAGCAAACAGAGAAAAATATGTTATATTTGCCGTGAATAAAGTTTTGAGAGTACTTGAAGCAAACGGCATTGTTCCTGATTTTGCCGTATGTCTTGACCCTTCCAAAATTGACATAACGCTTGCAGGGCTTGAGGATTTTTGTAAAAAAATGAACTGCATTATGGATTTGAAATCTGACGGTTCTTTGTTTACAAAAGGATTTAAACGGTATTTTGTGTCTTTTTCGGCAGAAGATTTTGTCGTAAAAAAACTTGCGGATTATAATAAGTTTATCAAACCTTATGAGGCCGGCGGCTCTGCATCAACTCTGGCGCTGGTTGCTGCAGTAAAAATGGGATTTTCAAAAATTATATTTTCCGGTCTGGATATGGCTTTTAAAGATGATGTTATTTATTCAACCGGTGAAAAAATAAACAAAATTTCTGATACCCAGATGGCCGTAAGTAATGCTAAAAAGAACATTGTCAAAGTTAAATCAGTGACCGGCGAAATGGTTCAGACAAGAGATGATTATGCGGTATTTATCCATCATTTTGAAACATTGATAAAGGATTTGAATTATTCAGAAATATACAATACGACTTCTTTTGGCGCAAAAATAGAGGGTATGAAGAATCAAGGTTTTGATTCAATACCACTGGGTACGCTTTCTAACGGTACGCCTATAATTCTTGGTGAGGTTTCTCCATTCAGTTTTGATATAAAATCCTGGACACAGGAAGAACTGCTTTTGATAAACAATGTTATTGCAATCTTATCTAAAGGAATGTTCTCTCCGGCGCTGGTATCAGCAATAGTCAAGTCTCCGATTTTGTATCAATATATGCAGTCCGATATTTTAAAGGTAATGCAGTCCGGATTTTCAACCGACAATGCGGAAGAGTTTATTGAGAAGGCAAAAACATCTATTAAAGAAGTCATCGATCTTCTGCAGAAAAACAGATTAATATAGGAGGAAGTTATGCTAAAAAAGCTGTTAACAGTGTTTGTATTTTTAATAATTCCAATGCAGACAGTTTTTTCTGCTGACCAAATAAAGGTTGTGGCAACTGAGGAATTTCGGACGGACAATCCGGCAGAAATGATAAATGTACAGGTTATGAAGGCCTCTGCCTTGGGCAGATATGAACTGAAAGAAAATGATGTTTTGCACTGTCAGGTATTGAAAATAGCAGACCCAAAACGGCTTAAAAGAAGCGCGGGTTTTTATGTAAAACCTGTTGCATATACTTCTGACGGTGAAACAATTAAGATTAAAGATGAGTTGTACGGAAAATATTCCAAGCATGTTTTATCTAAAGAAGAGCTGAAAGAAATTGAGCCCGGTAAAGTTATAAAAGGGGCTGCTTTGACGGTCGGGAATTATTTTGTAAAAGGATTATCAATAGGCGTTTCTTTTGTAGAAGGTGTTGTTAAAAACGAAAAGGACAACCGTCTGAAATCCGGTGTTGTCAACGCTTATGAATCCTCTCCGCTTTCTTATGTTGAAAAAGGCGAACAGCTTGATATAAAGGTCGGAGATGACTTTTATCTTGTGTTCAAATATGACGACGATGATGACAACCCTCAGGAATCTGAAGACGGTGAACAGGAATAGTTAAAAATGTCTTGCCTTCGGGTCAAGAAGCATGTCTGCAAGTTTTTCAGACCATTTAAACTCACGTTTTCTCAACTTTTCTGATGCTTTAATTTTATCATACTCAACAAACTGGTGTTGGAATACGCATTTCCCGTTTTCAACATTAACAATTAAGTAGCAGGCTTTAGGTTCCGGTGTAAACGGTCTTCCTACGCTTCCGTCATTGACTACGGTTTTTCTGGATAATGTCTGGAAACCGCAGGGAATATGCGTATGCCCGCAAAGAATTACGTCTGCTTCAACATTTGCAATCATTTTCTCAACTTCTTCTACCGGGGTGTCCGGCAGTATATCTTCATTGTTTTTTCGGGGCGAGCCGTGTACGAGAAGAAATTTTACTCCCTCTTCTTCAATTTCCAGTTGAATAGGGAGGTTTTTAAGAAAATTTTTCTGTGCCGGATTAAGAATTTCAACATCATTTTTGAGCGCTTCCGACATTATAGGCGCTCTTTCTTTCATTGAGTTATACAGCTCATCAGTGTAATCTGCAATCATAAGATCAGTATTACCTTGAATCATGACAAATTTGGGGTCATCTAACCTTCTGATGAAAAAGTCGACGGCTTCAGCAGGTTCAGGCCCTGCCATAGCATAGTCGCCGAGTACGAAAATCTTGTCGCAGTTTTGTTTTTTCATATCTTCACAAACTGCCTCAAGGGCTTCCATGTTTCCGTGTATATCAGACATAACAGCAATTTTCATATTAAATCTCCTTTGTGTTTTGTTCTCTCTCCTCAAAGATGGCGTCCTAAAGTGGACTGTCATTGCAAGCGGGGGGGTAAATAAAAATGGTTTAATTGTAAATTTCCAAGTGTCATTGCAAGCGGGGGGTAAATAAAAATGGTTTAATTGTAAATTTCCAAGTGTCATTGCAAGCGGGGGTAAATAAAAATGATTTAATTGTAAATTTCCAAGTGTCATTGCGAGCAAAGCAATCTTGTGTAAAGTTGAAAAATAGTTATAAATTCTTAATCACTTGGTCACTTGATCACTTGGTCACTTCATTAACGCACCCTTCACGCCTCACCTAATGATGCGGTAGACTAAAGTCTACCCTACCGCTTCCTAAACGCCCCCTTCTCCCGGAGTTATGGTTAGGTTTCACCCAACCTGCTAAGTTATTTGATGATTAGCTTGTAAACCAAATCCTCAAAAAACTTGCGTCTGGAAGAGGTTTTAGAAGGCACCTGTATGTTTCCCAATACATTTTTAAGATTGTCGCTATACAACGAGTTCATCAAAGAATCAAGTCTGTCCGAGTCCTCCTCTTCACCGTTTGTCCTGATTTTTTGAAGTTCGCCGTTATCCAAAAATTTTGCACCGCAAACATTACAAACATCAATCTGAACTCCGGCAGAACCTGCGCCCATTTTAACCATCGGAACTTTACACAATGGACAGGTTCTGATTTCATTTTCGTCTACTTTAATAAAAGTTTTGTCCTTTATAGCAGCCAGAATTTCATCAATCTTTTCATGCGGTTCATCAAATTTTTGAAACTCTCTGTTGTCAAAAAGGATTCCGCCGCAGCCATCAAGGCAGATATCAATATTAACACCGGCTTCCGGCATAAAAATTTTCTGCATATAATTTCCGCAGGCAGGGCAAGTAATAACTTCTTTATTATCGCTCATATATCTCTCCTATTATCCTAAAACTAAATCACCATGTTTTTTTATATGTTCAATCAATCCGCCGTCATTCAGAAGCTTAATCATAACCTCCGGCAAAGGCTCAATCGCAGTTATTGTGCCTTTTGTGAGGTTTGTAAGCGTTCCTGCTTTTATATCCAAATCCAGTTCATCTCCGGCATCAATTCCGTCCGTGTCACATTCAACCGCTAAAAGTCCTATATTGATGGCATTTCTGTAAAAAATTCTCGCAAAAGATTTGGCAATTACAGCACCGACTCCTGCAATTTTTATAATCTGAGGTGCATGTTCTCTTGAAGAACCGAGCCCGAAATTGTGTCCTGCAACGACAAAGTCGCCTTTTGACATGTTTTTTGCAAAGTTTTCGTCAGCATCTTCGAGCACATGTTTGGAAAACTCCTGCAAGTCAGAACGCAGGTGGAATAATCTTCCCGGTGCGATGTGGTCTGTTGAAATATTATCTCCGAATTTAAACGCTTTGCCTCTCATTTTTACCTTTCTTTTTACTGTTGGGCTTTTTTTTGTTGGGCTGAAAGCCCAACCTACTCCTTTATAACTTCTACTAAACTCCTAAACCTCTAAACTTAAAAATCTGTTTACCCCTACCCCCTCAATTGAACAGGCATTACCAGATAAATGTAATCCTCGTCTGATACAGGAACAAATACTGTGGCAGAAAGAGGTGTATTTAATTGAATCTTAATCTCATCAGATTCCGCAATCTTCAAAAATTCAAGAATAAATTTGTAATTAAAAGCAATCGCAAGCGGCTCTCCTGTGTATTTAATATCGATTTCATCCTGAGAATTACCTGCCTCCGGCGAATCTCCGGATAACTTAAGAACATTGTCCGCAAACTCAAATTTTACAATGCTGTTTTTCTCATTAACCATAACCGCAACTCTCTCAAGAGCAGAGATTAAATCGCCTTTGTTAACAGAAGCCTCTTTCGGGAAAGTCTGCGGAATAAGCTGATTATACTTTGGAAACTGTCCTACCATAAGCCGTGTTACGATTTTTGTTTTATCTATTGTTATAACAATCTTCTTCATTTCTTTACAAATTTTGATAATCTCGGCTTCTGCAAGAAGCGAAATTTTTGAGAGTTCTGCAAGAACCCTTGAAGAAATCAACATTTCAAAAGGTTTTTCTTCATCCGAAGAATGATTTTTAACAACTTCGCGTACTCTTGCGAGCCTGTTTCCGTCAGTTGCAGCCATCTCAAGAACATTTTTTTCTACCTGACAGACAACACCTGAGAGCAGATTATTTGTCTCATACCCCGCAGCAGCCGAGACAACCTGCCTGATTGCTTTGGTAAACGGCTTTGTCTCGATTTCCATGCAGTCAATTTCCTGGATATTTTCTTCAACCTGAGGAAACTCGTTTGCGGAAATCCCGATAATATCAAATTTTGAGTTTTTGCAAGTAATTGTTGCTGTGAAATCTGTTGCTTCAAGCTTAATCAAATCATCATTAAGTCTTGAAATAATCTCTCCGAGTTTTTTTGCAGGAAGAGTAATTTTACCCTCCTCTTCAACATTAGCACTAATCAAAGTTATTATTGACAGGTCGAAATCCGTTGCCGTTAATTTGATTTGGCCCTCGCCGGCTGTTTCAATAAGCACATTTGCAAGCACCGGCTGCAAACCTTTAACAACCGTTGCGCGTTCTACAATCCTTATCCCGTTTAATAAATCTTCCTTATTTGCAACAAATTTCATCTCTTTAACCCCTCAAAAATAGTATTTTACACGGTAATTTTAATACAAATCTGATAATTTTACAAGCAGTATTGACTTTCGGCCAAAAATTATTAAATACAATGTAAACAATTGTAAATATTTTACTCAAAAGTCTAAAGTTTCAGAAAAAAATGCCGATATAACAATTGTAAGTCAAATACACTAACCCAGAGAAATTAGGAAAGGAAGAATATGCGTATCGAGAGCGAAATGGTATCAAGATTTAACAAGGCAGAAGAGATGGACTTAACAAAAATTGAAACGACATTGTCACAAGAATTGGACTTCTTCTTTGATAATGTAATGAATACAGTAGTTGACTATTTCAAAGAAGAAGTCACTGTTTAAATTCCTCCTCCACACTCGAAAATATACATTTATTCCAAAGTTACAAGTTTGTACTTGTAACTTTTTGTTATATTATAGAGTTATGGCAATAAAATCCTGGACAGATTATTTTTTGGATATGGCAAAAACTTGCTCATCTCGTTCAAACTGCCTTCGTGCGCAGGTTGGCGCGGTAATTGTAGGGCAAGACAGGAAGATTAAGGCGACCGGATACAATGGCACGCCCTCCGGTGTAGAATCCTGCTATGAACGAGGCGAATGCTACCGGATTAAGAACAAAATCCCGTCAGGCACCTGCTATGAAACCTGCCGTTCGATTCACGCAGAGCAGAACGCCATAATTCAGGCGGGACAGGACAGGTGTATGGGCGCTACAATGTACATTTACGGCCATAATTTTATCTGCATTCTATGTAAACGGTTTATTGTTCAGTCGGGAATTGTTGACGTTTACCTCAAAAAGGATGATAGTTCTCCGATTCTTCACGTATCGGTCGAGGACATAAAACGCGAGCTTGAGAATCCGGAACGGGTTACTTCTCTATCTTGATTGCACCTCCTGGCGGAAAGGCCGGGGATGGGTGATGATGGCGTGAGGCGTGAAGCGTGAAGGGTGAAGGGTGCGTTTATGAAGTGACTGAGTGACTAGGTGACTGAGTGACTAAGAAATTTATAACTTCTCCTAAACTCCTAAACTTATAAACTCCTCAACTTTACCGCGTGAGGCGTGAAGGGTGCGTTTATGAAGTGACCAGGTGATCAAGTGAACAAGTGATCAAGTGATTAAGCTTAACCCGCCCCTTGTGGGAGGGTCGAAATCTCTGATTTCGGGGAGGGGTGCTTGGGGGTTGAATTAAGAAGAATACAAAAAAACTTCTTCTAAACTTCTAAACTTTTTCTCTCCTAAACCCAAGCAGACCCCTCACCCTGGCCCTCTCCCACAAGGGGAGAGGGGATAACTACTTTTCAACTATTCAACCTTTCCACTCTTCAACATTTATAACTTCTCCTAAACTTCTAAACTTTACCGGGTGAGGCGTGAGGCGTGAAGCGTGAAGGGTGCGTTTATGAAGTGATTAGGTGACTAAGTGATCAGGTGATCAAGTGATTAAGCTTAACCCGCCCCTTGTGGGAGGGTCGAAATCTCTGATTTCGGGGAGGGGTGCTTGGGGGTTGAATTAAGAAGAATACAAAAAAACTTCTTCTAAACTACTAAACTTTACTGGGTGACGCGTGAGGCGTGAGGCGTGAAGCGTGCGTTAATGAAGTGATTAAGTGACTAGGTGACTGAGTGATTAAGAAATTTATAACTACTTCTCAACTATTCAACCTTTCCACTTTTCAACATTTATAACTTCTTATAAACTACTAAACTACTAAACTTCTCAACTCCTCAACTTTACCAGGTGAAGCGTGAGGTGTGAGGAGTGAAGCGTGCGTTAATGAAGTGACCAGGTGACTAAGTGATCAGGTGATCAAGTGATTAAGCTTAACCCGCCCCTTGTGCACTGCTGTCCGGTAAAAAATAAGATTTGTAAGTCGGACATTAATCCGACAATAACTGTCATGCTGAACTTGGTTC